>JACQQV010000049.1 GCA_016206785.1 Candidatus Omnitrophota bacterium
AACCGCTTCTCCCGCACCCACGCCCGCTCCTGGTAGTAGTTCGTCAGCCACACCCCGGCGAGCGTGGCAAACACCGTCGCGATGGCCAAGAGACTCACCGGATGGACGATGAACCTGGCAAACCGTCTCTGAAACGGCTTCGACGTCAGCAACCCCAGGAATGCCTGTCTGGCGAATCTATTCATCACGAAAGAGGAAGGCGTTCCCACTGTGCCAGTTGAACCCCAAGCCTCGCCGAAGGACCCATCTCAGATAGGCGGGACTATTTGAGCCGACCCCCCTCTTCTTCACTGGAAACCCACTTCGATCGGCGCTGTGATTCTCGACCAGAGATTTAAGGTTTTGTCGTAACGAAATGATTCCACGTCGACGTACCTTACACCTTTTATTTCTCTCAACCTCCTAAGTACTCGCTGATTAATCGGTAACAGATCTCGTGCTTTTTTATAGATCGCGTTGTAGTCAAGTTGCCTGAGCAACCGCTCTTTCTCTCGTCTGTCATCGGTGTACACGATCACCAAATCCATTTCTAGATCATTTCCGATCAAAAACTCTTCTGAAGGAGGGGGAACGTAAAACCCCTCAAGCTTGAACGGCTGGGAGTTGGCTGGGATCGTGACGTCGACCATCCTGAAATTATCATTGAACTGTTGGAGGAGAATCACACCATATCCGCTAAACTCCCGATTGGAAAATGACCGACGAGGGGGCCGGTTCAGCTCGGGTGTATCTGGTGTACCTGTCCAAAACCAGTCTGCAAAGATGCCAATGATATAGGCGGGCATCTTACCATCGTTCTGAAGAGATAGGAGAAGTCGCTTCTTCGATTGTCCATCCTTATCTTTCTCCGGCAGAGCTTCATGCTCAAACTTAGCAATCGTTGTTACTGGCCTACCGACGAGTTCCCTGCTAATTCGATTTGCGTCTTTTGAGGTTAACCAGAGCATGCCAGTGAATAGGGCTACCGACCCCGTGAAGACTAACGTTGCCAATTCAACCCTACCGAGCCTGAGCTTCCGTCCATCGATCTGTTCGAGAGCCCCTTCAGACGCTTGGTTTCTGAGGAGAGTAACGTTCTTCTCAAGATCCTCATATAACGGCTTCAACCGTTCCTCAGTATGACCTAACTTATCCATTACTTCGGCTGGAAGCGATCGATCCACCCAACGATTCCAAAGCTCAACAAACTTCATGAGCTCCTGGTAGTGTTGTTTAGTGGTCTCGTTGGCAAGCCACAGGTTCTTTCTGAACAGATCCAGCATCCTACCGTACGCCGGAAGTAGTTCTTCTGTCAGTTGCCGATTATTATATTTGACGATCTTATCGAACGCCGGCCAAGTCCGTTCAGACAAACGTTTCAATTCTTCAGGGCTCTTCCCTTTACACAGCTCATGCCAAGCCTCGTTTGCAGTTTGGCTGATCTCAAGCCGCAATTGGCTCTTGGTAAGAATTTCCTGACGAATTCCAAGCATGGGGGAATAAAAGTCATCGAGTTGCTGTTTCAAGAAGGATTGTTGGCGCGCAACTCTATCCCGCCAGCTTGTCAACCAGGCACCCACGACCACACCAATAAGCCCAGAAGAAGCCAGCATGACTGACTGGAGGAACTCGCTCGTTTCCATTGCCACTAGTCGTAATCCTGAGTTTTATCCGCGGTTCTCTTAAGGAGACCGGGAGGCGTTCCAAATTTGCTAGCCCAGATCAGCTAGGCGGGGCCATTTGGGACGCCTCCGGTTTTCCTGGACAGCAACTGCATCTTACTGTAGGCTCAGTTGCATACCCGCTTAGAATACAACAATCTCCTAACCATGGCTAGCGTCTCAACAGGGGTTCTGACAAAATCTCAAGCGGTTGCTTTTCTTGAGCTCAATGACAAGGTGTTTGAAAATTATTTCAGGTTTGCCAAGGAGTTTTCGTGCATTTCTCGGACAGGCGGCAGGGGGCGATTTTATTTCGATAGGCGACATCTCGAAGCCTGGAAGCAGTCTTACGACTGGCGCACTGTAAGGCTTACACGCCAAGACTATCAGCTCTGTCTCGATTTTGCATTGGCCATGCATTTCCGCGGATATGTGCTGTCTGATTGGGGGACTGCCAGGCAAAGAGAATTTGGGCAGAAACTGACCAATTGGATCAAGGGACAACTGGCAGAAATAGCTGTGCAGACGTTCTTCAAGAGAGAGTTCAAGGTTGAGGTGCATCTGGATTTTGGACTCCATAATGAGATTGTCCCGCAGGACATCGTCAAAGTTAGAGAAGGGAGATCGCTTCGAGATCCGAAGATTAAGGTTGGAATCAAAGCCTCAAAGCCAAAAAGCGCCTACCTGGTGCTCGGCGACAATGAGATTACGCTTCCCAAGCGGCGATCTGATATTTATATCTTCTGCCGCCCTGACATCCCCGACGATCATATTTTGAGGATCACGAAAGAGCAAATTGTTAAGGAAGTGTCAACTTGCCCCTATTACCCGGTATACAGCGACAGCATGTCCGGATTCGAAGATATTCCTTGTGAAATTGCCGGCTGGTGTGAAGCAGGAGAGCTTCAGAGAGTAACTGAAATTCCCGGCCAGAGCTTCGATGGCGTAAGGTATGTGCGGCAGTCCGGCTTATTACGCCGAACTAAGAGTGAGTGGGAGGAGCTGATCAGGCGGCTTTAGCAAGAGCTTCTTCGTTAAAGAATTCCAGTTGCTGTTTTTCTAAGGACCATCTTGCCTCAACGCTTCTGTACGGGACTCCCGCGAACGTTTTTAATATAGCCTCAATGATTACTTTCGCTCCAGCTGGGGGTACAGCCATTCCAATCTGTTTCCGCACGCTTTCCTTTGAGCCTTCAAAGACAAACCAATCAGGAAATGTCTGCAGACGAGCCCTTTCTCTGTTGGTCAGTGCCCTCGGCTTATACCAGTGATAGCCATGCGTTCCTCCGCCGCCGCTTCCAGTGATGGTATATGACGGTTTGTCCGGATGCAGACGCCGATAAATCTGACTCATTCTCGCCGCACGCACGTTTAGCCGCAACCTTTCTGGAATCGCAGAAGACCAAGCATTTTCTCCGGGGGGCGTATATCTGAGCCGCTCAATTACTTTCTTTGACTGCTTAGTCAGTTCATTATTTTTTGCCCATTTCGAGATCGGGGGGCTCTCAATTGCTACTCTAGCAGACTTTGGATTGTGTTTTGTCGTGGGCGAAGGAACCTTAAATGCCCGGCCGAGCGTTTTATCGATGCCGATGATGACAACTCGGTGTCGGCACTGCGGCACGCCGTATTCCTCAAACTGATAAAGGTGAGGTGTTAGAACGTAGCCGTTTCCGGCTGATTTGAGATCATCGAGGATCTTTCTGAAGGCCTGTCCGCCGTTTGCGCTCTGGAGCCCCCCAACGTTCTCTGCGAAAAACCACTTAGGCTTGAACAAATTGAGGATTCTGACACCGTACCTATATAGGGGGCCGTATTTGCCGTTGAAGCCCTTCTGTTCTCCCACAACACTGAAGTCGTTGCATGGGAAGCCGAAGGCCAGAGCATCGATAGGATCCAAATCATCAAGGATCAGCGTTTCTACCGGCCTGCAGATTACCGATTCGGGTTTCTTCGGGCAGATGTTGCGAGCATAAGTCTTGCAGGAGTCCGGATCAAGGTCATTCGCCCAGACATGTTCCACGCGGACGGTCTGCCCTGCCTTCCGGACTCTCGCCTGCTTTGCTCCTAAGGCCAGCCCTCCAGGACCTGAAAACAGCTCACCCAGTTTGAAAATCACGTCCTTACCCATGCGACAGCCTTCTTGATTCTCTGACTTAGTCTATCAGAATCTCTAGCCTGGCATTCCCAGATTACTGATACTTTCCAGCCATCTCTTCTGAGGGCGCTGGCCGTTCTTTTGAACCGCAGGACATTGCCCTTAAGCTTTGGAACCCAGTATGTTTTTCGGCTCTTTGGAATGAAGCTTCGACTACAGTTTTTATGCTGATGCCAGAAGCAACCGTGTACGAAAATGACCTTCTTTCTGCTTGGAAGCACAATATCGGGATGGCCGGGTAGGCTTGTAGAGTAAGTTTTGAATGGGAGAGCAAGCTTACGTAGAAGTTTTCGGACAGTGCGTTCGGGCGTCGTATGCTTGCTCCTGATCCGGCGCATGATTTCGCTACGCTTTGCCCTGGAATAGACGTCTGCCATTCTCGCGAACCAATGGGATAAGACGAGAGTCTCGAGCACATTATAGCATTATTGAAGTATAGCTCGCCGTGCGGGTTCCTTGGGACGCCAAAGATCCGATGGATAAAAAACCTCCGCCTTGCGGCGAAGGTTTGCGTTGTTTTTACGTGCCAGTTCCCCCTTCAAACGTAGCACGGACATCCAAATTGTGTTACCAGCATACCACTTGGCACCAGGTTGTCAAGCCTTCCTGCGCCATAGCATGGGGCCAAGGATTGGCGTCAGTATACATGCGGCGGGGGCAAAAATAAACACCCTTGCTCCCAGGATCAGAACAGGGGGGTTAGACCCACTTCACGTCGTAGCTGGTGCTGCGGCCTTCGGCGGAGTTGGGGCGCAGGACGC
>JACQQV010000012.1 GCA_016206785.1 Candidatus Omnitrophota bacterium
AGATCAAAACCTTGTTTGGTGATTGATGTTTTGGTCATTGGTGCTTATTTGGTGTTTGGAATTTGGTTATTGGTAATTTCCTCACTCTAACGCACTAACGCATTACAGGTTCGAGTCTGCCGAACCTTTTTTTCTTTGCCGTCGATGCGGCAACTTCACGAGCGACCAACTGATCGAGTTCCTTCTGCCGAGTGGTAAAGAGCATCGCCTGCTCAAGCGAAATCTTCCCTTCCCGGAAAAGTTTAAGAAGCGCCTCATTCATCGTCGCCATCCCTTCCTTGGAGGAGGTCTGGATGATCGAGTAAATCTGTTGAAGGTCGTTTTTCCGGATAAGGTTCCGGACCGCGGGTGTCGCTTCCAAAATTTCTGTCGCCAAGAGACGCCCCGAACCATCTAATTTCGGCACGAGTTCCTGAACCAAAATCCCGATCAAGGTAAGCGAAAGTTGCACACGAACCTGCTGATGCTGATCCTGCGGGAAAACGTCAATGATACGGCTAATCGCCTGTGTCGCATCCCCGGTGTGGAGTGTTGCAAGCACCAAGTGTCCTGTTTCAGCCAGTTGAAGCGCTGTTTCAAATGTTTCACGGTCCCGCATTTCACCGATCATGATCACGTCCGGCGACTGACGGAATACATACTTGAGTGCCTCTGCAAAGGTGCGGGTATCGCGACCGACCTCCCGTTGCTCGATCGTGCAACGCCCATGGCGATGGGTGTACTCAATGGGATCTTCAATGGTCACAACATGGTACCTCTTCGTTTTATTCAAATACCCGATCATCCCGGCCTGGGATGTGGACTTGCCACTTCCGGTCGGGCCGGTCGTGACAATGATCCCATGCGGAACAAGGAGCCATCTTTTCACGATCTCCGGTACACCAAGGGATTCGAGCGTTGGGATCTGGCTTGAGAGCATCCGGATCACGACCCCGACAGCGCCCTGCTGCTGGAAGACATTCACACGGAACCGCGCGATGTCCTTCAGCCCAAAAGAGGCATCGATTTCAAGGTTCCGTTCAAAGATCCTATGCTGCTGATCGCTCAAAAGGCTGTATGCAACGCGCCTCACCTCCTCCGAGGTGAGAAGCGATTCTCCCTCAATAGGGAAAAGATCGCCGACCACACGGAGAATGGGCGGCTGGCCCTCCGTGAGAATAAGGTCTGACGCATTCTTCTCAAGCATGAGATCAATCCACTTCTGAAGTTCTTTGTCTACGGAAGTCGTAATCACCATCGAAAAGTCCCCTTTCTTATATAACTCTTGTCACGAAAATTCCAATGACCAAATCACAAACACCAAATAAATCCCAATTCACCAATGACCCAATCACCAAACTCGGGTTTGGTTATTGGAATTTGGAACATTGGTGATTGTTTGTACCTTGGAATTTGGTTATTGGTTATTTCCTGCATTGAAATTGGTTACTCCATCATCTCAGATTGTGTGGCACAGACGCTAAAGGCTTCGTCGAGTGTAGTCATGCCTTCGCGCACCTTGTTTAAGGCACTCTGTAAAAGGGTCTGAAAACCCTCTTTCTGGGCTTCCTGCCGAATCTGTTGTATCGTCGATCCCTCGGCAATAAGCGTTTTGATCCGCTCGCTAATGACAAATTGTTCATAAATGGCGACCCGGCCGAAATAGCCGCTCTGACCGCAACGCCTGCACCCTTTTCCCCGACGGAATTTCCAAGAACCCTTGTCATGTGCCGCCGATTTTTTAAGACGTTGTAAAAGTTCTGGAGTCGGTTCCCACGCCACAGCACAATCCTCACAAATCCGTCGAACAAGCCGCTGCGCCATGACCAGTGAAAGAGATGCCGTTAAAAGGTATGGCTCAATCCCCATGTCGGTCAAGCGGCTTATGGCGGAAACGGAGTCGTTGGTATGAAGGGTCGAGAGGACAAGGTGTCCGGTTAAGGCGGAACGGATGCAGATCTCGGCGGTCTCACGGTCGCGGATCTCCCCCACCATGATGATGTCTGGATCCTGACGGAGGATCGAACGGAGCCCGGTCGCAAACGAAAGTCCGATCGACGCCTTGGTGTGCACCTGATTGATTTTTGGAATCTGATATTCGACAGGATCTTCAATCGTTACAATATTTTTCGTGGGGGTCTTAATGGAGTTGAGTGCCGCATAAAGGGTCGTGGTTTTCCCGGAACCGGTCGGGCCTGTGAGGATCACGAGGCCGTACGGGAGTGTGAGAACCCTGTTGAATGTTTGAAGCATCTTCGGCTCGAAGCCGAGGGACTGCATATCGAGAATGAGGGTATCCCGATCCAGGATCCGGAGAACCAATTTTTCGCCGTAGACCGTCGGGAGAGATGAAAGCCGCACATCGATCGTTTTGTCAAATACCTTAAAGTTAAAACGGCCATCCTGCGGAAGCCGCCGTTCCGCGATATCGAGATTCCCGAGAAGTTTGATGCGGGTTGTGATCGCCCGGAACATATATTTAGGAGGAGCGGTCACTTCGCGAAGGGCTCCATCGACCCGAAGACGGATATTCACCGTGTCTTCTTCGGGTTCAATATGAATATCGCTCGCCCTTTCTTGAATCGCGCGCATCAAGAGAAGATTCACGAACTGAATGACCGGTGCATCGGAGGCCTCATGTTTCAGTTGCTCGGCCTGGGCGCTCACTTCGCTCGCCTGCTCGAGGTGAATCGCCTCATCCACGGTCGCCTCGCCTGCAAGGAGGTGATCCATCGATTTGGCAAGGCGTGAGGCCGCATGATAGGAGCGGTCGATCGCGCGCAGGATTGCGTAGCGGCTACTCACCACCTTCTTCACACGGTGACCGGTTTCCAAGCGGACCGCATCGATCGCGCGCACATCGAGCGGATCGGCCATCGCGAGGGTTAAGACATCGCTCTCCCTTTTTGTCACAATGAGGCCGTAGCGACGGGCCATCGTCTCAGGGACAAGTTCAACCGCGGAGAGATCCAACTCTTCGTCGTCGGAGAGTTCTACATAAAGAAGGTTGAAAAACTTTGCGAGGAACTTCGCAAGTTCCGGTTCCGCCACAAACCCGGACTTGACCGCCGATTCGCCCAGACGCTGTCCCTGCTTGGGCTGGGCGGTCAGGAGCTGGTTGAGCTGCTCCTCGCTTAAGAGACCGTCTTCTAAGAGTGCCTCTCCGATCAGTTTTGTTTTTTCTACTCCGCTACGTTGGAGGATTTCCATACATATCCTTTATTGCCCGTTTCTTCAGCGACTGCCATCTCTTCGGCTGCCGGTGTTGCTTCAGCGACCGACTCTTCCTCTACAGATACAGAGGTAGTGACCTCTTGAGGGGGAACTGACGAAACCGGCACCGGTACAGATTCTTCCTGAGAGGTGCTCTCCTCAGACTCCATCTCCTCCGGCTCTTCCTGAGAGTGTTCTTTTTTCCATTCAATCTTGGTCTTGGACCCCGGTTTATCCGGCGAGAAAACCGGCGTCTGTGTCGCCACTTCATTCTCGGTCACAATGCGCGCCGTAATGAAGATGAGAAGATCGATCTTCTCGACGTCATCGGTGCGACGCTGGAAGGGTATTCCCAAAAGGGGAATGTACCCCAAGATCGGAATTCTGTGGTAGCCGGCCGTCTTCACATCCTTCAAGAGTCCCCCGATCACGATCGTCTCGCCGTTTCTCATGAGGATCTGTGTCTCCGCCTCACGGGTCGTGATAATCGGATACTCCGCGAGCGTTTCACCCGTTGCGCTTTTTGATGCGAGGGTGCTTGAGAAGGAAGTGACGGCCGGATGAACAATCATATTGATATGGTCATCGGCAGCAATTTGCGGTACGACGCGGAGTTGAATCCCGATATCCTGATAATAGTCGAGGGAGGAGACTGTTGTCGTGGAAGTCGTCCCCGCCACACTCGAGGTTAAGATCGGATACTGCGTCCCGACGAGGATATTCGCCTCTTGGTTATCGAGGGTTACAATCGACGGCGCAGAAAGGGTATTCGTATGAATATCCTCTTCCAAGGCATGGATAAGGACATCAAACTGGGGATCGGTCAGTTTCTGAAGCGCAAGGCTTAAGCCCGTATTAAAAGGATTAACCTTGGTAATCCCCGTGGCTTTTGCAGCAAATGCAGCGGGTGCGGCGAGTGAGCCAAGATTCTGACCTCCTGCCTTAAGGGTCGTCTTTCCAGCCGACGTTTCATCCGCGATAACAGTTTCGACCGCGGCGGTACTTGTCCCGATGGTACTGGTGGTACCCGTGGCGATATCCACACCGAGGTCCTTCAACCGATCACGGTTTACTTCCATGAAACGGGCCTCGATCAAGACCTGCTGCGGCATGATATCGAGAGACTTGAGCACCTCTTCGACGCGGTCAAGAACCGAAGGAATGTCGGTCACGACAATCCGTTTCGACTTTGAGCGCCGGTCCGCTGATCCTTTGTAGGAACGGCGAGCCATCCCTCCCCCTCCCGCGCTACTTCCTGTTCCGCTTCGGTAGGTCTGGGCACTTCCACCAGCGGCTCCGAAGGCACCAAAGTCCCATCCCTTCTGGCCGGTCTCCTCAACCACCTGAATTTTGCCGCGCGAAGAAATCTGCGCCTCGATCACGGGTGCAATGTCTCCGGCATCAAGGTAGCGAAGTTTAAAGACTCGGGAGGTGAGCGGCTGGGATTCATTCAGTTCCTGGATCTTTGCAAGAGGAAGGACCACGATCACATCCCCGCTCCGTTCATATCCGAACCCGTAGGGTTTAAGAATGGCGTCCAAGGCACGGTCCCACGAAACATCCAACAGCCGGACCGAAATCGCTCCAGTCACCTCTTTGCCGACCACCACACTTAGGCCCGTCTGCTGCGAAAAGGCATCGAGCACCCGACCGATCTCGGTATCTTTGACATTAATGGTGACGTTTTCACTCTTCGCTTCGGCATACGCGTGATCCGCGGTGTCTGCCGTGAATGAGCCCATGACAATCATTAGAATTCCAAAGACCCACATCGAGACGATCCGTAATCGAGAATGATTCATTGCACTCCTTTCAGGGTCGATAGTCCGCGGCTGCGACCTAAAGCGCTGCGGTTCCGCCGGCCATTTGATGTTTTTGGGGTTCTGTGTGAAGGACGACTCAAAGCAACACGGGAAGGATTGTCACGGACAATCACGAACAGTCTATCAAAGGGAAGAAAGGTTAAGGTCATCAGTTTTGCGATGAGATGCGCGGAAGGTTCTTCGCGGGAAGTGAGCAGTTGGCTGATGCGTCCTTTAGAGATGCCTAATTCGCTGGCTAAACGGGACTTGGAATAATCGGATACGGTGAGCCACGATTCGAGAATGTCACTCCGAATCACGATGGTCGGAAGCCGCATCGTTTTCCCTCTTGAGGGTTTACTTACGCTAAACTTCACTTTACCAATAGTACAAACGGGTCTCTATCATCGTATAGTGATTTTCGGATGTCAAGAAAAATTTTTGAAAATTTTTAAAAAATTTTCTTCTTCCTTTTGTACGAATTAACGAGGGACTGACTTTTTTAAAATTTATTAAAAGAATTTCGCAAAATTAAAGTGAAGGTCTCTTCAGGTGGGTTCTTTAGGCAGGCTAAATAGACAATCGGGTGACGTTTCCGCCATGCTGGGCCGTCACCCAACGGACCGTCCCTGTTTTGGATCGCATGACCACACTGTGGGTCAGCGGCCCCCGGGGGGTAAATCGGACGCCCTTCAAAAGGCTCCCGTCGGTAATGCCGGTGGCGGCAAAGGCGCAATGACTCTGGACCAGATCATGGATCGCATAGACCTTCGGATCGGCCGGAGTACCGTCGGGCTTTACGATCTGCGCCTCAAATCCTCCCCTGAGGCATTTCATGGCGCAGGCGGTAATGACCCCTTCCGGAGAACCGCCGATCCCGTAGAGAAGATCGATGCCGCTACGCGGAAGACAGGTGGCAATCGCTCCGGAAATATCGCAGTCCTGAATGAGTTTAATCCGAACCCCCAATTGCCTCAACTGACTGATAATTTTTTCATGCCGGGGACGATCCAAAATACAGACGACGATGCCTGAAGGGGATTTTCCGGTCGCCGCAGAAAGTCGCTCGATAATTTTTGGAAGGGGATCAAGGAGGTGCAACTCCGCCTTCGACGCGACTTCAGGGCCGTAAGCGATTTTATTCATGTAAACTTCTTCTGTTGTGAGGAGGGCATTTTCCTCAGCGATCGCCAGGACGCTGAGCGCCTCCGGTCCGGAGGAAACAGTCGGCCGGGTCCCGTCGATGGGGTCCACGGCAAGTTCATAATGGGTGACCCCTTTTTGTCCACCCAACGTTCCTACGGTTTCACCAGCAAACAGGCCAAAACTCTTGTCCTTCTTCCCCTCACCGATTTCGATCTTCCCGGCAAACTCGATCCGGTTAAACCGCTCCCGCATCGCTTCCGTCGCCGCCTGATCCGCGCCCAGTTTGTCGCCGGTGCCGATCCATTGGGAGGCGGCGATGGCGGTCGCCTCCGTCACCCGCAAAAGTTCCAAAGGATTATCCAGCATCTTTCCTCCTCCGATTCATTATAGCAGAATTCATCTTTTCAAATATGAATGACGTCTCCCTCGTGGTCGAGGGCGATCAACAAGAGAAGGTAGTCCTTAAGGTGACGCATGAGAAGGAAGTTTTGCCGGATGTGCTCCCGCCCATTTTCTCCGAGCCGCTTGGCGTATGCAGGATCACAAAGACACTGTTTGATCGCAAGGGCGGCGCTTGCGACATTCCGGCAGAGGAGTCCGGTCTGTTGATGGACAATCTGAAGGGGAATACCGCCGACGGCGGAGGCGACAACCGGTTTCGCTTTCCAAAGGGCTTCGCTCACGGTAAGACCGAATCCCTCCCGGATCGATTTCTGGACAATCACGGTTGAGGCCCGTTGAAGGGCGTTGATTTCCACATCGCTTCCTGGCGGAAGTTCCAAGACATGGATATCGGGATTTCCATGCGCTTTTGTCCGGACTTCGGCAAGGACTTGTGCACCTTCAGGATCGTCGCTGGCTCCCCCACCCGCCAGGACAAGCCGGCAATCCACCGTCTTTCTGACGGACTGAAATACCTCAATGACGCCGAGAGGATCTTTCAGCGCGTCGAATCGGGAAATTTGTGTGACCAGCGGTTTATCCCGCGGAATGTCCAACCGATGCAAAACCGATGCGATGGTCTCCTCAGAAAGTTCACGATTCTTATCGCTTAAGGGATCGATGGAGGGAGAAATCAAAAATTGCCGGACCGGAAGGTGTTGGGAAAACTGAGGCGCAGAAAAGATGGCCGCATCATATTGTTCCACGAATTTCTGAATAAAGCGCCAGGCCCCCCATCGAGGATTCGAGACATCGATATGACATCGCCAAATCCATTTCGCCCCATGCCTTGGTTTCGCCTGAATCAGGGCCGCAGGCTGTGGATCGTGGATAAAAATGGCGTCGCCATCAAGCGGGATATTTTTCAAATTTTGGGCATTGGTTTCCAAAAAGACCCTGTAATTCTGGGGGGTAAGGTCTACGGGTTGGCCGTGAAGTGCATTATGAAGTTTCTTCGTCACCTGAAAGAAGGCTTCGCCTCCTTTAATGACATCCCAGCGGGTTTCAAGACCCAGTTCATTGAGGAGAGGAACCATGCGGTTGAGGATCTCGGCGACCCCCCCTCCTGCGGAGGTTGAATTAATGTGCTGAAGCCGACGACCCCGTAGG
This sequence comes from Candidatus Omnitrophota bacterium, assembly GCA_016206785.1. Taxonomy (GTDB): domain Bacteria; phylum Omnitrophota; class Gorgyraeia; order JACQQV01; family JACQQV01; genus JACQQV01. Next base: position 7,692 of record JACQQV010000012.1, read on the forward strand.
TGCTCAGATAGGAATCGCAGTTCATCGAGCACCTGGCCTCCGACAATCGGTTCATAGGAATTCAGAGGGGGGATCACTGGACAACAGCTCCCTGAAACGCTTCGAGCCGCCGGTGGAGAAGCCGCAGAATGATCTGTCGCAATTCCTCCATCGTGTGGGTATAGGGGTCGAGGGAGGCAATGGCCTGAGCCGATGCCGCCTCGCTTAAGTCCTCTTCAAGCCAAGCGGAAAAGTCGTTTCTCCCCCGTTCCAACCGCAGGCGCGCCTCAAACAGGTGAAAGTACAAACTGTCAAGGGTGGTCGCCTCGACACACTCTGCAAACTCCTTTAGATCCTTTGCCCGATACGGTGTGGGTAAAATAACGCTTACCGATTTCACAAAGTGAAAGGCCTCCTCCGGCTTGGCGAAACGAAGGTAGGAAAATGGATGGGCTCTCAAGCTTCGCTCGATGGAACCGATGAGCCGCTCCCGAAGGGCCCGAATGGTTGGAAAGGCCACGGTGTTCACCCCGGCGAGCTCCTCCCCCAGTTTCTTTTCCCCCAAGACTTCCCCCACCCAAGAAGCGAAGTCATTTGGCGGCTCCGGTGTGAGATACTGGTGCTCCTGAAGGTAGTGGTGTGTGTGATGGAAGATGACCGAGCCGGGAAGAGTCTGAAGAAATTTGAGAAGTTGGGAAAGTGTGACGGCGCGCAGACCTGTCAATTCACACAGTGACAAACGCGTGTAAAATTGAAAGGGCGTGCGTGCCTCAGGGAGCGTCATGGGAACCCCTCTTTTTTTCTTTACAAATCTCTAACACCTTTCTAAGAAATTGTTCAACATCACGGGGAGACGGGACGACATATTCAGCTCTTGTGAAAGGAGAGCTGGGCCCAACGGCGATCGTTATCCCCTGGGTCCCGATCGCCTGAAAGGCATCTTCATCGGTTTCATCGTCACCGATGTAAACAGGAAAAACCTCCTCCCCCTTATGCTTCGCAATCCAACGTGCCAATAACCAATTCACAATCGTCCCTTTGGTCCACCGGACCCTTGGTCGCACTTCAAACACCCGTTTGCCAAACGTGATCTCCATTTGGCGTTTGTTCTGGTAAGGCTGAAGGACTTCATAAAAACGGTTCCGGATGAGAATCTGCTTGTTGGGTGCAACCGACCGATAATGCACCGAAAGCGTTAGTCCCTTATCCTCCACCCAAGCGCCCGGGACAGGTTGAAGCGCCTGTTTTAGATGACGGGCGATCTCGACGAGGAGTGGACGACTTTTCTGTGCCACGGGATTCACGTAACGGAGTTTTGGACCCGCGAGTTCAAGTCCATGATTTCCGACGTAACAGAGACCCCTGAGTCGAACGAGGTTTTTAAGATCACGGAGGGCGCGACCGCTGATGAGAGTGATCCAGACTCCCCGTTCATGGGCCAACTGTTTTATAAGAAACTCAGTCCGCTCCGGCAAACGCGCCTTTGAGGGATGGGCCGCGATCGGGGCAAGGGTGCCATCATAATCGAGGAAAAGGAGAAGATGTTTTGCTTGAGCGACCCGTTTTTGGAGGAAGGGCCAATGGATCCAAAGAGATTTCACCCCACCACCTGTCGCGGACGGCCATAAGCCGTCCGGCTGAGCAGCCGCTTTTTGAAAAGTGCCAGCATCCTGGGATTGCGTTTGAGCGCTCGCTCACGACGTTTCGCTTCTTCGACCGTTGGGTAAGTTTCAAAACCCATCAACTGCCACGGAGCCTTACGCCGCGTGTATCCGGAAAGGTGCTCGTTGTGCTCAGCCAGGCGGCGCAAGATGTCCGTTGTCCATCCAACATAAGAAGTCCCATCGCAACGGCTTTGCAACAGGTACACATAGGCTATCTTTTTAGTTGGAGCGCCGCCTGCGCGACAGGTGGTGAGGTCATTTCGCATGGACATCCCGCAGCGATGTCTCTTTCTGCCGTATCGGACGAAGTCGGGCAAGTTCACTCACAAGATCTGCTGCCCAATGGTAGACATTGTTCTCTTCGAGGGCTTCATGCATCCGTGTCATCCTCGCCTTCTGTTCCTCGGGATTCATGGCTAAGGCGTAATGGATTGCGTCCGCGACCTGCTCAATATCGTAAGGATTCACTAAAAGTGCATCCCGCAGTTCCCGGGAAGCCCCTGCAAATCGGCTAAGAATCAAGGCCCCACGATGATCTGTCCGTGCCGCCACAAACTCCTTGGCCACAAGGTTCATTCCGTCGTGAAGTGAGGTCACCAAACAGAGGTCGGCGGCGCGGTAGAAAGGAAGGATCTCTTCGTGGCTATGATGTTTTTTGAGGAACACGATCGGTTTCCATTGGCGCGTCTGGAATTTTTTGTTGATCCGTTCCGCCTCCTCGCTCAGTTCTGCACCGAGGTCGTGGTATCGTTTGATGAGGGTCCTGCTGGGAGCCCCAAGTTCAATAAAAGTAAATTTTTCTCGAAAGAGGGGTCGTTTTTCCAAGAAGCGTTCGATGGCCCGGAAACGTTCGGCAATCCCTTTGGTATAGTCGATGCGGTCCACACCGACCCCCAGATACGTTGCGCTCACGCCGAGTTTCCGCAAGAGGGCCTCCCGCGTCTCCGTCACCGGCGGCTCGAGACGGAGATGAAGAGGGGTTTCTTCGACGGCAATGCTGATGGGAAACGGTTTCACCCACGTGGCATGGTCTGCGCGGTGAATGGCAAACTGCTCCCAATCAATCCTCGACTCGAGCATCCGATCGACCGTATCCAGAAAGTTATTGCAATGGAACTGAATATGGAAACCGAGGAGGTCGGCCCCTAACATCCCGTCCAAAAGCTCCCTCGCCCAAGGGCAGATGCCAAAGGCCTCCGGGTTCGGCCAAGGGATGTGCCAGAAAAGGGCCACTTTGGCGTCGGGACGTTTTTCTTTGATGAGTCGCGGCAACAGGGCGAAGTGATAATCCTGGATCAGGACGTACGGATTCTCTGTTCCTTCTAATTCTTCCAAGGTGGCCTGGGCGAACTTGGCATTGACGCGTTGGTATTGCATCCAGTCTTCGGTTCGAAAAAGAGGTCGTGTATGGGCGATATGGCACAAGGGCCAGAGTCCCTCGTTGGAAAATCCGTAGTAATAGCCTTCCTCTTCCTTTTGATCGAGCCAGACCCGCCTTAAGGTGTAGAGAGGCGCTTCCGGAGGAACTTTGAGTCTATCTTTGGAATCCACCATTTCGCGATCCACATTCCCTGCTCCATGAGCGACCCAGGTCCCTCCGCAGGCTCGAAGAATCGGTTCTACCGCCGTCACGAGTCCACTGGCCGGAACAATACATCGGGTCTCTTGGCCTTCCCGCACATGCATATACGGTTCCCGATTGGCAATCACAACAAGAGGTTTGCTTTCAAGGACTGTTCGCACATGCTCTTTGAGTCGATCCGCAGTCCAGCGCGACTCCCCTGCATGTCGAAGTCTTGCCTCCTCCTCGGCGGCGGCGCGGGCCGTTGCAAGACTTACCGCCATGGAGGTGACCTCGCGCGCCAAAGGAGCAAACAGATCCCCTTTTGGTAACGCCTGATGTTCGGTAAACTCTCCGGAGCGGATACGCTTGATCCATTCGATGGTCTTTGCCATCGGTCGCACCAGTGTCCAACGAAGGACAAGAAGTGTGGTGAGCGAAATCACGAGGAGATGGAGCAACAAACGGATAAAGTTCTCCTTCCAGAGGCGGGTACAAGATTTTTCAATGTAACTGGCGTCGTGGAATAGAATCAAAACCCCTATTACTTTTTCTTCTTGATGGAAGGGAAGGGCTTGAAGGTGCCATCGTTTCCCATCATCGGGCAAGAAGACCCCCTGTCCCTGGTTCGTCTTCATCGCCTCGGACGCGGATTCCGGCAGGGTCTGAAATTTCGCCGGCAGACTCTGAGTCATCGCGAGGATCTTACCATCGCTCGCATAAATGGCGATACCGGCCAACCGCTCCCGGTCTCCGAACCGTTCGACCAAACGACGGAGTCCGCTCAGCTTTTCTCCTTGTACCAGGGGCTCCACCGATTCCTGAAGGCTTTCGGCCAGGACACCGGCCCGCCGCCCAAGTTCTTCCTCGAGACGCGCCTGTTCCTGTCGCACCTGGAGGGTGGCAAAGAGAGAGACAATGAGGGTGACCACGAAAACCAGTGAAAGGGTGAGTCGAAGGGTAATTCGCATGGTAACTCTTAGTTTATCAGATGGAGCCTCTTCCCGTCCATCCCCTTTTGCCAAATCTTCAGAAACAGACCAAACAGGATGATGCCAGCAATACTCATCCAGAAACCGAGAAGGGGCCTCCCGAGAAGAAGATAGCCGGGTCCCAGCAAGCAGAGAAGAAAAGATGTTGTCACAACACACCAGGAGCCGATCCCTTGGAAAAGTTCCTGAAATGCCACACTTTTGCCTTCCGCAACCTTTCCCCAGAAAAGGGCGGGAGGTTTTACTTTCTCAAAAAACTCTTTTTGTCTTTGGAGGGAAGTGGGCGGCGTTAAAAAAGTGATGATGAGCGCAATTAAAAGAGACAGACTACAAGTTATGAGAAATCTGGTATCAAAGGCAAGTTTTGTCTGAGTTTCCAAAACGATGGCAATGACGAAAGAACTTGCCATGGTCCCCATCTCCGTATAAGCATTTACCCGCCACCAGATCCAGCGTAAAACGCGGACCGTCCCGAGCCCCGCCGTCATCGCAAAGAGAAACTGCCAGACGCCCGCGATGGATTCCATCTGAAGCGCCAGCAAAAGCGCTGTCACGCCGAGGATAAGTTCTGTCACCTTTGCGGCCAGCACATAATGTGTTGGACTTTCCCGGGGCCGTAAGAAACGGGCGTAGACATCGTGAATCAGATAACTTGTTCCCCAGTTGAGATGCGTGTCAATCGTGCTCATGAAGGCGGCGACCATCGCTGTCACAAGGAGTCCCAGCATGCCTGCGGGAAGGACCTCTGTCATCATCTTGGGATACGCCATCTCCGGATCTTCCAGGCCAGGAAAAGTCACGGCTGCAACAAGTGCCGTCAGGATCCAGGGCCAGGTCCTCAAGACATAGTTCGCAAAGACAAACCAGAGGGTTCCTCGGTAGGCGTCCTTCTCTGACTTTGCCGCAAGCATCCGCTGCGAAAGGTAGCCGCCCCCTTCGATTTCCAATTTGTTCCACCACATGATGAGCACATAGGTGAAAAAAGCGGCCCAGGGAAGGGAAGGTCCCAGCGCATTTGCCGTCGGAAAAGGGGAAAGCATCGCCTCGGCACCCTGCGGACCAAAGTTCAGCTTAAGTTTCTCAAGAAGTCCCCCCAATCCCCCGACAGATTGGACAGACGCCCAGGCCAGGAAATACGAGCCTATCATCGCCATTGCAAATTGAAATAGATCCGTCATCACAACCCCCCAGAGACCTGAAAGAAGGGTGTATAGGATGACAAAAGAAAGAGAGAGGCTCATTGAAAAAAGAGGCTCCCATCCTAAAAGGACCTTGAGGATCTTTCCCATCGCAAGGAGAACCCATCCCATCGTCATACAGTTGAGAAGAAGTCCGTGGTAGAGCGCTAAAAATCCCCTCAGGATACTTGCCTCTTTTCCGCTGTAACGAAGTTCGATGAGTTCTATATCCGTAAGAAGTTTAGCGCGCCGCCAAAGGGGGGCAAAGAGAACGGCAGAGGTAACCCCGGCAAACATCGCGGACCACCAGAGCCAGTTTCCGCTCACGCCATGTGTGAGGGTCAGTCCTGTGACGGCTAAGGGGGTATCGGCCGCAAAGGTTGTCGCGGCCATGCTCGTTCCCAAGATCCACCAGGGGAGGGATCGGCCGGAGAGGAAATAGTGTTGGGGACTTAAGGAGGCCCGTTTTCGAAGGAGAAACGAGACACCGAGGGAAAGCAAAAGATAGGAAGCAAGGATAGTCCAATCAATAACATGCATGGGACCTTTTCTGAATCACCCAACCGTCACTGAGGGCTCAAGGTCTTGAGATATTGATAGTAGTCGCTATCCGTTGTGAGGATGACGACGGAATTCTCATCAATCGTCTTCTGATAGGTCTGAAGTGTCTTTAAAAAGGAGTAGAACTCTGGATCCTGGCTATACGCCTGGGCATAAATAGCCGTTGTCTCGGCGTCTGCCTTTCCCATAAGCCCCTGCGCTTGGCGATAGGCCTCCGAGGTGATTAATTTTAATTCCTTCCCGACCTGTCCTTCAATCTCAGCGGATTTCCCATGACCCTCTGAGCGGTATTTCTCGGCAGCGCGTTTCCTCTCGGCAGTCATCCTGTCGTAAACCTTGTTTCGGACATTCTCCACATAATTGACCCGTTTGATGCGCATATCGATGATCTCGATGCCGTATTGAGGGGCGAGTATTTTGGCCTTATCCAAAATCGCGCGGGCGAGATCCTGCCTACCGACTCCAATGCGTTCAAGCGCCTCTTCAGACACAATGACATCCTCCCCCTCTTCCACTTTACTTTCCAAGATGCGGTTTGTGTTTCGGACCGCCTCAACCAACAGATGACCGGTGATCGCATCCCTTGTTGCGGAATTGATGATATCATCTAAGCGGGACTGTGCGCCTATTTCATTCCCCATCGACTGCAAAAATTTAAGGGCATCCACGATCTTCCAACGGGCTGTTGCATCCACCCAGATATATTTCTTGTCTTTGGTGGGAATCTGATTGGGTTCCCCGTCCCAAGCGAGGAGTCTCTTTTCGAAATAGTGCGCCGTTTGGATGAAGGGCGTTTTGAAGTGGAGTCCGCTTAAGACAATCGGTTTGCCGACCGGCTTCCCAAACTGGGTAATGACCACCTGTTTGGTCTCATCCACAATAAATAGCGCACCACTGGCAAATGCGGCGATGACTACAAAAAACAAGACGGCCACGATTCCTAAGACAGTTCCAAGGGTTCCTTCTTTCATTGTGCCGCTCCTTTCTTCGTGATATCTAACAAAGGTAGGATCGAAGATTGTTTTGGGTCAATGATATACTTGTCTTTGGCCTTGGGAAAGACCTCCGCGAGTGTTTCAAGATATAGCCTCTTTTTGGTCACCTGGGGCGCTTTCTTGTATTCGTTTAAAGTCACCAAAAATCTCTCGGCCTCCCCTTTTGCCCGGTTCACCTTATCCAAAGCATACCCTTCTGCCTCACGAATGGTCCTTTCCGCCTCCCCCTTCGCCTTGGGAATCACCTTGTTATAGGCCTCCCAGGCCTGGTTGATCATCTTCTCTTTTTCCTGTTTCGCCTCATTCACCTCGTTAAAGGCCGGCTTGACTTTCTCCGGGGGATTCACATCCAAGAGTTTCACGGTGACAATCTGGATGCCTGTGTCATACGCATCCAAGATTTTCTGTATCTCCTGCTGCGCCAGATGGTCGACCTCCTCTCTTTTGGTCGTCAGGACCTCATCGACGGTGTAATCTCCAGAAAAGCGGCGCATGACCACTTCGGAGATGTCCCGAATATTATCCTCAGGATCCCTCGTCTTAAAAAGCAATTTGACGGGATCTTTTACCTTAAACTGAACAATCCAGCGCACATCCAAGATATTGAGGTCTCCCGTGAGCATTAAAGATTCGTCGGGATAGGGCACTGGGGGAAACCCTGCTCTTGCGGTTCTACTCCCAAACTCCTCTTTAAAGATTTTTTCTACTTTGATGGGGGTCACTTTTTCAATGCCAAAGGGAATCTTGACATGCAAGCCGGGTGAACTTGAACCGATGTATTTGCCAAATCTCTGAATGACCCCCACTTCATCCGGGCCGATCGAATAGATGGCCCCCGCTAACCCTGTAAGGACAAAAACGCCAAGGATAATCCACGGGAGAAACTTCCCCACGTTGCCCAACTTTCTTTTTCCCGCCTCGAGAATATCCTCTGGCCTTGGATTATCTTCCCAAACCATCTCTCTCCTCCTTCTCTTTTTCCGAATCCGCCTCTATTCAGCGCCGGCTTCGCACTTTGCTCAGGAGCCTTAGCATTTCAAGGTAGAGCCAGATGAGTGTCACCATGAGGCCAAACGCAGCATACCACTCCATATATTTCGGGACGCCCCGAGTGGCCCCCTGCTCGATAAAGTCGAAATCAAGGACCAAGTTAAGGGCCGCGATGACTACTACCACCAGGCTAAAACCGATGCCGATCGGGCTCGCTTCGTGGATGAGCGGGATTCTCCCGCCGAAAAAACTCATAATAAAACTGATGAGATAAACGAGGCAGATGCCGCCCGTCGCTGCGACAACGCCCAGCTTAAAGTTCTCAGTCGGTCTTATGAGGCGCGATGTATAGGCAAGTAGAAGCGCCAAGAGGGTCCCAAAGGTGAGTGCAACCGCTTGAATGACGACCCCTGGAAATTGGGCCTCAAAGACGGCGGAGATCCCACCTAGAAATAGCCCCTCCAGGGCGGCGTAGAGGGGCGCTGTCACAGGGGCCCATTCCTTTTTAAAGACGGTCGCGATCGCCACCACAAATCCTGCAAGAGCCCCTAACCATGCAAGCACAGGGATGCCCGCCCCTGAAAGTGTCTTCCCCCAAACCCAGGATGCCGTCATGAAAAGAAGAAGGAGCGAGATTCCTGTTTTGTTCACGGTTCCTTGAATCGTCATCGCCTGGTCTGTCCTGACGGCGATGTTTGTAAAGGTCTGCGCATTCAGCGCAGGATTCGCTGTCCGCATCATCGGTAACCTCCTATTCTTTCTTTTCCTGTTCGTAATTGATCGCCCGGATTGGATAAGGAATCACGATTCCCTCTTTGGCATAGCGCTCATGGAGGCGTTTTACAAATTCGTGTTTGATGAGATATTGGTCAACGAATTCCTTTGCCCTTAAGATAACCGTGAAATTAATGCTCGAATCCCCAAAGGTGTGATACCGGATAAAGGGTTCAAAGGTCGGGACCCCCCCTTTGATTTCCTTCATGACTTCCTTCGCAACCTCGCAGGTCACCTGTTCCACCTTCTTTAAGTCACTATTATAGTGGACCCCCACCTGTACCAGGACCGCCAATTCTGTGTCGGGAAGATAATAATTCACAACGATCGCCTGGGCGAGTTTAGCGTTCGGAACCAAGACTATATTGTTGGGAAGCATCCGGATCTTGGTGGTGCGCCAGGTGATATCAATCACATATCCCTCCTCCCCGGACTCCAATTTGATATAGTCTCCGATTTTGATCTGTCTTGCGAGAGTCACATGGACTCCTGCAAAAAGGTTAGAAAGCGTATCCTGTAACCCTAACGCAACCGCAAGCCCCCCAATGCCTAAGGTGGCCAGAATCGGGGCAATGGAGATTCCGAGGCTTTGGAGAATGATTAAAAAACCGATACCGAAGACGACAATCCGGGTCATGTTTTCGGTGAGGGAGGTCGTTGGCAAAGCGCCCCCCATTTTTGCAGCATATCTCTTGACCAGCTGTGTGGAGATCTTGGCCAAGACCCATGTGATGGAAAATATCCCGAGTGAGAGCAAAATTTTCCCAGAGGCATCAACAACTTTCTCCGGAAGTTTGGAAAACTCAAGGGAAAAATAGACGGCCAATATCAAGCACCAGATCATAAATGGGCCCTTCATTGCAGAAATGACGATATCGCCAATTCCTGTTTTGGTCTTTTGAGCCCATCCGGACAGACGCCTCAACAACACATTGCGTAAGAGATACCCGATTAAAAGTGTCCCCAAGAAAATGATAAGAGGCATAAAGACTTCGACCAACGTCAACATCTCACCTCCTTGTTTTATCTTTCTCCCTGGCTTGGTTTTCGTTCTCTTCTTCTCTTCCGAGATGTCGTTTCAAGACCTTCCCAAACGAAAAGATCGCCAAACTCAGAATACATGTCCAAGCAAAGAGCATGAATATCCAACCGCTGATCCTCATCGGAACCCCTTTTGTGGCATAAAACCAAAAACCGCCACCTGAGTTAAACTCAGATGGCGGCCCGACCATCTAGAATACCTCCCCAGAAAAATACCTGGAGACCCAATTTTTTGCTATCTACTATTTAAGTTACAGAACTAGTATAAAGGAAATCCGGCTTAAATGCAAGAAAAATATGGCGGAGGAACTGGGATTCTCTAGGGTGGATAAAAACCTCACCCAGAAGCTGCCTAAAGACCCAACGATGCGTCTCTTCTAAGTGAGGAGGTGTTGGGTCGACGAAGCCTCTGGGTGAGTCGAGTGTTCTACCGACGGGTTGCCGGTTTGCTCGGCATCGTTGTTTTTGCAGCAGCAGGCTTTGAGGGTGTCGTGCTACTTTTGTAAGTGCTCTTTTTCTTTTCGGGTCGCCTCCCCATTGCCAGTGCATCTGTTGTGACCATGCCGAACAGAAATGCCAGTACAGTCAGCAAACTGAGATACCTTTTCGCAACGTCGTCCATTTGCGCTTCTCCTTCTGTTTAGACCACTACTATCCAACCGGTTCTTCCACTAATCCAGATATGGTGCCAGCTTCATCCAGGTCTTTTTGCCGACGACCCCATCGGCCTTCAGACCATTTGCCTTCTGGAAAGCCTTGACGGCCTCTTTCGTTTTGGGTCCCATTTTGCCATCAATTGGGCCTTTGTAAAATCCGGCAGACTTCAAGGCGGTTTGGATCTGCTTAATTGATAGCGGCTGCGCGCTCGTTTCTCTACTTTCCTTCTTTTGTCTATCAGACCTCCGAGGGATTTCACGTCTCCTCTCTAATTTATCTTCCAGCCTTTCAATTTCTTGATCCTTTCTATCTGACTCTGCCTCAAGAAGGCTAATATGTTGTTTCAACGCTGCTACTTGAGACTCCTGCTTCCTGTGGGGAGTCGCACACCCTCCTACAAGAAGGGTCAAAAGGATACTCACGACGACATTCCAAGCCAACCTTACGACTCCAGTCATTCTTCCAAATACCCCCTCAGTTCTTCCCAGGTTTTTGGACCTACGACCCCATCGGGAGCAAGACCTTTGGACCGCTGAAAGCCCCTGATGGCCTGTTTTGTTTGCGACCCTACTTTCCCATCAATGTCGCCCGTGTAAAATCCAGCTCTCTTCAGTGCTGTTTGAATTTTAATGCCCCTGTCTTTGGATTTAAGGCGGTAGCTCATAATTTCATCTTGAAGGTCGCTTTTTTCTGTCACTTCCCTCGTCTCTGCGATGTATGGTGCACTTTCTAAGGGAGCAAATGGTATCTCTTCTAAAATCGGATCTCCCAATGACGCTGTATCTAACGTGGATACCGATTTTCTTCTTTCGTTGACTTGCGCCCATGTTTTAAAGTCCACGATGCCGGTGGACCGGAGTCTTTCCGCCTTTTGAAATTTTCGGATTGCATCCCTGGTCCTTGGACCCATCTCTCCGTCAATAGGACCAAGTTGGAATCCGATATCTTTCAAGATATTCTGCAATTCTCTAACGTGAGGGTTTCGCCCGGAGACATCTCCCAGGACCTTCTCCTCCTCCGAGGCAACCCTTTCCTTAGAGAAAAAGTTGGTCACATGATTCCTTACAGGCTTAACAAACAGTAACGTCAAGACGCCTGCAACAACGAGGATGCCTGTTGTCCTTAATAGATAACTTCTTCCAACATCGTTTTCTATCACTGCTGAACCCTATTTATAGAAGGGATCTTATTCAACAGGAATAAGTATCTTCTGGCCGGCCTTCAGGTTGTCAGGATTTTTGATTCTAGCCTTGTTCAATTCATAAAGGTATTTCCAACGGTGTCCGCTCCCAAGCTGTGTTTTAGCGATCTTCGAAAGGGAATCACCGGCTTGGACAGTATATTCTCTTGTTGAAACTTTAACGGCGGACTCGACTTTCTCTTGTCTTTCTTCGAGATATTTGCCCTCTTCAATCATTTTTATGCCTGTCACGGGGGGCGGCCCTTCATAAGGAAGCATAACATCTTCGACTTCAGCAATCATAAACTGGGCGTTTCGGTCTTTTTGCATTCCCACCAGGTCGGTAATCGGGGCGATCGCATCAAGTTTTCCCCGGCTGACGATACGGATACGGTCTTCGTCGATACCACGCTCAATTATAAATTTCTTAACCACTTCCGCGCGGCGCCGACCTAATCTTTCGTTATACGCCTCCGAGCCGCGGATATCGGCGCTTCCGGTAACCAAGATACTTGCCTCCGGATTTCCTTTCAGCGCCTTGACCGCATTATTCAAAATAGGAATGTGATCTGTTCTCAAATCTGCTTTGTCAAAGTCAAAATAGATTTTCACATTTTTGATGATTTTCTTGATCAGCAAAGAGGGCCTCAGCTCCTTCGGTTTTGGCGGCGGCAATTCCTCCGCTTTGTAGTCAAAAATAATCTTGAAGACGTAGACATAGCCTCGATTCCCCCAAGGCCTTATCTTCCCTGGTTGGGTGGGCCACCACCAGTAGCCCCCGCGTTCCCTGTCTTTCACAGGATCTGGTTTGGCATCTGTCGGCCACCATTCAAAGCGCCTCTGAAGTGCTTCCATTTCCCGTTTTCTTTTTTCCTTGCGAGCTCCTTTATCCGCGGCATGAGAAAGTTGGAGTGAAGAAAACAGAAAGATCAATAGGATGGAAAAGGTGGTGAATTTTTGTCTACGCATCGTTTTTCGTTTTCATGGCTCATTTCTAATTAAAGCAAGTTGTGTGCCAACCCTGATAAAAATAAGAAAGGCTTCTTAACTCATTGTAAGAAGCCATGTTATAGAAAAAGTCGATTTTCTACTGTCTCACAGATAATCTGGTATGCTGTAAAAGAATTTGTCTGTCAGACAAGTTTTCTGCCTTTTAATCCTCTTGGATATGGACCTCCTTTCTGATACCCAGTTTGTTTATTTTATCTTTTAACGTGGGGCGGCTAATTCCTAACAGTTTCGCCGCTTGGGTTTGGTTACCCTGCATCTTCTTCAGCACCTCAATGAGTAAGATTTTCTCGGTCTCTTCAACAACGTTTGCATATAGTGAACCTTTCTTAGCGTCAACCTGTTGTCTAACCATTTGACGTAACGCGCTCTGGAACTGGCGCGGCGGTTCCTCTTGTCTGGTACGATCTTCTTTCTCAATCGAGACACACTCTGGGAGAAGGGTGCTTCCCTTGCCAAGAAGGATCGCCCTTTTGATGACGTTTTCCAGTTCTCTCACATTCCCCGGCCAATCATACATCTGTAACGTCTGAAGCGCCTCAGGAGAAATCCTGCGTATCTCCTTCCCAAACTCCCTGTTGTATTTGACCAAGAAGTATTCTACAAGCTGAGGGATGTCTTCCTTACGATCCCGTAGCGGCGGAATCATAATCGTCATGGCATTGAGTCTGTAGTATAAGTCTTCTCTGAACTTATTTTCTTTGATAAGTGCCTCCAAATCTCTATTGGTCGCGGCAATTAGCCGGACATCGGCCCGAATGGAATTATTCCCGCCTAACCTTTCAAAAGATTTGTCTTCCAAGATGCGCAAAACCTTTGCCTGGGTTGCATGGGACATATCCCCAATTTCATCCAAAAAGATTGTGCCACCATGGCACTGCTCCAGTCTCCCGATCCTGCGCTCTTTCGCATCGGTGAAGGCACCCTTTTCATATCCAAAGAGTTCGCTTTCTAAAAGGGAATCCGGGATCGCTGCTGAATTAATGATCAAAAAGGACTTATCTTTCCGTTTGGAGTGGTGATAGATCGCCCGGGCGATGAGTTCCTTGCCTGTTCCACTTTCGCCCCTTAAAAGGACAGTGACATCGCTTGCGGTAACACTGCCAACCAGCTTATACACCTGTTGCATGTTGAAGGAGGATCCGACGATCCTGTCCCCTTTGAAGGGTTCCTTGGGCTCATAGGTAACCTCTGTCCTCATGATTCTTCCTACCTCAAGGGCCTCTTCAATTGTCTTTTTAATCTCACGGACATCAAATGGCTTGATCACATAGTCATAGGCACCCAGTCTCATCGCTTCAATCGCGGTCTCCGTTGTCCCAAAAGCAGTCATCAAAATAACCGGTATTTTATAGTCGATCTCTTTCAGTTTTGTAAATGCGTCCAACCCTGTCATCCCAGGCATCCGGATATCCATAATGGTAAGGTCAATCGTCTGGCTTTTAGCGATAGAAAGTGCCTCTTGTGCATGATTGGCGGTAAGAACTTGATATCCGTCTTGTGCGAGGATCTTCTTGAAGGAAGAAAGCATATTTTTCTCGTCATCGACAACAAGGATTCTATTCATTCAAAACCTCTTTAAGCCAACGTACCACTATCCTTCAACGGAATGGGCAATCTCATGTTTAATCGAGTTCCTCCCCCTGCCTCGCTATTTATCGTAATGACCCCTTTATGCATCTGAATAATCCTAGAGGCAATAAATAGCCCCAACCCTATCCCAGTCTGTTTGGTGGTAAAGAAGGGCTCAAATAATTTCTTCTTTAGATCAGGAGGTATCCCAACGCCCGTATCTTTGAACTCGATGTCTAAAACGCCGGCTGATTTCCTGTCTCCGTTTTTCATGGAGGTGGATATCTCTAATCTTCCGCCATGGGGCATCGCCTCAATGGCATTTAGCAGGATGTTTAAAAATGCCTGGCGCATCTGCTCCTTATCTATTTCAACTTCGAGGGAGACGGCTTCCCATCTCTTATGGATTTCGATTTTCTGGGAGGAGACTTTCGGTGAAAGAAAGTCAACGGTTGACTCTAACACACGGTGGATGTCAACCCTCTGAAGATTTGGCTCAGGAGGGCGCGCAAAATCAAGAAAGTTCTGCACGATCTTCTCCATCCTATTTATCTCCTCGTTGATGACAGCCGTATCATCTTTTGCACTTAGATTTTCTTTAAGTTCCTCCTGTAGAGAATGGACTCTCATTTTAATGGCTGACAAGGGATTCCTGATCTCATGGGCAATCGTGGCAGAGAGTTGCCCCAAAGAGGCCATCTTGGCAGATTGGACCAGTTGTTCTCCGACCTTGCGCGCAATCAAAAACCCCATGACTAAACCGAGACAGAGGGTAATGAGAATGGTTACCCAAATCAGGGAGGTCATTTTGATCGCATTCCTTCGGGAAGAGGCCTCGGCCTTGACGATCAGCGATTCATTTGTGAGGATGAGGTCCTCACATTTTTGATAGAGCGCGTCAATGCTATTTTTCATGTCATTCAGGAGAATCCCTTTGGCTTCTGTTACATTGCCTCCTTGGTATAACCCAATGGCCCTGTTTCTCTGGTTATCATATACTTTATATAAGGCACGGATATCTTGGAGGATCCTTTTTTCCTCAGGGGTCAAGGCCACCTCTTGAGCGTTTTTAAACCAGATGTCAAAGTCCCTTTTCTTTTCCTCAAGCGTTCTAAGCCATTCTGGATTCCCATCTAAAATATAACTTGATACCATCCCTTTTTGATTGAGTAAAGCCAGTTCCAATTCCTCGGCTGCTTTTAAGCTTGAGACATTCTCCTTCATAATGGATCGGGAGACATTCTGGAGATTTTTTGTTGTGATAAAGGTAAAATATCCAACTAAAATTAACAGGAATGCCATCACGGCGAGGCCACCGATGATCCTGTGGCTAAATGCGACTTTCATGATTCTTTGTTTTGGCCTCCTTTACTTTTTCCTTCTTTGCGCCTGCTCACAACAATCGCGTAAATGAAGAAGAAAATAACTGCTCCCAAAAGAATGTAAACAGGCCAATCTTTCTCCAGGTTCAACGAGATCATAAACGTTTTCCCTATTAAAAAGCCGCCATCTGACAGAGTCAGATGGCGGCCCGACCATCTCGGTCTCCTCCAGAGGCGGAAAATCCGTCTCCGGACCCTTTGATCAATTATCTATTCCAAGATACCACTCTTCTTGAGAAATCGCAAAGAAAAATTTCAAAGGATATTACGGCAGAACTGGAGAGATGCCTTACTCCTTAGGATGAATTTCTGCTATGAGTTCCTCATAAATGGTCTTGCGAGGACCCACGCCTACTACTACGACCGTAATCACCTGGCGCTCGATTCGATAAACAATCCGAAAGCGTCTGGCACGAAAAGAATAGAGTCCCGCAAGCTCATCACGCAGGAGTTTTCCGATTGATGGGTCTCTGCGGATATCCTCTAGGGCTCCGCGAATGTAACGCTTAGTCTGTGGCGGGAAGGTGCGAAGCGCAGCTTCTACTTTTGGCGTAACGACAAGACGCCACGTCACATACGGCCCCAGCGAATTTTCTCCAGAGGAATTCCCTTACCCCCCCGACGAAAATACCGAAGGGAAGAGCGTATCTGGGCCATTAGTTTGGGGTCTTGTTTAATCGCGAGTGTTTCTGCAATGGACTCCCATTCATCATAAGAGACCAAGACCGCAGCAGGTTTTCCCTTGGCGGTAATGACCACTTCATCTCCTAAGCGATTCACCCGGCGCACCGCCTCCAAGGCATGGGTCCGAAACTCGGTTACCGGCACGACATTCAATAGTTTCATCAGGAACCTCCAAAAGGAAGTGTAGCATAAAAATGAGCATTTGTCAATGGCTGTCCCGCTTGGACGTTATATGTTAGCTCTCTTTCAAGCGATAGATCGTGGGGCGGGTAGACGAAGCGATCACAACGCCGTTCTTCACCAAAGGTTGAAGGATCTTGTAGACCTGTGCCCGTTTCACCCCCATGAGACGTTCGAGTTCCTTCACGGTGAAGCCCGGCCTTTCCCTTAACTCAAGCAGAAGCCTCTCTTGTTTCCGTGTGAGCACGATGCGCTTGGGCAATCTGGGCAGCGCCAGTTCTGAAAGGCGCTGTTGGGTCCGTTCAAGGGTCGTCTGAATGGCAAACGCACAATACTCCAGCCAGGAGGTTAAATCTCCTTTTTCTTTCCGAACCTGTTGGATTGCTTCATAATAGCCTTCGTGATCCTCTTTAAAAAACTGGTCCACCGCAAAAAGATGTTGTGTATCAAATCCACGGCGATACAGAATCCAAGTTGCCAGGGCGCGGGCCGCTCGACCATTCCCATCCAAAAAAGGGTGGATGCGTGCCAATTCATAGTGAGCACAGGCAGAGACGATAATGGGATGAACCTGTCTGCCCTCCTTCTCCAGCCAGTTTAGAAGTGCTTGCGTGAGTGGGTGTGCTTCCTTGGGGGGCGGAGGGGTACAGATCACTTTCCCTTTTGACATGATGACGTTCTGCCTCTTTTTATAACGGCCCGCTTGATCTTTGGGTAACAATCCAGAGGTCAGCAGTTTGTGGAGACGAAGAAGGTTTGATTCTGTAATTGGCGTTTCGGGGGACACTCGTGCAATCCACCGAAGGCTGGTCAGATAGTTCAAAACCTCGCGCTTGGCCTCAACTTCTGCCGAAACTGGTTTTCCTCGCACCAAGGCTTCGACTTCAGGAAGTGTTAAGGGATTTCCTTCAATCGCTGTCGAGAAGTGGGCGCGTTTGATCATCGCCTCAAGGCGGACCTTCTCAAGCCACGCGACCTCTACAGGGGCCCTTGTAATTTGAACCTTAAGGGCCTCTGCCTCTGCCATGAGGATTGAAAGACGATTGGTGATATGGTAGTGAGGATGATAAGACATGCTCTCCCTTTTGGATTTTAGTGTCTCATTAGAGTCTACTTACTGTCTCGGCGGGTGTCAAGGACTTTTCGAGGTTGGCTGCCCCGTTTGGACTCGAACCAAAACTAACAGATCCAGAGTCTGTCGTGCTACCATTACACTACGGGGCATCGTTTCGTACATCGTCGTTCGTACTTCGTACATTGTATCCCAGGGACGTTTTCCGATGCGGAACCGACTCGTCCCTAGGGACGAGTCGGAAAACGTCCCTATTTCTGTTGGGAGGTGATCCAGTCTGCGGCGAAGCGAAGATTTTTTACCGTCTTCTCCTTCCCGGTCACGGCCAAAAGTTCAAAAAGGCCGGGACTCACCGTCCCGCCGGTCACCGCCACGCGCACCGGGTGGATGATCTCCTTTGCAGGAATGTTCCTTTCAGCAATGTATCCGCGGATGACTCCTTCGATTCGCTTCGCCTCAAAAGAGGAAAGCTCATCGAGACGGCGGGCGATTTCCTGAAAGTCGGAGGCTAGTTTTGGATTGCCCAATAGTTCTTTGGCTGCCGCTTCATCATACCGCACCTCTTCCGTAAAAAGAAACCGGCCCATCTCCAGGAGTTCCCGAAGGGTTTTAAGGCGCGTTTTAAAAAGGGTAAGGATCGCTTCCAGATGCTGATCATCGATCCGCGTTGAAAATCCCTCTTTCTCGAAAATGGAGCGGGTCAGTTTCACAAGACGCTTGGCATCCGCTTCCTTCATATATTGGAGATTGATCCAGTCGAGTTTGTCGCTATTAAAAATCGCGGCGTTTTTATTCACTTTGACAATAGAGAATTCCTCGATCAACTCTTTCGGCGGGACCACCTCCCGATTATTCTTGGGACTCCACCCGAGAAGGGCCAAGTAATTGACAATCGCCTCTGGAAGATACCCCAGATCGCGAAACTCCGTAATGGAAGTAGCACCGGTCCGTTTGGAAAGCCGCGACCGGTCCTCTCCCAAAATAAGTGGGATATGCGCAAAAAGAGGAACCGGAAAGTTAAGCGCCTCATAAATGGCAAGTTGTTTCGGCGTATTCGAAATGTGGTCATCCCCCCGGATCACATGCGTGATTTTCATAAGCGCATCATCGACCACACAGGCAAAATTATAGGTCGGGGTGCCGTTTGATTTTGTAATCACGAGGTCTTCAAACTGCGCCTCGGCGGCAAGGTCAAAGACCATCTCTCCATGAATCAGATCCTTGACCACCATCTTTTTCTTCGGCATCCGAAGCCGAACCGCCCCCTCGTCCAGATACGCCTTGTCCTGATGAAGGAGTTTCTTTGCAAAGTCGTCATAGAGTTCAAAACGGCTCGATTGAAGAAGGGGTCCCTCATCCCAATCCAGACCCAGCCATTCCAACGAGTCGAGGATTGTCTTCATGTGGCTCTCCTCCGAACGGACTACATCCGTGTCCTCGACACGGAGAATAAAGACCCCTTTCTCATGGCGGGCAAAGAGCCAGTTAAAAAGTGCGGTGCGTGCACTTCCGATATGGAGAGACCCGGTGGGGCTTGGGGCGAATCGGACACGTACAGACATGTTAAAACGAAGTTCGTGAAACGTGAAACGTGAAGCGTTGTTTGCTATACGAGATACGCTTCACGAGATACGAGCGACGAAACATGTATCGTCTCACAAGCGGGGGGCCTGACCTGCGGCAAAATGGACAGGGCGTTTGGGGTGAAGAAGTGAGGCAACGAGGGCCTGGGCCTCTTCCATCTTCGGATAACGGATCTGCCGATACCCTTTCACGATCTCGGGACTCTTCAGGGCTTCCACATGGGAGGCGTAACTTTCTTCATCATAGTAATGGAATTTATGAATGAGTTCGATGTACCAGTCCCGGAACGCCTTCTCCCGACGGTGCCACTGCGGAAGGAGTCTTCTTAAAAATTTCATCCGTCTCATCATCTTGAGTTGCCAGTTCCGTGTGGTGATATCAAAACAGATGCTGCGCCCAAAAATCGTGAACTCCGGCCGGTTGAGATGTCGGTAAATCATCTGATCACCGTTTCGGGGATCTACATTATACCGGAGCTGGTCGCGGGCTATTTTTTCTTCACTCGTCAAAAGATACGATACATAGACCTCATCCTTAATGACCATCACCTTATGGAGGTATTCAATGACCGCCCGCGTCGCCTCAAAACGATACGGTGCACGATCACGGCCGTACACCGACTTTACAAGTTCCGTGTAGCGGCGGGCATACGCCAAGTTTTCGTAGCGGATAAGATCATAAATCCGAAGTGCAAGGGCTTGATGGGTCGCATCGTCGAGCCGCAGATGATCTATCGTCTCCTTCACCAGCGCCTGATACGCGAGAGAAAGTTTTTCCCCGCCGTCCCTTGAGAGAAGCATCATCTTCTGTGCAAGGATGGCCTTGCTACTTTCCATCGTCTCATCGACCGCCCCATAAGAGGAAGGGTGGATCACAACGTCCCGACCGATCCAGAAAGCCTTTAAGTTTTCCTTCAGCCGATCCGGTTTCACCGATTGGGCGATCGCCCATTCCAAATTTTTAAGACCGAGCGGCAGTTGCCCTCTTTGATAGGCAATGCCGAGCATGACAAGGTTGGCGTAAAGTTTGTCTCCTAAAAGGCGCTGCGAGATTTCGGAAATATTCACCCCCAGATATTCTTCTTTGCGCGTATAGCTCTGGATTGTCTTTTCGAGTTCAAACACATCAAAGTCATCTTCTCCAATAAGGGTCCGGATCGTTGGGGTCTTCTCGGTATTGACGATCGCAGCGGTCCGATTGGGATGGGCGATCCGCATATTCATATGGGGATCAAGACCCCGCACCCCCTCGAGGATGTCGATCGCCAGTATCAAATCCGCTTTCCCGTAAGGAATAATGGGGGAAATTGGCGCCCCATTCTTGGCGTAGGTAAGATGCGAGTAAACACCGCCATTCCGGATGGCAAGACCTTTTTTATCCGAGAAATGCACCGTGTATCCTTCTTGATGGCCGGCCCGTACCAGGATCGCTGTGATGACACCGATCCCCATGCCACCAACCCCTGCGATATAGACATTCCAGAGTTCCTCGAAAGACCTTGGAGAAACTTCTGGGAGCGGTTCCGCTTCTTCTTCCATGTCGCGGGGGGGCTTCCGACGTTTCACAATCACCTCTTCAAAAGAGGGGCAAACTTTTCCTTTGCTGCAGGCGCCATCCGCAACACAGTTGGTAAGGTCGGCCTGAATCTTTGGACCGTAAGGCGTCTTGACCACCGTAAGCCCCGGACAGCCGGTCGCCTTGGTGCATTCCAAACAAAACTCGCAGACCTCCGGCGTGATATTGATATGGCGTTTGACCGGCAGGAACCCTTTTTCTTTGAGAATCCGGTTTTCTTCATGAGCCATTTTTCGGTGGTACGTGATGCCGCATTCCTTGTCAGCGATGATGACCTTGACACCGCCTTTGAGAATCGTCTCTTCCAAAAGTTCACGATACGTCTCGCGATAAGCAGGATTGATCCGCGTGATCGTGATGTTTGTTCCGTGAAGCATCCCACGGATCACTTCCTCAATACTTTGGGCAATGGTACTTCCTCCGGCGATATCGCAAGCGGTCCCCGGGGTCGGCTGGTGCCCGGTCATCGCCGTTGTTCCATTCTCAAGGATGATGAAGGTAATGTCTTGGTTGTGTTTCAAGGCATCGGAGATAGCAATCATGCCGCTATGGAAAAAGGTGGAGTCTCCCATAAAAACGACCTGTTTATTCGTAATAAAAGAGGTGATGCCGGCCCCTGTTCCGCCGCCAAGACCCATCCCCGAATAATTATGCATGAGGGGCTTGTTCGGCTCGAACATGAGCATCGTGTAACAGCCGGTGTCTCCATGGAAGAGAAGATCGACCTTATCCCTCCCATGTTTTTTCCTCATATAGGCAGGATCCATAAAGGATTTTTTGACGTCGAGGAGTACGGTGGAAGAGTCACGGTGCGGACAGCCGGGGCAAAATGTGGGAGTCCTCTCCGGAATCTCCAACCGGTAAGCACCGGTCTGTTCAATCAATGTAATTTCTTCATTGATTCGAGAAACGGGAATCGGCACGTCCCTCACCATCTTGAGGACCGGTCCCAAACGTTCCATGAGGACGGAGGGGTTTAAGCCCCTTGTCTTCGGAAAGGGGAGGAGGTTCTTCGGAAAGGTTTTCCCCCAAACAGGAATAAAACGATCGATGCGATGCTGTTGATAGGCATCTTTCAGAATCGTTGCCACCTGGGATTCCAGAAAATCTCTTTTTTCCTCCACCACATAGATCTCTTTGACGGAGGAGGTGAATTCAAGAAGAATCTCCGGATCGATGGGATAAGAGATCCCCAATTTCAAAATAGGAAATTTTCCAGAAAGACCGAATTCATACAGGGCATGTTCCAAATAGCGGTAGGCAAGTCCCGAAGCGATAAACCCGATGTCGTGCGACTTCTCCCGCTCGGCATGCAAAATCTGATTGACGGTATGGCGTACTTCCTGAAGGAGGATGCGATAACGTGCCTCGAGCGTCTCTTCCTGCTCGGAGGTGCGGGGCGAAAGGATCACCGTCTCTTCGACGGGAATCAACTCCGTCTCAAGGGAAAAACGATGTCGGGTATTGAGGGTCGGATAAACATTTGGATGGACCTGAACCGTTCCGCCGCCGTCCGCAAGGTTCGTGGTGACCAGATACGCGACGAAAAGTCCAGAACGGTTTGAGAGGAGGAAAGCGACGTTGAGCCAGTCCTTCATTTCTTGGAAAGAGGCGGGCTCCATCACCGGCATATGAAGGTGTTTGGAAAGATAGCGGGAATCGGTCGGAACCTGTGTGGAGTCGGACCAGGGGTCATCCCCGATCACGACCACCGCACCGCCCGTCCCTCTCCGCTTCGCGAGATTGCCGAGGGCAAGTCCGTCGGAGGCGACATGGGCGCCGACACTTTTAATGACAGACATCGCGCGGATGTCACCCATTTGGGAACCGTTCAGCCGCGCCGCAGAGAGCGCCTCGTTATTCGCCATCTGAAAAGCGATGCCATATTCCTTCAGGATCTGGCTATTCGCCTGGGCGACATTAAAGAAATCGGCGACGGGGGAACCGGGGTAACCGGTCATAAAAGCCACCCCCGCTTCAAGGGCCCCTTTAAAGAGAAGTTCGGTCCCGGTGTAGACTTGAGACTCTTCTTCCTGGGTGAACCGTTTATCGGGCATAACTTTTTGTTTTAAGTTCCGTTTTGGCGAAGAGAGCGATGTGCTTGGAGGTGAGTTCCGCCTCGATCAAAAGAAGTTCGCGGTCTCCATGTTCAATGAATCGGGACGAAAGACCCAATCGCCGTACCGGCACAGAGATGTGATGTTTCTCAAAACATTCGAGCACCGCACTCCCAAATCCCCCCTCCAGCACGCTTTCCTCGACGGTGATGATGGAAGGGGTGCGCTGCGCGACCTCGCACAAAAGCGCCTCATCCAGCGGCTTCACAAATCGCGCATTGACAACGCTTGCCTCGATCCCTTCTTTGGACAAAAGGTCGGAGGCCACAAGGGCAGGATACACCATATGCCCATAGGCGACAAACGTGAGATCCGCCCCTTCCCGAACGACCTCGGCTTTTCCTAACACGATCGGTTGAGAGGGAGTGGCGATAACGGGATTTTTTCCGCGGGGATAACGGATCACGACAGGTCCCGGATGATGGAATGCAAAGCGAAGCATCTCGTCCAACTCAACCACATCTTTCGGTGCCATCGCGACGAGATTCGGGATGCACCGCATATACGCCACATCAAAAACGCCGTGATGGGTCGGGCCGTCTTCTCCGACAATCCCGGCACGGTCGATACAGAAAAGGACCGGCAGTTCTTGAAGACAGACGTCGTGGATGATCTGATCGTACGCACGCTGGAGAAATGTCGAATAAATCGCGCAGACCGGACGGAGCCCCTTTCTGGCAAGACCTGCGGCAAATCCAATGCCATGCTGCTCGGCCATTCCGACGTCGAAGAAACGGTCCGGAAATTCCTTCGCAAACTGCGAAAGCCCTGTCCCCTCCGGCATCGCCGCGGTGATCGCCACGATCCGTTTATCCCGCTTGGCAAGCGAAAGAAGACTCCGCGTAAACGCATCCGTATAGGAAATATCATCGGAGTCTTTGTGATTTCTCGTTTTCTTGGAAAGGGGCCGCCCTGTTTCTACATCAAAAGGATCCATTTTATGAAATCGCTCGGGGTTTTTTTCGGCCGGAAGATACCCTTTCCCTTTTTTGGTTACGACATGAACAAAGCGGGGGCCTTTGAGCCGTTTCACATTCTCAAGGGTTGAGATGATCCGTTTGACGTCATGACCGTCGATCGGCCCGAAATAACGGAATCCGAGCTCTTCAAAAATCATGCCCGGGACAAGGAGTCCTTTTAAACTTTCTTCGAGTTTCTGTGCAGTGTGAACAATCTTCTTGCCGTAGCGGGGAAGTTTTTGAATGAGATCTTGGAGTTCCCCTTTAATCCGATTATAAACCGGGGCGGTGATCACACGATTGAGGTATTTCCGGAATCCGCCGACCCCCGGCGCAATCGACATCCGGTTGTCATTCAAGATGAGAAGGAAATCTTTGTTCTCCAGATGTCCGACATGGTTCAGGGCTTCAAGCGCCATCCCTTCACAAAGGGCGGCATCCCCGATCACCGCGACAACCGCCTCCTCTGTCCCTTGAAGATCTCGCGCCGCCAAAAGACCCAACGCCGTTGAAATCGCGGTTCCCCCATGGCCTGTCGTGAAAAGATCGTACGGGCTCTCGTCCTTATTGTAGAAAGGACTTAAACCTCCCCGTTGCCGGAATGTTTCAAAGTTTTTGCGTCCGGTGAGAAGCTTATGGGCATACGCCTGATACCCCATGTCCCAGAGAATCTTATCCTGGGGGGCGTCGAAGACCCTGTGAAGCGCTAAGACAAGTTCCACCCCTCCCAGACTTGAGGCGAGATGGCCCCCGCTTTTGGAAATGGCCTGGATCAGAAATTCCCGGATCTCCTGAGCGAGTACTGGAAGTTTCTCTTCGGGAAGTTTTTTGAAATCTGAAGGAGAATGGATTGCGTCAAGAAGTTTTGTCACGTTTTTTCCTATTGGGTTCGGTGAAGGATGAGGTCTGCTAAATTTGCAAGGATCTCCCCCCGTGTGCCAAAGCGTTTCAAATGAGTTTTCGCTTTCAGGGTGAGCCGTTCCGCCTCGCGTTCGGCCCCCTTCCGATCAAAGAGAAGACAATATCCTTCACCGTCTATTATATCATCAACAATTTGAAAGGTAAATCCGATGTATTCCCCGAACTTGAAGAGCTCTTCCACCTCTTTGGGGCGACCGCCTCCCAAAATCCCACCCACTTTAAGACTTGCAGCAATGAGTGCCCCTGTTTTATGCGTATGGATATATTCGAGCTTGGGAAGATCCAATTCCTTGCCGTTGAGTTCCAGTTCAGCCACCTGCCCTCCGATCATGCCGCGGGTGCCGATGGCGCGGGAAAGTTCCTGAGCGACCTGCACCTTTTTGGCGGGAGTCCCCTTCTTTAAAAGAAGCCCGAAGCCGATAGTGAGAAGCGCATCTCCTGCAAGAAGCGCAACCGCCTCCCCAAATTTTTTATGGACGGACGGTTGTCCTCTCCGGAAGTCATCATTGTCCATGCAGGGAAGATCGTCATGCACAAGACTAAAGGCATGAATGAGTTCAATCCCGCACGCCGCCGGAAGGGCCTCCTTTACTTTCCCTCCCACCGCTTCACAGGCAGCCAATGTAAGGATCGGGCGGATTCTTTTCCCCCCTTCTAAACTATAATGAAGGGCCCGGTGGATACTGGGAGGATATTCTTCTTGGGAAGGGAGAAATTCCGTAAACGCCTTATCAATAAGCCCTCTTTTTTCTTCAAGATAACGCTTAAGTCTCATGCGCCCTCGTCGTCCCTCTCGTCCTCAAGGGATTTTGTGGCGAGCTTTCCATCCCCGCTTTTAAGGAGAAGTTCGATTTTTTTCTTCGCCTCTTCCAACCGCTTGGAACAGAGTTTGGAAAGGCGGATCCCCTCTTCATACCGTTTCATCGATTCATCCAGAGAAAGATCTCCTTCCTCCAGGTTCTCGACGATCTCTTCCAATTTTTTGAGTGCTTCTTCGAATTTCATCTCTTTTTTTTCTGTCTTCTCTGCCATTTTGTCCTCACTCAATGCGTTCGACACGACTAACAAAGGTGCCGCGATGGAGACGCGTCGTCACCTTAGCACCCACGGATAAAGACGCCGTTTCCTGAAGGACTTCACCCCCCGGCCCATAGGTCACGCTAAAACCGCGCTGAAGGACCCTTAAGGGGCTTAGCGTTTCAAGTTTCCCGACCTGAAGCAGAAAACGATTTTCCACCTCTGCCAGAACTCCCGCCATCCTCTGAGACACCGTTTGAGTCAGATCATCGAGATGCTGTTCTTTTGGAAGAAAGAGTCTTTCCGGCTGACGGAAAAGAATATGTTTCCTCTGGGCCCGGAGCCTCTCGGCAAGGAACTCCACTTTTTCAAGGAGGGTGGAGCGCAAACGATGTATGCAGTCATCGACCGTTTCCAAAAGTTCCGCCTTATCGGGGACCACCATTTCTGCTGCCATGGAAGGGGTTCCGGCCCGGAGATCCGCGACAAAATCGGCGATTGTAAAATCGAGTTCATGCCCCACGCAACTTATAATTGGAATCTTTGATGCAAAAATCGCACGGGCTACAACCTCTTCATTAAAGGCCCAGAGGTCTTCCAGGCTTCCGCCGCCTCTTCCGACGAGAAGTACATCCACCTTCCCAAAGAGATTAAAATCACGGATCGCTTCAGCGATCTCCTCCGCGGCGCCCTCCCCCTGGACCCGCACATCCCGGATAAGTACGCGACTTTCTGTGAACCGTTCGCCGATCACTTTCAGAATATCCCGGATCGCTTTCCCGGAAAGACTGGTGACAAGGCCGATCCGATTCGGAAGAAAAGGGATCGGTTTCTTATGTTTCGGATCGAAGAGACCCTCTTTCTCTAATTTTTTCTTCAGTTGTTCAAAGGCGAGCTGTAGCGCCCCAAGACCCTGAGGCTCGATTTTTTCCACGATCAGCTGGTATTCGCCGCGCGGGGGATAAGTTGAAATCCCTCCGTAGCAAAGAACTTTAAGACCATTTTCCAGTCTGAATTTGACACTCCGGCCGCTTGAAGCAAAGAGGGCGCACTTTAAGAGGGCCGTTTCATCCTTCAGCGAAAAATAGGTATGCCCTTTTGCGGATTGGGAGAGATTCGTAATCTCCCCTTCCACCCAGACCTCCGGAAAGGACTCTTCGAGGAGGGCTTGGATCTGGTGGGTGATTTCCGTGACGGTGTAAATTTTTTTAGAGCTTTTTTTGGATTCTGCGGACTGAATGAGCACGGCCCGTCTCCTCATCAATCTCAAAAATGGCGCCATGAAGCTGGACATTACCGGCCGCCACGTCAAAGCGTCTCGGCATCTGTGTCAAAAACCGTTCAAGGACCTGCTGGACTTCCCGGCCCAGGACAGAATCGTAAGAACCGGTCATGCCGAGGTCGGTGATATAGGCGGTTCCTTTCGGAAGAATTTTCTCATCCGCCGTCTGGATGTGGGTGTGTGTTCCAAAAATAGCACTTACCTTCCCGTCGAGAAACCAGCCGAGGGCGATCTTTTCGCTCGTTGCTTCCGCATGGATATCGACGAGAATAATAGGGGTTTCTCGACGAAGTTCGGCAACCGCCTTCTCCGCTCCTTTAAACGGACAGTCAAAATGTTCACGCATAAAAACGCGGCCGATCAGATTAAGGACTCCGACGGAAGTCCCTTTTTTCGAGCGGAGGAGGGATGCACCGCGACCCGGAATCCCATTGGGATAATTAAGGGGCCGAAGGATTCTTTTATCTTGATCGATAATCTCAAGGATTTCTTTCTTATCCCAGATATGGTCTCCGGACATGATGCAGTCCACACCGGCGCGGAAAAGTTCTTGAGCGGTTTGAGGGGTGACCCCCGAGCCCCCCGCGATATTTTCACCATTCACCACCACAAAATCGATCCCTTCTTCCTCCCGCATCATCGGAGCGAAGGTTTGAATGATTTTGCGGCCCGGTTCTCCGACCGTATCCCCGATAGCAAGAATCTTCATCATTTTGCAAATTCCACGGCCCGCGTCTCCCGGACGACGGTCACTTTGATCTGGCCCGGAAATTCGATCTCCCCTTCGACCCGTTTACGGATATCACGGGCGAGCGCAATCGCCTCCAGATCGTTCACCTGCTCGGGATTTACGATAATGCGGATTTCACGACCCGCCTGGATTGCAAAAGATCTCTCGACCCCTTTAAAGGAATTCGCGATCGACTCGAGCTGCTGGAGCCGACGGATATAGGCCTCCAGTGTTTCACCCCGCGCGCCGGGACGGCTCGCACTGATCGCATCCCCCGCTTGAATGAGAATCGCAAGCGTTGACTTAGGGTCAATCTCTCCATGATGGGCTTCAATCGCATTGGCGACAATCTCACTTTCTCCGAATTTTCGGGCGAGACTCCCACCGATGATGGCGTGTGTCCCCTCCACCTCCTGACTCACCGCCTTGCCGAGATCGTGAAGAAGCCCGATGCGTCTTGCTAAGTGGTAATCTTCCCCCAATTCCGCCGCCATCACTCCCATGAGATGCGCCACCTCTTTCAAATGTACAAGGACATTCTGGCTGTAACTGGTGCGATACCGTAAACGCCCCAAAAGTTTTGTGATTTCCGGATGGACGTTCTGGCATCCGATTTCAAGGATCGCCTGTTCTCCCTCCTGCTTAATCTTTTCATCCATCTCCTGCTTCACACGGACGACTACCTCTTCAATCCGCGCCGGATGAATCCGTCCGTCGACAATGAGGCGCTCAAGGGCAAGCCGTGCAACTTCCCGACGGAGCATATCAAAACTGGAGAGGACGACCGATTCAGGAGTGTCATCAATCACCACATCAACGCCGGTAAGCGCCTCGAGTGCTCGGATATTCCGCCCCTCCTTGCCGATAATTCTTCCCTTCATCTCATCGTTTGGAAGATTGACGACGGTAATGGTCGACTCTGCCGTATATTCTGCGGCGCAACGTCCGATGGCAAGGGCAAGAACCCTTTTCGCCTTGGAATCCGATTCCTCTTTGACCCGTTCCTCCATCTTCTGAATCAAAAGCTGTCCTTCCTGGGAGAGGTCTCCTTCCATCCTCTCCAAAAGAATCGCCTTCGCCTCCTCGGGAGAAAGGGAGGAGATGCGGGAAAGGCGGCTCTTCTCCTCGGAGATCAAAGTATCCAATTCTTGATTCCGCTTGTGAAGCACCGATGCTTTCTGTGAAAAGACTTTCTCGTTCTCGGTAAGTTCCTTTTCCTTTTTATCGAGGATCTCGACCTTCCGATCGATATTCTCCTCCCTCTGGAGAACCCGCTTCTCCAGGGTTAAAAGTTCTTGTCGGCGCTCTTCGGTTTCCTTTTCGAAATTTTCCCGCGACTGATAAAGAAGACGCTGCGCTTCTCGTTCGGCCTCTTTGAGAATCGTCTCGTTCTTTCTTTCCCCCTCTTCAAGAAGATCACGGACCTTTTTTTCGGCACTCTGAATCTTTCTTTCCGCCAGAAATCGCCGAGCGAAATAGCCGATAAGGAATAAAACGGCGCCTATCATGATTTGGACTATTAAAAAGGATTGGGACATTTTTTCTTTCTCAAACGCGATGAAATGTTTATGCCGTGATCACGGCACTAACGGGGACATCCCGCAAGGAGGTAGGAAGTTTTATGACTCTCTGAAATCGAAATGCGAGTCCGATGAGAGGAATCCGCCCTTTGAAGCGCTTCAGAAACCGGTCGTAGTAGCCGCCGCCGCGGCCGAGGCGGTTTCCCTTCGCGTCAAACGCGATCCCCGGCACGACGACCAGATCAATCTCTCGAGAGGAGACAAGGCGCCTTCTCCCCGACCGCGGTTCCAGAATGCCAAAGCGTTGAGGAGAAAGATCCTTTTTGAAATCAAGAACTTCGGCCGGCCTTATCCTTCTTCCCTCAAGGCTCGGCACGACGACCCGTTTCCCAAGCCGGAGGGCCAACCGGATCATGCGATACGTGTCAACCTCCTCGGGAAGCGACACATAAAACATGACCGTGTGGGAGCGCCGGAATTCTCTTCTCTGAAAGAGCTTCTTTTCAATGGTGCGACTTTTTTGGAGCCGCGCTTTACGACTCTGCTTCTTCAAACGCTCAAGGAGTGAGCAACGGATTTCTGATTTAAGGGACCGCATTAAATGTGAAAGGTGTAGCGATGTTCCATGAGTTCATCGAGGCCTAACCGCTTCACCTCTTCACACAGTTCCTTCAAGGAGGTTGCCTCTAAAACTTCCTTCATCCTTTGGGCAAGTTTCCCCCACACCAGATTCACGATCGGGTGAAGTCCATTTTTGCCATTCTGGATCTTCCCATCGTAAAGGGATTCAAGCCCATTTTCCAAGGTCCTCACAATCTCCCCGATCGTGATCGCCTCAGGCGGTTTCGCCAACCGGTATCCTCCCTTCGGCCCCCGCTCCGCCCCCACGAGTCCTTTTTTCTTAAGGCGATTCAAGATCTGCTCAAGATAAGGAAGCGAGATCTTCTCTTTCTCAGCGATACTCGAGACAGAAATGGGGCCTTGCGGATACCGGAGGGCAAGCGCATACATCGCCAAAAGGCCGTAAGTCGATCGGGCTGAGAGTTTCATCGCGAAAATGAGTGTAGCAAATTCCTACTATTTTTGTCAAGAATAAATTCCCTGCCTGCCGCCTGCCTGTCGGCAGACAGGGCAGGCAGGATACTTGTTAATCGACACAATATGTTGTTTTTGTCTCTTGTCTTAAGACCCCTTGTAAGGTATACTTTTATGTTAAATTAGGTAAAAAGTAAGGACTATTTTTTATGCCCTGTAAGTTACATATTGGCAATAAGTTATGAGAAGAGTCACTTCATTCCTCACCATTGAGTTCTTCCTTATATGTAGCCTCGGCGCTGATCCCGCTATAGCGCAATCTTCTTTCCCTCCCCAGGGCGGGCGAACCGGCCAACCCGTAAACAGGTTAACCCTTTCAGTCCAGACACACCTTCGACCCCCCTCCGGAATAGCCTCTTCCAAAGAAATTCAATCCGCTCTGGACGGGGGCGAAAAAAAGACCCCTCCCTCTTACAGGCGAAGGACCGATGAGGAGGTAAAAATCGCGTATCTTTTTACACGCTTCGATACCCTGCATGGAGAAATCGACCGCGTCACCACACTCCTCACCCGTCTCAAAGGGAAAGTGACGGAGGAAGAAGAAGGAAGGATGCAACTTGAGTTTACCCGCCTCCTTGAAACGCTTAAAGCCCTTTCCAAGGAACTGCCCCCAATGGATACTCTCCCAAAAGAGTTTACGGCCCTACAGGCAAAGAATAAGGAACTTGCAAAAGAAAGCCGGGCCCTCCGTCAAGAAATTTTGAAAGCGCATGAGAGAAAAGAGGACGATCGCCTCACGCAACTCAATACGGAGATCACGCAAAAACTGTGGCTTCGCTCCTGGATAGAACTGGAACTTGCTTATTCCTTCTTCACCGATAAAAAGAACCCCACCGCTGCCCTCGCGCTTTTGATCGGCGTACGAAACAGAATGGCTGACCTCCAGACAGAATATTGGTGGCGCCGTGTCCGTAAGGTGATCGGCCAAAAGATTACCCACGAGATGCTAGAGGATTGGTTCAAAATCCCCGTAGAGGTCACTTATGTCGGTGATTACGACATCAAACTCTCAGAGAAGGGGGAGGTAACAATCTACAGAAGACATTGGAGAAAGCGAACTATCCCGACGGCCGGTGGGGAAATGGTTTCAGTGAATGAGCCTGAGGTTACCGCCTTCAAATTCCAAGATATGCCCACAGCGCTCCGGAGCGAAATTCATATTGTCATGAGTCAGGGAGAAGCCTATCGGGGGGTGTTACACGCCTTAAGTAATCTACAACATCTCCTTCTCCGGATGAAACAACAGAAGGAAAAAAGGGAGGCGATGCCTAAGAAGGAACTCCAGGCGGCCTTAGAGATCACCTACACGTGGGCCCATCGAGGGATTGCAAGTGATTTAAGAAGACGGGCCCTCCCGGACCTGGAAAACGGAGCGGCATATCTTGAGAAAGAATTGTACGAGGATGCGATGGCGGCGCTCGAGAGGGCAAAACAGAAGTTGCGTCACGCTCTCAAACGACAGGAAACAACGGGTGAGAGAACACGCGCCAGGGCTCTTGTCTTCCTCAATGAATGGCGTTTTCTCCTTGAAAACCGGGAAAGACTCGTCGCCGGAGTCAAGGAGGCACTAGAACACGCTCATCCAAAAAATCCACTCGAATTCATACGTCGACTTGAAACCCTCAGGCAAGGGGTCTTCCGCACAAAACCGAGACTTTTAGCGCTTCAAGAGGTCTACAACCGTTTCAACCAGACGTTTGTCCTCCTTAGAAGAGCCTCGGAACTCTTAGCAAAAAAGGAAAGGGCGCCGAAAGAAGAAAGGCAGATCTATTCGCTCTCCAATGCTGCGAAAAAGAACCTAAGACTCATGCTAGGGGATCTTGAAAGGGATCAGAATAGAAAAACAGCCCGTGACGGGGCGGAGCAGAAGGAGGTATCCCCAGAAGTCCTTGCGTTCCAGGAGACCCTTGAAATAGAATTCGCAGCACTTCTTGAAAAATGGGAGAAGGATGATGTGGAAAATCTTCCGGAGCATCTTGAAGAATGGGAGGCCTGGCTGGGCATCCAGAAGGAAAGATTCATCCGTTGGGGAAGGGGAAAGGTCATACCCCACTCCCCGCAGGCAGTGGCACTCCAACCACTCGTGGAGAAGTTCCTGGAACTGACCGATCGAGCCAAAACTCTTTTTGAAGCCCATCTTCTGGATGTGAAGGATATTGTTGGCCTTTCCTACATTCAGGCCGGAAATTTCTACCACTTCCTCCTGGAAGAGACCGACCGCGCGGTCGAACTCTACGCCAAGGCCCCGGAAGAGCTCCGTCAGGACTATTTCGCAAGAGATGTCTTTTACGGGATCCGCCGCGCCTATGAAGCGCAGAAGGCCCGCGATGGCGGAAGGCGCGTTCCTCTTCCGGAATTCATGGCCGCTTATGAACGACTTTCACAAAGTGGAAAACCGCCCGATACCAAAATGCTTTCTGAAGCTCTGGGGATGTCGGCAAGCGCGGTAAGGCAACGGACAAACCGCCTCGGATTGAAACGATCCGGCGTACCGGTAAGCAACAAGGAATTCCAAAAAGCGTACCGCCTTTTGACAAAAGAGCTGAAACGGCCGCCTACCAAAGAAGAAATCGCTTCACATCTTGTCGACATTACTCCGGATGCAGCGAGAGACCGGGCGCGGCATCGGGGTCTCAGACTTTCCAACCATAAAACAACGGAGATCGAATTCCGGAGTGCCTACCGACGCCTTCAACGCCGGCTCAAGAGAGCCCCGAACGCAGAGGAGATTGCCAAATTTCTTGTTCGGGGATCTGAAAAGCATATCCGGCACCGCAGTCATGTACTTGGCCTTGAATTGACTTCCATGCCCCTCGCCAGCCCTCTTTCGCGCTACCGAGATGGCCTCACCGACGAAGTTCCTCCGGACCACATTGCGCAACTGCGGCGAGCTTCGCGCGGCGCTCTTGCTCTTTCCCTTGCTGACGCCGAACTCGAAGGCTTCCCAGCATCCCTCGGAGAAGTGGGAAGTAAGGTCGTTGTTCATTTTGAACGGGTCAGAGGGAAGACGCGGGATCTCATCGTCACTTTTAGACCGGTCCTCTCAGACGAAACGACAGAACCGCCGCATGCGATGCGTCGCCTTATCATCCGCGACGGAAGGATAAGGGTGGAGAAAAATCTCAACGGTCCGAATGCACTCCATGACCTCCGGCGGCTTCGGGCAAGGGGGATCAACTTTGATGCTCTTCCCCAATATGTCCGGAGAAACAGCCCTTCGGATGCCCTTTTAAAAGTGATGCTTTTTGAACAAAGGGGGTTTCTTCCGCTTTGGAGCTGGTTCCAATATTCGCCTACAACGATTCAAAAGCGCCTGAATGCCATCAGGCCGAACACATTACAGCGACTGTTGAATGCTGCAGAAAGAAAAGAAGAAGAACTCTCACAAAGAAGTACCGCGTTCAATGACAACATTCCTTCTCTCTTTAAAGAGGGGGAGACCCCAGCCCAACTTGAGAAGATCGCCCTGCACGTTCCCTCCAAGAAGGATCCAAGACGGATCCTCAGGGAGTTCGAGCGCTTAGAAACCGCCTCCCTCGGAACGCACCTGATGCACCAAAGAAGAGGAATGCTCATTCCTTATAAGCAGATTCTCCGGGAACTGCCGGGGTTATATCTTATCGATTCTGAGCCCCTGCTCAAACGGGCCCTGGGAATTCTAGGGCACTATGGTTTTATTCTTTTGTATCAGAATGGCGGTGTGATGGTCCTTGACACCCCTTTCCCAGCGAATACAGGGAATTATCCCTCTGCTTCCGCCCGCGACGGGGCCGATCGGCAAGCGGATGTACTCACCCGCCAACTCGAAGAAAAATTTGGCCAGGGTCTTGAGAGAGGGGATGAAACAGTTATTCAAGATATCGTTACCTATCGCGACTCACTTCCACCAAGCACACCCACACGACAACTCCTTTACGAGTGGCTACAACATCATGAATCGGCACTCGCTGCAAAGGCGATCGCAGCCATGGGACTCAATTGGCCAGGGGTTGTGTCGAAACTCCTTGATGTCATCGAAGGAAAACGGGATGGAAACCCCCACGCAGCAGCACGACAACTTGATGAACTCGTAAGTGAAGGAAGGTATGGGGGACTCGTGGCACCCTTAGAAGTGATTGAAGAAGCGAAAGATGTGTGGCACCGCCATTCAGGATTCTCAAAGCTTCTTGCACCTATCAAATTTCCCTCCTTTCCAACTCCTCTTTCTGAAAAACCGGGTGTCCTTGTCCTTGTGCGTCACGGCGAAACCACCTGGAGTGAAGCGGTCCTCAATAAATGGGCTGGATGGCACGACGCGAAGGTGACTGAGAAAGGGCGAAAAGAGGCTTATGAAGCGGGAGAAAGAATCAAGGTAGAAGGCCTTCATTTCGATCAAGCCTACTCTTCAGACTTGTCGCGTGCGGAACAAACTCTCCTCCAAGCCCTTGCGGCGGTCGGACAAACCGACATACCGATTGTCCACGATAAGACCCTCCGTGAACGGAATTATGGAGATATGATCGGTTGGAACCGGAAGGATGTAGAAAGGATATTCGGACAAGATGTGTTAAAACGATGGCGACGCGGCTATTCTGGAAATGCCATCCGTCCGCCGGGCGGCGAAAATCTCGCGGATGTGCAAGAGCGAACAGTCCCTTTCTTAGTTGAGCACATCCTTCGTGATGTGGCTGAAGGGAAAAATGTCATTGTCTCCGCACATGGAAACAGTCTCCGCTCTATCCTTGTGTCTCTTCGAGAACAAACAGAAGGTCGCAAGCTCAGTGAAGAGGAAATTCTGTCCCTCGAGGTTCCTCTCTCAACACCAATTGTCATCACGTTCGCCGCGGAGTGGTACCATCAAGAACTTTGGGTTGATCAAGAGAAAAGAGCTGAGGACGTTTTGGGCTTCTTAACCTCCACCCGCGACGGGGCCGAGCGGCAGGTGCGTCCCCTCCTCCGAGAAATTCCTCGTTTGGAACCAGCCCTCCTCAGCCCCTAATTTCTGGGTGACTTGCTTCCCCGTTTCCGTTTTGCTATAGTAGGGTTACAGAACCCCACGAAAGGAGGGTAACTTATTATGCCTGACCTCTATAGTAACGTACATCTTATCATCCGGTGGTTGCATGTCCTGGCGGGGATTGTCTGGATCGGGCACCTCTACTTTTTTAATTTCGTGAATGTACCCCTTCAGGGCACCTTGGATGATGCCACCAAGAAGTCGGTCAATCCGCAGTTACTCCCGAGGGCCCTTTGGTGGTTTCGGTGGGGGGCTATGGTGACACTTTTGGCGGGGTTGATCCTCTTTGTGATGAATTACTTCTATGTAGGAGACGGCCGTTTCGGACCGACAAGCCTCCTTATCGACCCCTTGCTCGGACGGATCACGCACCGCGCGATGTGGATCTTCTTTGGGATGATCTTGGGGATTATTATGTGGTTTAATGTCTGGTTCGTCATCTGGCCGGCACAGAAAGCACTTCTTACAGGGAAGGTTCCCGCGGACAAGGCACCGGCTGTCCGCAAGCGGGCACTCCTTTTTTCAAGAACCAATACCTATCTCTCAGGACCGATGCTCTTCGGAATGCTCGCTCCGGCCCACTACGGGGCCATGAGTTTCCCTTCTTTGCTTTTAGCAATTCTACTCGGGGTGATCGCTATCTGGGCGAGTATTCGATCTTCCGGTAAGGTGGGTAAACTAAAATAAGACCTAAGACTAAAGACACAAGACTCAGAGTCTTAGGTCTTGAGTCTTGAGCCTCTCAATGCGTTCACAATTGTCTCGCCGAAGGCCTTTGCCGACTGGGGTCCGTCTCCGGTAATAATCCGGCCGTCGACCTCTACCGGCTTTCCTGTGAAAATCGCTCCTCCCTGTTTTAAGAGTTCGCTCTCCTCTGAGAAACTGGTCGCCCGTTTCCCTTTAAGAAGCCCGGTTTTGGCAAGCGTCCCGGGCGCTGCGCAGATCGCTCCGATAATCCGCTCGCCGGTTTCCGCCTCGCGCACGAGCCTGTGTGCCTCAGGGTCGTTGAAATAGGCCCTTGAACCTTGCCCGCCGATAAAAACAATGGCATCAAAATCTGTGGCATGCACTTCTTTGAGAAGTGAGTCCACCTCTACCTCAAGGCCGAATTTCCCGACCGCCTTTCCAGAGCGTGAAGAGACCACCGTTACCACAATTCCGGCCTGTTCAAAAATTTTCCGCGGTTCCGTATATTCCTCGTCCCGGAACTGCTCTGGGGCAATCACCATCAGAATCCGTTTACTCATTGAGAACCTCTGGAAAGTAAAAATTTAAAACGCAAAAGTCAAAACCACAATTCAAAACTTAAAACTTCTGAATTTTGAATTTCAATTTTGCCTTTTTCGTTTTACCTTTTGACTTTACTTAGATTGGTTTCCTCCCCTGGAATCCTCCATCCAGGGTATGCCAGTATTGGACCACGTCTTCCCCCTCTTTCCAACAAAGATAGATGAGCTGCCCTTCCCTCACGGAGAAAAAATCGACGAGGCCCTGATCCAAATCCTTCACCTGACATCCCATATCTTCCAATTCCTCGAGACACTTATTGAATTCTCCCGCCATGTCATTGAGAGAAGACATCTCCTTGGTCATGCCGGTATCGACCACGATCCCCTGACGTGGCACACCGACAATTTCGAGAAGATCCATCTCCAGTTTCTGGGCCTCAATTTTCTCTCGCAACATTCGGAGCTTTTGAAGCAGTTCTCGGATGCGGGGGATGAGATGATTCGCTTCTGCTAAAGAAAAGATTTTCGGCTCCATTAAAACCGGATCCCCACCTGCCTCAAGAATTTTCTGTCCTGTTCCGTCAGTTCAAAGCGGAGGGAGGGTTTGCGCTTTCCCTTGGGTGGGCCCTTTTTTCCGGTGCGGAAAAGAACCGGAACAAGAAAGAGCCTCATCTCAAACTCCCCCTTTTCAAGAAGGGCACGGAGCTCTTCAGACTCCTTGGAGTGCGTGATAATTTTTCGTAAGATGCTGCTGAGCCGCCGGATATAACGCTCGAATTCGCGATCAAAGTCCATAGGATTTCCTCCTTCACCTACCTTATCAAAAATCTTATAAACGGGCAACTGTTTGTCTGGCCCGTTCGAGGACTCGAAGCGCATCCCCCTTTTTGAGCGACTCTTCCGCGATGGACAAGGCCTCCTGCATCGAACTTCGCTTTCCACTTGCAACAATAAGAAATGCGGCGTTCAAAATAAACAGCTCTTCCCAAGAGGAGACCTTCCCTTCAAGGGTCTTCAGTGTTTCTCCCGTATTTTCCTCGAGGGAACGCTGGGCGAATGCTTCATCCTGAACTTCCGGAAGCCCATAGGCCCTCGGGTCTATGACGGATGTTTCGCATTGACCTTCCTTCACTTCGACAACCGTCGTCGGATGAGAAAGTGAAAGCTCCATGGTTCCCTCAATCCCTTTGACGACCCAACCCTTCGCATGAAGGAGTGCCAATGCACCACTCATGGAGGCAAGATACGGCGGATGCGTAATGCCGAGAACGGTCACAGGGGCATGCGTAGGATTCATCAGTTTATGTACAGCGCTTAAAGGGGATCGTACGCCCACCTCCGCTGGAAATTCAAGAAGGTTTGCTACCGCCGGGCTAAATTTTCGGCAAGAAAGATAACCGATTCCGGTCTTTTGAATAAAGGCTTCGACCTCCCCCGGTTCTAGATCAACCGGAATGCCCATCGCCTCCAAAACTTCTTCGGGAGAGCGTCCCCGCTTGGGTGGAACGTGGCGAGCCCCATGCAGCATGACGGATACACCGGCTCCTGCCGCAACAAACGCTGCACCCACGATCAGGATATTAGTCCGCACCTTTCCGTCGTAGGGATAGCCAAGATCGACGAGATAAGGAACCTTTGAAGAAACCAGGTGGCTATGCTCCCGGACCGCCTGCGTAAAGCCGGCCAGCTCCTCCGGGCTTTCTCCTTTCATCCGCATGGCAGCAAAAAAGGCGCCTGTTTGCATCGGCGTCGTCTTTCCTTCGAGAATCCTTCCGAGCATGTCGTAGGCCTCTTGTTCCTCGAGATGCTTGGAAAGTTTCTGCCCGGTCGCAACCTTTTTAATCAGGTACTGAAGAGAGCCCTTTGGCCATGCCATATTCTTTTTCCCATGCCTCGAATTCAGGAGAAAAATATTTAATCCGAACCTTTTTATATTCCTTGGTGCTGTATAGTACTTTGTAATCAGAGACACCGATTTTCTCGGAAATCGCCTGCACCACCCGGTCACATTCCTCGACGGTACGGGAGTGAACCATCGTAAAAAGAGAATAGGGCCAATCGGGATAGGTCGGCCGCTCATAACAGTGACTGACCTGCGGAAAGGCGGACGCCTTCATCCCGACCTCCTTGATCCGCGACGGCTCCACCTTCCAAACCCCCATGCCATTCGCGATAAACCCGGCGTTTCGATGATAAAGGACCGCGGCATACCGACGGAGAATTCCTTTTTCCTTAAAGCGCCCCGCTACTTGAATCAATCCCTCTTCGGAAAGTTTAAGTCGCTCGGCACTCTCCATAAAAGGCCGTTCGGTAAGAGCAAGGTCGGTTTGGAGTTCGCAAATTGCCGCGACATCCAACTCGGTTAAGGAGATGGGCTGAGGTGCGCATCCATCTGGGAAAATCGTTTTCCCGTCTTCCCGCGTCTCTTCTTGCGGCGGCTTTTCCTCCTCCATCTCCAGTTTCACGCCGATTTTAAAAAGTTTAAGCGTTGGAAGAGGCCGCGCCGACTCTCCTTCTGAAAGTTCCCGAAGTCTTTCCACCGTCGCCTCCAGGGAACGTCCCGGCGGAAGCGCAATCGTATACCAAAGATTGAATGCATGATTCCGTGCATAATTGTGGCTTATCCCGGGGTGCTTATTGACCATTTTTGCCGCCTGGTCCAGACGGGAAGGCTCAACTTTCATCGCCACAAGACTCGTCTGATACCCGAGCCTCCGGGTGTCAAAGATCGCACTGATATTCCGGATGATGCTCGATTGTTTCAGTGCGCGAATACGCGTTAAAACCTCCTCGCCTGAAATCCCGAGCTTTTCTCCCAACGCATGGTAAGGCTGCGCCGTGAGAGGAAACTGGTTCTGAACGAGATTCAAAAGTTTTTTATCGACCCCGTCCAGCATTTGCATAGTCACTTTAGGAAGAGACCCTTCTTTTAAGAAGCGTTTCGATTTTTTGAATCCGTCGGCGCAGAATCCCCTTCCGTCCCTTTGGATCATCGACCTTGATGGTCGTCACGACGCGGGCCGATGCTCTGAGGAGAAGACGATGGCAGCGCTCAATGAGCGCAAAAATTTCTTTCCATTCCCCTTCCACGATCGTCCCCATCTCCGTCACTTTGTAAGGAAGGCCGCTTTGATCCACAAGGTCAATGGCCTTGGCCACCTGCTTGGAAATGCTTACTCCCTTCCCGATAGGGAGAACGCTAAATTCGACAATCACGAGAATTCTCCTTTTAAAAATTTACCCATTAAGGTGAACCCTTCAGAAACCCAAAGTTTGGAGTGGGATGCCTCTTCTTCGGTATATGTTTTAAAACCATTTCCCTTCACCCCAGTTCCAAAAAGGGTAAAGGGAACAGGATCGTGGGTGTGGGTCCGGATTACTGTTGAAGTCATATGATCTGGTAAAAGTAAAAGTCGAAACTCCTTCATTTTTAAAAGACCTTCAAGAAGCGTCCCAACCAGGAGGTTATCGAAATCTTCAATCGCTTCCACTTTAAGTTTCACATCCCCCATATGCCCTGCTTCATCAGTGGACTCTACATGAATAAAAAGAAAATCTTTTTTCTTGAGTGCTTCCAGGCCATACTGGGCTTTTGCCTTATAGTCCGTATCAAAATAACCGGTCGCCCCGGGGACCTGAATCACTTCAAGCCCCACACTTCGTCCCACCCCACGGACGAGATCGACTGCGCTAATGACCGAACCATCCAATCCGTACTGAGAGTTAAAACTGGGAAGGACCGGCCGGGTTCCCTGCCCCCAAAGCCAGATACTCGTCGCTGGATCTTTTCCCTCTTTTTTCCTTTTTTGATTTACCGGATGGTCAGAAAGAATTTTCTGAGATTCCTCCATGAGCTCTCGGAGTTCTTTTTCCCCTTCTCCCTTCGGGAAATAGGGCTCCACCTCTTTGCCAGCGATGTCATGAGGGGGAGTACATTTCACCTTTCCATAACGGCGCGACACAAGGAGGTGACGGTATTGGACTCCGGCATAAAACTGAAACCCGTCTCCGCCCAACTTTTCCTGAAGCGTTGCGATAATTGCCTTCGCTTCTTCACTTGAGATATGCCCGGCGCTATAATCCTTCATTTTCCCTTTTTCAAGGGTGATGAGATTACAGCGGAAGACGACTTCCTCTTTTGAAAGGGAAATGCCGAGACTTGCCGCTTCAAGAGGGGCGCGACCGGTGTAATAGCGACGGGGATCATACCCCAAAAGGCTCATGCAGGCCACATCACTCCCCGACGGAAGTTCCTTTGGAACCGTCTGAACTTGTCCCAAGAGTCCCTTTTGGACGATCGTATCAAGGTTCTGCCTCTTGGCCGCCTCGAGGGGCGTTTTGTTTCCTAATTCGGGGATTGGTTTATCGGCGACACCGTCCGGAACGACAAGAATATATTTCACACCGTGACCAGTTCCTTGACTTCTGGAATCTCTTCTTTCAAGGCCTGTTCAATCCCCATCCGAAGTGTCATGGTGGAACTGGGGCAGCCGCTGCAGGAACCGACAAGGTGAAGAGTCACGACCCCCTCCGGACTCACATCCACGAGTTCGCAATCCCCACCGTCTCCTTGAAGCGCAGGTCGAATCTTATCGAGGCATGCCTGAACTTTGTTTCGAAGATCGCTGTTTTCTGTCATCTTATTCTCCTTTTCTCTGCATACTATACACGCTTAATTTCGCGGCGACCTCTCCCGCAATCTCTTGAAATGCAAGAGCCACCTCGGATTTTGGCGCGCGGATTACAATCGGTCTCCCGGAATCTCCCCCTTCCCGGATTTCCGGCACAAGAGGGATCTGTCCCAATAATGGAATATTAAACTCCTTCGCCAATTTCTCCCCGCCCCCTTCTCCAAAAATCGGGGTGCCCTTTTCGCAATGGGGGCAGATGAAGTTGGACATATTTTCGACAACACCGAGGATGTAGCAATTCACTTTCTGAAACATAAAGATCGCCTTTTCGACATCCAAGAGCGCCACATCTTGGGGAGTCGTGACCAAAACCACGCAGGTGAGCGGCAAACTCTGCGACAAAGAAAGCTGCACATCTCCTGTCCCCGGCGGAAGATCGACGACGAGGTAATCGAGCTCCCCCCATGCCACATCCCCCAAAAACTGCTGAAGCGCTTTGTGAAGCATGGGGCCCCGCCAGATGACCGCCTGACCCGGCTCCATGAAAAAAGCGATGGACATGAGTTTCAATCCATACTTCTCCGGCGGAACAATCTTTTCGTTCTGAAGTGTCTTTGGAAAATCAGAAATCCCCATCATGAGGGGAACGTTTGGCCCGTAAAGATCGGCATCCAGAAGCCCCACCTTTGCCCCGCTTTGGGCGAGCGCAATCGCCAAGTTCACACTCACCGTCGATTTTCCGACACCCCCTTTGCCACTCGCGACCGCGATCACATTTTTAACTCCCGGGACAAAGCTTTTTTCAAGTTCCGGACTCCCCCGCCGG
Organism: Candidatus Omnitrophota bacterium; assembly: GCA_016206785.1. Lineage (GTDB taxonomy): Bacteria > Omnitrophota > Gorgyraeia > JACQQV01 > JACQQV01 > JACQQV01. The sequence continues at coordinate 49,644 of JACQQV010000012.1, forward strand.
ACATTCGCTCCGAAGGTGAGGGTCACCGCTTCGAAACCAGGAAGAGTGGAAAGTTCCTTTTTGATCTCGGACTCAATGGCGCTTTTCAAAGGGCAAGCGGGGGTTGTGAGTTCCACCAGAAAGGAAATTTTCCCTCCATCGATGGCAAGATTTTTGATCATCCCCAAAGAGACAAGGTCCCGATTGAGCTCCGGGTCATTCACGCGCCGGAGCCTTTCCAAAACCTCCTCTTCTCGAATGGCTACTTTGGTCATACTTAGAGATTACCATACCAGACCATTTCTGTCAACCTATATACATAACTCATTATAGAAAAAAGTGTTACGGTTAATAGGAAGGGGCGAAGGGGAGGTTGACGGAGACCAGCCGGTCGAAGAGAGAGCCCCGCTTGCTTCCGCGGCCCAGTTCCATGTCAGAGACAAGGACCCGGAACGTCTTCACCCCTTTTTCCCTGAGGAGGGTCTTGCGGCGGTAGCCGGCGGTTGAATGAAGGACATACTGGCGGTTATCCCGTTTTCCGAGATAGAGCATGAGGTGGTTATCGAGTTTCACAAAAGTCGTTGCCGGAATCGCTTGATTAAGCGCTTGTTGTTTCCCCTCTTTTTTTGCATCTTTTGAAAAGGTGGCAAGGATTTTCCCGATCCTGGACTGGGGCCCTGAATTCCTGGGAAGTTCCACGCCCATCGTGGCAAAGACGTCTCGTAAAAAACTAGAACAGTCCCACCCCCCTTGGAGTCCTCCCCATCCGTAAGGGGCGCCGTGAAGTTTGAAGGCCTGCGTCAAAATCTGGCGCGACGTTAAGGGAAGAAAATCGGTCTGGACAGTCTTCTTCCGGAGAAAGGCGTGGGTCAAAAGAACTCTGCCGTCCGGTCTTCGCTCGGGGCGGTGAATCAGAAAGAAATCCCCGTCCTCCAGAAGGAGATCGGTATGCAACACCGTTCCCATTTTCCAAGAGGTCACCGGCTCTCCGTCGCGGTTTTCAAATACCGGGACCTCCCGCTCGGTCACGACAATTTTTGGAAAGGAAAGATGCTTGAAAAGGGCCTCTTTGTTTTCGAAAAAGGCGACCGATTCCTTCTTCGCCCACCCTCGAAGAAGTTTTGAGGCGAGATAAAGCCATTTTCCATCCTGGCTCTCCCACAAAAGTGCAACCGGCGTCCCTGGAGAGAGAGTGGTCTGCTGAAGAAGATCGAAGGCAACGTCTCCCCGCTTTTCCACAACCGGTTCTGTTGTCGGAAACGTGCGTACAGAACATTCCTCAATGATGAGACCAAACCGAACCGGGAGAAGATCGGGGAGATTTCGAAGCGCGCACAAGGACTTTAGATTATTCAAAAAAGGTTTCCGTACAAGATGCCCACGATGGTCATATAATTTCTTTTGTAATAAAGCGGCCTCTTCCTTCTCAAGGGCTGCGAGGAGAAAAGAGGTGCCTACCCTTTCTTCAAGAGCCAGGGGATCCACCGCTGTTGGCTCTGCGCGAAGAAATTTTTGATTAAGGGTTTCGATCTGGCGGAGACTTAAAATGACCCTATCGGCCTCAGAAAGTTGTGTGACCCAATAGTCTGCATGTTCCATCTCCGGCAGAACGTGTGGAATTTTCTGAGCGGCATGGACACACGTCGGAAGAGCGCAAAAAAAGCAAAGACTCAAGAGGAGAGTGATTTTCTTTCTCATGAGGATCGTTTTATTATATCATGGGAATAAGATGCGAGAGATTTTTAAGTATATTCCGATCCCCTTTTGGTGTTACGTCCTTCCGATGATAGGGCGCACCTTTGGCCTCCTCCCCGACGAGACCGTCTTCTATGAAAAAGGGGTTGCGCTTCTTCTCCCCGGCGCCCTGATCCTTCTTCTCCTCTCCACACAACTCACCTCCCTATTCAAGATAGGGAACTTGTCTCTTTTGACGATGATCGTCGGTTCCTTAGGGATTGTCGTCGGTGGTCCACTCAGTCTCCGCTGCTTTCGTTTCCTCTTACCAGAAGATGCCTGGATGGGGTTTGGCACATTGGCAGGAAGTTGGATCGGGGGAAGTATCAATATGGCGGCTTTGAAGGAAGCGATCGGAACGCCGAGTCATCTCTTTTCTCCGATGGTCTTTGTCGATTCCATGATCGCCTACGGCTGGATGGCGTTCCTTCTTTCACTGGCACCCTATCAAACGGCCTTTGACCGCTGGAATCGCTCGAAACGCAGTTTCCTGGATGAAACGGATGAAAAACTTAAAATGCTTTCTCCAAAAAAAGAGGGTGTTTCCCTTAAAACGCCGGGGCATCTCCTCGTTCTTTTCGGAGTGGCTGCGGCGGGAACGCTCCTTACTTTTTCTCTTTCAAAACTCATCCCACCGATGGGAACATTTTTAACCCAAAAGACGATTTTTGTCCTTCTGGCAACGGCTCTTGCGATGGGTCTTTCCTTCACTCCGCTTTCCCGTCTGGAAGAATGGGGAGCGAGTCGACTCGGGACTCTTTTTCTTTACCTCATGCTCATCGCGATGGGCTCGCAGGCCGATTTAAAAGGGCTTGCCCACTTTCCGATCTTTGTCCTCGTCGGTTTAGTGTGGGTCATGATTCACGGCGTGATTCTTTTTGCTTTTGGGAAGGTGTTTAGGATTCCTCTTTTTTTCCTGGCGACGGCGAGTCAGGCGAATATCGGCGGGGTTGTCTCAGCGCCGATCGTCGCCGCCTGTTATGAGAAACGCCTTGCGCCCCTCGGCCTTCTCCTTGCCATCTTCGGAAACCTCACCGGGACCTTCCTCGGCCTCCTTTCGGCCCACCTCATGCGGCTTGTAACAAGCTAACACGAGTAAGCGGGTGGCGACTGGTTGTGGTGAGACGCATGTCGTGAGTAGCACAAGCGGCACAAGCGGGACTAAGTCCCTTTTCGCCTTAGAAGGTGTACCGAAGGAACAGGTCTAACCGTCTTTGGGACTTAGTCCCTTTTGGGCACCCGCCTGCCGTTACTTTGCCATCCGTGAGGAGATCGCGTAGAGAGGAAAACCGAGGGCGACGATGGCGAGGCCGAAAAGGGATTGTTTCGGCTCTGTGAGGCAGGCGTTCAGAATAAACAATAAAGTTGTCAAGATAAAAAGGAGGGGAATGACCGGATACCCCCACACCTTGTAACGCCTCTTCCGATCCGGATACTTTTTTCTTAAAAGAATGACGGAATACCCCGCCATGCCGAAGAAAACCGAGATCGCCACCGTCGTGTAGGTGAGAATCTCTTCAAAACTTTTCGTCAGGATGAGTAAGATCGCGATGGCGGCATTAAACCAAAGAGCGATATTCGGCGTATGAAAATCGGGGTGAAGTTTTGCCAACCTTCCAAAGAGCGGATGATCTTCACCCAATGCATAAAGGATCCTTGCCCCGGTTAAAATATACCCATTGAGTGCCCCAAAAGCGGAAAAGGCGACCATCAGAGAAACCAAATTCCCCCCGAATCCTCCCACCATTTTTTGAACGGCCGTGGCCGCTACGAGTTTATCAGAGGCCATTTCCCCGATAGGAATGTAGTACAAATAAACGCCATTCACGAGAAGATAAAGACCCATCGTCAGGAGAACTCCAAAGACGATCGCGCGGGGAAGATTTCTCTCGGGGTCCTTCACCTCTTCTGCCACATAGGAGGCCTCGGTCCACCCCCCATACGTCCATAACACAAAGATGAGTGCTACCCCCAAAGATTGAATCGTCTCTAAAGAGAAAGTCTCCGGGAAAAAGGGGTGCCAAGAGGAAGGGACGACGGGAGCGCGAAGGATTCCAAAAAGGATGATCCCGAGAATCGCCCCCACCTTTAAAAGCGTAAAGCAGTTCTGCACATACTTCCCGAAACGGACCCCGATGATATTGGCGACCGTTAAAAGGAGAATGGCAAGGGAGGCGATTCCTTTTAAGGTCTCTTCTCCATAATGAAAAATGAACCGGAGATATTCCGCAAAGACAAAGGCAAGGATGGCAATCGTCCCGGTCCGTTCGATAAAAAGTTTTGTCCACCCAAAAAGAAAACCAGTAAGACGACCGTACGCCTCTCCCAGATAGATGTAATCACCCCCTGTTTTGGGAAAGGAGGAGGCGAGTTCTGCATAGCAAAGAGCGCCGCAGAGGGAGAAAAGTCCCCCAAAGAGCCAGATGAGAAGGATGAGAAAAGGTTCATGAACAGAGGTGGAGATCGTGGCGGGGGTACGGAAAATGCCGGCTCCGATAATGCACCCGACGACGAGGAGAGAGGCATCGAGTAGATTCAGTTCTTGGAGAAATCCCTTTTTCAATTTTGCCTTTTGCGTTTTATATTTTGATTTTGCTTTTCAAAGTGCCAATGCCACGGTTCAAAACTGGTCCCCCAGGGATTGTCCCGCGGATAAGAGAGGAAAAAACCGTAGCGCTTGGCGTGACGGGTAAGCCACTCGTACTCAGGAAGTGTTTCAAATTCTTCAGGATGCTCCTCTCCATTTATCCCTTCTTCGTTGATGAAATCGATCGCCTGACGATGAGGCGCCCCATGCTCACTATGGCCGGGCAGCGCAACAAAACGGTTCGTTTCTCTCAGGGAGTAGTCATGTTTTCGGAGGTAATAGAGGAAGAGATAAAGCTGGTAGGCGTGCGATCGATAGCCGGATTCCACATAAAGCCTCTTACCGATGTCTGCGTGCATCGCCGTCATCATCTCTTCATACGCCTCGTATACCTCTTTGGGAAGATATTGTTTAGGAAGTGTGGCGAGAGAGCCGCTGCGATGGATGCCCTGATCCGGAAGCTGCACGAAAAGAACATCCGGAGACGCGTTATCGAAGGTGTGGGCTGTCGCACCCAGAATTTTTGGATCGGCGCTTCGGATCCCCTCCAAAAAATTCTTTTGTTCAGGAGCCAAGGGCGTATAAAGTTCGTCAAAGGTTAAAAGATTCATCGAGCCGTTTGACTTGCGTGGATCGATGGAGAGTTTTAAAGCCTTAAGGGTTGTCTTAGCCAGATGTCGTTCGGTAGGGGTCAGACGTTCAAGATCGAGGGAAAAGGCGGTTCCGGCGAATGAAGTCAGAACAAACACGATTGAGACAAAAAAATTACTTTCTTTGATCAATTGGAATATACGCAAGATCCATCGGCCCCGTGTAGTTGGACAGGGGTCGGATGAGCCGATTGTTGGCGTATTGCTCTAAGACATGGGCGATCCATCCGGAGATCCGCGACATCGCAAACAGGGGGGTAAAGAAAGCAACAGGGAGGCCGAGATAATAAAGAAGTGGAGCCGAATAAAAATCGACGTTCACATAGAGCCCCTTCTCCCGATGAGCGACCTCTTTCACCTTTTCGGCAATCGTCACCCACTTGTCTTCCCTCTTCATCTCGCTCATCTTAATCGCCATCTGTCTTAAGTAGGGTGCCCGGGCATCTTCGGTTTTGTAGACCCGATGGCCAAAGCCCATGATCTTCTTCTTCTGAGCCAGTTTTTCCTTGATATAGCCTTCGGCTTTCTCCACCGATCCGATTTCAAGGAATGTCTCCATCGCCCGTTGGTTCGCGGAACCGTGGAGATCCCCTTTGAGGGCCCCAATGGCGGCGACGATGGCCGAATGAAGATCGGAGAGGGTGGCGGCCGTGGTCCGGGCGGTAAAGGTGGAGGCATTAAACTCGTGGTCAGCCAGAAGAATGAGATACGATTCAAGGGCCTTGATGGAAGTCTCGTCGGGCAACTGGCCAGAAAGCATATAAAGGAAATTGGCGGAATGCGAGAGGTCTTTCCGCGGGGTGAGGAATGGTTTTCCTTCTCTTGCGCGGATTAAACAGGCGATAATTGCCGGAAATTGAGAAACAAGGCGGATCCCTTTCCGAAGATTTGCTTCCAGAGAATTATTTTCCGCATCGGGATCGTAGAGGCCGAGGAGGGATACGGCACTCCGAAGGGCCGCCATCGGTGGACCTTCTTTCGGAAAACGGAGGATCGCATCTAAAACAGGGGCGGGAAGGTCGCGGGCGGTGGAAAGTTTCTTCTCCCATTCCGAAAGTTGCACACGGTTCGGGAGACTTCCAAACCAAAGGAGATAAACAATTTCTTCGTAGTGCGTCTTAAAAACAAGTTCCCCGATGTCGTAGCCGCGATAGACGAGTCGACCCCTTTTGCCGTCGATATAACAGATCTGGCTGTCGCCGGCAATGACGTCTTCCAACCCTCGCAGCATGACTTTTTCTTCCGCCATTCTTGCTCTCCTAACAAGGAAGTCCGCTTTATATTATCGGAATTAAAATTCAAACGCAAGAATTTTTTTATAATTTCCATAATCTATTAAAAATAAATGAGTTATGATCTACCCTGAGGCCCCGATGAGCACGAAATCGGTGATCATGGCCACAAAAAATCCGACAAGGAGTCCAATTTCTACAACCGACTCTTCCTTCAGCTGACGGCCCAAGTGCAAGAGTTCTCCCACAATATAAAGAATCGTTCCAGAAGCGAGTGCCAGACAAAATGTCTCTGTCGGCTTACTGACCCACCACCCGCCGATGACCGCGCCCAGAAATGTGGGACCCCCGCCGATGAGCCCTGTGAGGGCCAGAAACTTCCAACTCACCTCATGACCGGAGAGTGGAGCAGCGATGCCAAACCCTTCTGTTGCATTATGGAGGGCAAATCCAATCGCGAGAAGCCACGCAAGGTGAAGAGCCCCGGAGGCATACCCTTGACCGATGGCGAGTCCCTCGCTCAAATTATGAAGTCCTAAGCCGATTGCGATCATCATCGCCACCTGTTTTGCCCGGGTCTTGGGAGTGATCCCATTTTTCGCTGTCCCTAGAAAACGTCGCTCAAAATAGACAAGGCCGAGAAGTCCAAGCGAAAATCCCACCGCAAACAACCCCCCTAATTGAAATGCCCCTGTCCATGACGCCCCATGCTCAAGAGCCTCCTCGATCAGTTCTTCAATCTCCTCGAGGAGGTGCCCTGTGATCTCCACCAGCAAGAAGATCAGAATACCGGTTGAAACGGCATTGAGAAATGCCTTCGTCTTGGTTGCGACATTTCGTAAACGCGCAACAGGTAACCCGAGAAAAATGGTTCCTCCTGCAAGAAGCCCCAACACCCAAGGAATTTGATTCATTGCTTCCCCTCCGGGATCAGTTGAAATGTGATAGGAATTTCTACCCATACGGTAACCGGATTGTTTCCACGCTTGGCAGGTTTAAATTGCCATCCTTTTACCGCCTTCGCCGCAGCCCCATCGAGTAGCGGAAAACCCGAAGAAGAAAGTATTGTCAACTGTCCAGTGCGGCCCGTTGGAAGGACCTCCGCCTTTAAGAGAACTGTTCCTTCTTCCCCACGCTGGCGGGAAAGGAGGGGATAGATCGGTGCGGGATTGCGGAGATACCCCGGCAGAACCTCGGTGAGCGCCCCTTTAATTTCTGGTGCCACGACTGTCTGTGGTATGGGATCAGGCTCCTGAACGACCTCGGCGGTCGTCTTAGGTTTTACCTCGACGACAGGCAGTTCGGGGAGTGCCTGTGGAGTTATAGGATCGGTTCGCGGGGCGACCAGCCTTATCTCAACACTCGTCGGTGCCCGTTCTACATCAAATTGAACGGGGGTCGTCGTCGGCCATCCGAAAAAGAGGCCGGTATGGATCCCCAATGAGATGGCCAAAGCGCTTTTAAGTGTCCCGGTCACGACCGATCTCCTTCTGTCTGAAATGACACGCGTGCAAGGCCCGCTTGACGAACCGCATCCAAAACCGCCATCACCGTTCCATGAGCTGTACGGCGGTCTGCGTTAATCGTCACGAGCGGATCGGCCGCGCGAAGTCGATGTTGACGAAGCGAGCCAGAAAGGTCATTGAGGGCTATTGGCTCTTGGTTTAGAAAAAGTGATCCCTCAGCAGTCACGGTAATGGTGAGAGATTCTTCTGTCGTGGTGACCGCCGTTTCGGCGGCGGGAAGATCTACAATGAGGCCTTCCTGCATCGTCATGGAAAAAACCCCAAAGATGAAAAACACCAGCAAAAGGAAAAACATATCGATGAGCGGCACCATCTCAATCCGCGGACGTTTAGACGGAAACGCCTTGATCTGCATGTTTGGTCTTTCCCTTCTGACACAGAATTTGGAAGTTGGTCACATGGGTTGAAATCTGGCTGGCCGCATCCTCGACTCTCGCACAAAAATAGTTATAGGCGATCACCGTCGGGATTGCGATGGCGAGCCCCGCTACTGTCGTGATAACCGCCTGCGCAATTCCTGCGGCAACGATCTTGGGGTCCGGAATCCGGCCTTCCAATGAACCAAAGGCGACGAGAATTCCGGTCACCGTTCCAAAGATACCCAAAAGAGGGGCTACAGTGATGATGGTATCCAGAACCCCCAGATAGCGCTTCATCCGCTTGAGCTCCGCGTGAACCACCACCTCGAGCGCCCCTTCGAGGGAAAAGTGGTGGTGCTCCAAGCCGTTAAGGATAATCCGGGCCACAGGATCTTTGCTTTCTCTGGCACTCGCAGCCGCTTCTTCAAAAAGTCCTCGTTCAACCAGATGGAGCAGTTTGTGGACAAGTGCGGACTCTTGGATTCGGCTCTCCTTCACCCAAAAAAGAAGTCGTTCAATGATCACACCGAGTGCAATCACGGAACAGAGTAAGAGAGGCCACATGACCGGCCCGCCCTTCAGAAACCAGTGCCACATAACCTTTGATTCTCCTTTCTCAGAATTTTACCCCAGCCCGTACACCCCCATAGAAATTCCGTTCGTAGGCCGGATCGATGCCTTCACTGCGAATCCGGGCGTAGTAGCGCTCATCAAAAAGATTATTGATCCCACCGAAGAGCGCCACATACTCTTTCCATACCTTCAGTTCTCCGGTCAGATCCCAGACCTTGTAGGATGGGATCGTTCGGTTTGTTGTATTAGCATCATCTGCAAAGTGATCGTCGACAAAGGTGCTTCCGAGACGCGCTTTGGCGCGATCCTTGAAGGCATATTCGACCCCGAATCGGATCGTGTACTGGGGCGCATGCTGCGGTGTCTTACCGTCCTGCGGGCCTTCGGTAAATTTCGCATCCAGAAGCATCAGATTCACGTAGGGACTTACCGAACCGACCCGATCCCCGCCCATCAGATCGACCTCCGTAGCAAATTCCACACCCTGGTGGAGCGCGTCGCCGACGTTCTCGATCGTGTTACCCGAAGTCCCGATCTGGTCACTAAAATTCAGAAGGAAATAACTCGCGTCCCAAGTAAGCGCCTCCCAATGTCGCCCGCGCATCCCGACGTCAAACGTCCAACTTTTTCCTTCTTCAAGATCGCTGTTAAGGACTTGACTCGCCCCTGTCGGAACCGCCTGGGTAAATATTTTCGGCCGGTAGGATTGTGAAAGGTTTGTGTATAAATCGATCTCCGGGGTCACGTCCAGATTGATCCCGACGCCAAAGAGCGGCACGAAATCAAATTCATCAACGTCTGCAAGGGGAGTTCCCACCCCGGCCTTGTCCGCATTCACATCTTCTTTCACATGTTGCCAGATGTTTTCGAGTCTAACACCGGGTGTTACGGATAATTTCCCGAACCGAAACAGATGTTCGGCAAAAAGCGAGAGATACTCCATTTTCCGGTCACTTTTGTTGCGCAGGGCCCCGGAATCTGCATCTGGCGCTGTTCCCCGCTGATCTTCTCGCGGAGAATCGGAGAAATAGGTCAAAAGCCCCGCCGTCAGGGTGTGGCCTTCTTGTCCAAATGCATCATAGGTGCGCCGAAACCGAGGTTCGAATCCGACGGTATAGAAATCCTGTTCCTCAATGCTGTTAGTAGAGGAGGCACTTCCTGTCGGCAACGTTCCAAACCCCCCTCCTCGCTGACGCTTGCTGTATCGGCGGTAATGCCCACCGAACGTTCTGAAATCAAACCGGGTCTCTTCGCCGATGTCGCGCTCATAGATCAGCGTCCCATAGTAACGCTCGAGACGGAACCGGTCGTTAAACCGTGTCGTTGCATCACGGCCCTCACTGTCCGCCACCGCTTTCGTCAATCCTCCCGGCTCTCCATGTTCCTCATGGTATTCGTCATAGCCCACGATCCATCGGGAATCGGTTGTTTGCCCGATGGTCATCTTGAGCCCTCCGCCAAGAACCTCGAAGTCGCTGTTTGCCTCGCGAAAACCGTTTCCTTCCCGTTCATGGAAGTAGCCCCGATAGCCGAGCGGCTGTGACAATCCGGTGACCGCTGTATAATGCGAAAAAAGTTCATCGGTTCCAAAACTGTTTTCGGTGTAGGCCGCAAACGGGGTATCCGTCGCCGGTTCCTTTGTAATGAAATTGAGCGCTCCTCCAGGCTGGGGGCCGTACATGAGCGATGCGCCTCCGTGTATGAATTCGATATGGTCGATACTTTGAAGCGGCGGAACATAGTACGCCTCGGGGTAGCCAAACATCTCCGCATGGATCGGGATGCCATCCTTGAGGACCTGTGTAAACTGGGCCCGGTGCGGCTCAAGCCCTCGATACCCTACGCTCAAAAGCGGGGTTGTTTCCTCACTCAGCAGCAACCCCGGCGTCTTGGCCAAGACCTGACGGTAGTTGTTGTTGACAATCGTGGGCTGGGCTTGGAGGTCGATGACTTCAGTCTTTTTACCAGAGTAAATGCGCGTCCCTGTGACGTCGGGTAAGAAACGCTTGCCCGCCCGCACCTCCTCAGCCCGAACAGTCACTTCCTCCATCCGATACGTTCTCTCTTCCGCAGCCTGACAAACCACCGCCCACCCCCCTAACAGCACAAAAACTCCCGACCAGACAACTTCTTTTCGCAACATCTTATGATCCTTTCTATGGTGAAGTTCCTCCGGTTGTCTGGTCGGAATTCTCTTTTTTCTCCAAACGGACCTTTTCGATACGTTCAATCTGCGTCACTTTTCCATCATGCACAACAAGATGGAGTGAGCCGTACCGCAACCCTTTTGAAAGGGTATTTAAACGCCGTCTGACCTGATCGTCTATGACTTCGCTCATAAATGAAATTGCGACTCAATCTCAATAATAGAGAAAAAAATTAATTCCCTACCCTACACCGATGGCACAGCCCGTAAATTTTGTGAGAATGGGACACGATCTTAAAGTGATAATGCCTCGCCACTTTTTCCTGCTCTGATTCGATATCCGGATTCTCAAATTCAGTGATCCGCCCGCATTTCAAACAGACGAGGTGATCATGGTGATGTCGCCCGAGCCGGCTTTCATAGAGGTGATAACCCCGGTCAAAATCATGGACATCCAGGACGTCGTGGGCAGCCAAGAGTTTCAATGTCCGATAGACGGTTGCCCGTGAAATCCCTGCCCGCTTCTGACGAAGCGTCTCGTACAGCTCTTCTGCACTAAAGTGCTTGTGCTGGAGAAGAGCCTTTTCAAGGAGTCTCCTCCTCTGCTCTGTAAGTTTAACCCCCTTTTCCTTTAGAACCGCATCGAGCTCCCCCATGGCATCCTCACTTTGAGACTGAGTCTCACTTTCATATGTTAATGGATTTCCGAAATCCTGTCAAGAGATTTTTTTACGGAAGGAAACGGAGGATCGCCCAGAAGGTCTGGAGGCTGGCGGAGAGGCGGCCCCGGAAACTGCCGCTCAGTTTGGACTCCCCCACCCGCTTTCGATAGCGCACTGGCACCTCAAGGACTTTCGCATTCTTTTTCGCAACCTTGAGTTGCATTTCAACGTGCCAAGCGTAGGAATGGTCACGCATCTTTAAAGTTTCTAACACAGGGTAGCGGATTGCGCGGAAAGGACCGACATCGGTATACCGCTTCTTGAAAAAAGCATTTATCAAGAGACAGGCGAGACGATTTCTCCAGAGAACCTGGGACGGGATGGATCCTTTTTCCCAATTCCCAAGTATTCGTGAGCCGACGACAAAATCGGCTTCCCCTTGAGTGATCGGAGCGATCAGTTGAGGAAGTTCCTCCGGAAAGTCGCTCAAGTCTCCATTCAGAAAAACAACCACGTCGGGATGACTCAACGTACGAAGCGCGGTGAGACAAGCCCGCCCGTAACCCCGGCGGAGTTCATGAACCACCTTTGCCCCTTTGGAGCGGGCAATGAGCGCACTTTGATCGCTTGACCCGTTGTCCACCACAACGATTTCATTCACCATGTTTTTTGGAATGGCATCGATCACTGCACCGATCGATTTTTCTTCATTCAAGACTGGGATAATGATAGAGACTCTCATCTTTCTTCTAAAAGAGGGAGGATAAGTTGCTCCAGCTCCTCTTTTTCCTTATATCCAAAGAGTTTTCTCCGCATAAACCCTTTCCGATCGATCAGAAAGGCGGTTGGTAAGAAAACGATGCCCCGATAATCCTCAATAATTTTGTCGTCTCCCAGGACAACCGGATAGGTGACCTGTTTCTCCTTTACAAAATGTTCGAGAGACCTTTTTGAATCACCGAGGGAAACCCCAACGATAACCAGTCCTTTCTCTTTGTAGGTATTATAAAGAGACACAAGATGGGGAACCTCTTCAATGCAAGGGGGACACCAGGCTCCCCAAAAATCCAGATAAACGACTTTCCCTGAAAAATCCTCCAGATGCACCGTGTTGCCGTCGAGACGAGGGAGGCTAAAAGAGGGGGCTTTTTGAAGTTCCGGATCACCCCAGCTGAAGCGTTGCATTCCTAAAAGAGCAACGCCACACAAAAGGAACATGAGCGCTCTTCTCAACTGAACACCTCCTATAAATTAAACAAGCGGACCAAAGGGGCAAGGGTCTTATTGAGAAAATTGGTCAACCAAAAAAGGGCGTTGGTCACAAGGAGTACCCCGATGCCCATGAGGAGGACCCCACTGCCCACCTCTATCCAATGAAGATACCGTTTTATTTTCTGAAAAGAAGAGAGAAAAAGGTTCATGGCAAGTGCGGACAGCAAGAACGGAATCCCAAGACCGAGAGAGTAGACGGAAAGATAAAAGATCCCCTGTTGGAAACTCTGGGAAGCGCCTGCCAGGACAAGAATCGATCCTAAGATCGGGCCCACACACGGAGTCCACCCAAATGCAAAAATGGTCCCAACAAGGAAAGAACCTAAAAACCCCGTGGGATGGGCGGGTAAGGAAAATTTCTTCTCCCGCATGAGAAAGGTAGGCTTGAGAAACCCAGCGAGGGTGGCTCCTAAGAGAATGATAAAGACCCCGCCAATTTGACGGAACCGTTTTTGATGCTGTGCAAAAAGCTGGCCCAGGACACTGGCCGAGGCACCCAAAATGACAAAAATAACGGAGAAACCCAGGATAAAAAGGAGCGCATGGAAGCCCACCTTCCGCCAGGATCCCCTGCGGGAACCCGACTGTGTGAGTTCCTCGACAGAAAGGCCCGTGATATAGGAAAGGTAGGAAGGAATTAAAGGAAGCACACAGGGCGAAAGAAAAGAAGCAACCCCTGCCAAAAACGAAAATGTGATACTGACTGATCCTGAGGGAACCAATTACGCCTCCAATTCCGAAAGGATGCGATAGGTTCGTTGGGGGAGTTCTCTTTCTGCATGACGATACAGGTACTCCAGGTGCCCCTTTAAGAGGACAAGGGCCTCCGGGGTATCCACATCATACCAAGGTCCCAAAAGACCGATGCTTCCTTCGAGATGACGATTCTGAAAGATCGTTTTCTGAAAAACTTCTTCTTCCCCCCAAGGGATATCGTTAAAAAGTTCTGGGTGAAGTTTCCTCATTCCGAGGAGGTAATACCCCCCGTCGATACTCGGCCCGATCACCACTTCATAAGGATCCAAGAGGGCAAAGGCCTCCTCCAGGTAAGCGGTTGGGAGGGTGGGGCTATCTGAACCGATCACGATACTCTTCCTTGCGCCTTGTTCAAAACTCCAAGAAAAATAATTTCTCATTCTCTCCCCGAGATCCCTTCCCTGTTGCGGCCAGAATTTCACTTCACCCACTTTAGAAGAAAAAAAATCCCTGGCGGGGGGAACCCCCAGATAAGAGATGACCTTCACATCACAGGAAAAGTCGGAAAGTCTTTCAAGGATATCCTCGACAAAGGCTTTATAAAGACGCACCGCGTCTTCTCTTGGCAAGGCCCGCATCAAGCGGGTCTTTACCTCTTCTGCATCAGGCGTTTTCATGAAAACAGAAAGATAATTTTTCGTCTCGCTCATGGTGCCAACGCATAATGCGGGATCTGTTCAAGCACATACTTCCGAATCCGGTCTACTTTGGGAAATGGATGTTTCACCCTCTTCCGGTCGATGACCCGCTCGAGAAGTTCCTCCCGCTTTCCCCCACAATGGCAATGGCGATATCGCGACGTCTGCGTGAGCGGTACAACCAGAGAAGCGTAACAGCGATGACACCGAAGAACCGATTTTGCGCCGGAAAGTTTTCCCCGCTTGGCAAAGGGCTCCCCCTCCACCTCCACAATGTCCATCGCAAAGTCGATGCTAGAAGCGCAACTTAAGGCGGTGCCGATGCCATACCCATAGACCCAAGGGTTGAGTTTCGGAAGGTCCTCCTCATCGAGGCCGCCACTCACAAAGATCTTGACATGGGAGTGGCCGCGGAGGTCAAGTTCCCACCGAACCTCTTTGAGGATCTCAACAAAATTCCCCCGACGACTGGAAGGGGTATCCAGCCGTACCCCAAAAAGATTTTTCCCCAAAACCTCTGCGGCACGGATCGCCTCAAATTTTTCATCGGAGAGGGTATCCACGAGACAGATCCGCTTGACCTTTTTGTCGATGACCTCATGAAACGCACGAATCGCTTCTTCCGAACTTCCTAAAAGAAGAATGAGGGAATGGGGCATGGTTCCCACCGGGGCTATGCCGATAAAAGAAGCCCCCTTCGCCGAAGAAACCCCATCACACCCTCCCAGATAAGCGCTCCGCTCTACCATCGGTGCAAGGGCAGGGTGCATTCGACGGGACCCGAAACTGAAAAGCATCCGGTCTCCCGAAAGTTGCCGAAGGCGACTCGCCTTCGTGGCGATCCCGGAGGCTTGACAGAGAAACCCTAAAAGAGCGGTCTCAAATTGAAGAAACGAAAGGTAATCCCCTTCGAGAATGATGACCGGCTCCCCCGTTCTGAAAACGGTCCCTTCCGGCATCGCCCAGACCGTGACAGGGAGTCGTGCAAGAAGCCTGCACGCTTCCTCTACACCGGCCAACACCCCGTAGGGCCACTGGTGGGGAAATTTTTTCACCACAAACTCTGCTTTGACCCGACGATGGAGTTTCTTCTTCTCAAGAATCTCTTTCGCCCGGAGAAAATAGACATCGGTGACTTTCCCCCGGAGAATCTCTTCTTCTTTTGCGATATGAAGCATTTTCTTTAAGGAATCAATTTGCCCGGAACCGTATTTTTTTCAGTTCCGCCTTGATTTCCTGAAGGTCTTGGAGCATCTTCTCTTGATTCTTCAAGATGCGCCCCACTTGTGAAGAAAAGTCCTCCTCTGCACTGACCCGAGGGGCGGGCCGCACCCAGAGAAGAGCTCCTCCCAGTACCAGCGCTAAAAGGATCATTAAAATTTTTTTTGTCATGGTTACCTCCCCTATTCATTATACTTTGAAAAGAAAGCGCTGTAAATCGCTTAAAAGATAGTGTTAAAGAGGGCTCCGAGGAGAAGGACTTGGGGGATTGTTAAAAGAACGGTCCAGAGGGCGGTCCGTTTCCCGATATTGGCCCAGAGGAGACTGATTTCCGTGTAGTCGGTGATGACGCCGGCCATGAGAAAGACGAAACTATTTCCAAAGGCGCCTGTGGAACGATAGAGTTCGAAGGCGAGGGGGGAACTTCCTTCGGAACAGGTCTCGATCGCCGTAGCAGCCACAAGGGTGCTTAAAAGACCAAGGGGGGTGGGGCCAAAGAAACGATGAAAGATTTCTTTCGGGATAAAGGCAGAAACCGCTCCTGCCAAAACAACACCTAAAAGAACCCACGGAAGCACCATTTCGGAAAGAAACCCCATACTCTTCAGCGTCCCTTTCAGATCTTTTCGCCACGTGGCCAATGACCATTCTCTGGCTCGAAGACGCTTCTTGAAATCTTGCCAAATGGAAAAATCACCGGAAACACTGACGGTATTCGGATTCCTCTCTACCCACCCTCGACGAGAAAGTCCCTGAAAAAGGACCCCTGTCACCAGTGCAACTCCCATGGCGGAGAGGATGAAGACCCACCCTTTGAGGCCAAAAAGTCCTAACAAAAGAAAAGTGACGGAGAGGTTCGCCCAGGGACTTGCGAGAAGAAAGGTGACCACCGAGGCTGCAGAGGCCCCCTTTTTGTACAGGGCCATGGAAAGGGCGAGGATCCCGTGGCTACAGGCACTCGCCAGAAATCCTAAAAGTGTCGCATGCACAAGGGTTTTTCTGGAAGAACCAGCCAACACAGAAGAAATATATTCTTTTGGGATATAGTAATCGATGAGCCCTCCTAAAAAGAGACCGAGTGTTACCGCCCACCAGATGATTTTAAGATACACGAACAGACCGTGGCGTAGGGGTTGAAGAGAGGAGAAAAGAAAGGTTAAGAATAGAAGGAGGACAAGAAGCGCAAGACTGACCATGGTTTTGGTGAGGATGCCTGTAGAAGTTGAATCCCCTTCCTGTCCAATAAACTTTTTCTGACATCTCGCAGAACAGAAAAAGTATTTTTCCCCTTTCTGTGTGGTTTGAAAGGGGGCTGTTTCCAAAACAGTCATCCCGCAGATCGGATCTTTTGGCATCCCTATTTCACAAATTGGTTAATGGTGGCCATCAGTTCATCAATCTTTGTGCTCCCTTTCCCTTCCTTGACCGCGCTTGCGACACAACTTTCAATATGGCGTTTCATGACCGAAAGCGCCACCTGATCCAGCGCCCGCTGGGCTGCGGTAATCTGATTGATGATGTCGACGCAATATTTTTCTTCGTCGACCATCTTGAGAATACCCTTGATCTGCCCTTCAATCTTCCGGAGCCGCAGCAGGGCATCCTCTTTGACTTCACGGTTGATCATTGACCTCACCTTCCTTTAATCTAAATGGCTATGAGACACTGTTATTTTCCCGACATCGAATTCATAAACGAGTCGTCCTCCCAAGTAGGCCCCAAAACCTAAAACTGAAACCACTCCTGCCAATAGAATCAGATAGACGATTCGTTGAAACGGAATCTTCCATTTTAAACTCACTAACCACCAGACACTTAACGCCGAAGAGGTGGCGAGAACCGAAATTCCTAACTTCTTGTGAAGGTTCATCACCTGATGAATTTCAAAACTATGTTTTGCGACCGCCTCTGCTCTTAAACCGCTCCAGACGGACGCCGCTGCCCCCAGGGCACCAGCCACAAGACACCATCGCGCGGTGAGCCGCCACGCCTCGATGCGGAAAACCCAAGCAAGGCATTCAAATAAAAGTGAGGCAATGAGGAGCGCGATCGGAAAATGGACAATGAGTGGATGAACGCTTTGCATCGGAAGCATCAGCGTACCCCGATGTGCTCCACAGCGATAAACTTCATTCCGTCCTGTTCCGTTACCTTTCCATGAACGGTGACTTCCTTGCCCGCAAAATTTGCAAGCGTCTGATTGGCGGGACTATGGTCAGACATCGTTGCAAGGTAAAGCTGGTCGTTGGAACGGATGGCGACCGGAAGTCCTCCCAAGATACATTTCTTGGCGCAATCGGCATGCTTCGGGCCCAGTCCCTCTTTCCCGTGACTCATGTAGCAGAGAACATCGACGACTTCACCGGTCAAGCCTGCCATGCCTTCCTCTTTTTGTGACGCCGCGTGGTGCTCTTCATCGGCCAGGGCAAGCCCCCACGTCATGAACGTGACCACCGAAAACAAAATGAACGCCTTTAAAACGCTCTGGTACATCTGTTCCCCCTTTCTTAAGGTCGAGAATACTTAACGTTCGATTCTTCCGTCACGGCTTCTTCGCGATAAGCCGCATCATGCCATAGTGCGGCGGCGCTATGAAGTGACCCACATGGGTGACGAAGAGCCCTCCGGTCTCCAGCATCTTTCTGACCTCCTCCACACGAAACATCTTGACATACGTACGATCTGTAAGTTGCAGCCACCGATGCATCACACGGTAAAACCAGAAGTCCCGGCACCAGTCCACGAGAACAAACCGGCCATTCGGGCGCAGCATCCTTGCGCATTCCTGAATGAACGTGGCAGGTTTGCGGACATTGTGGAGCATGTTGGCACAGAGGACCCTGTCGAATGTCTCCGGTCTGAAAGGGAGACGCTCCGCTTGAGCCATCAGGAGGGCTACCTGCGGAAAAGAGGCGAGTCTTTTCTGCGCGATGTTGAGCATGCTTCGGGAGATATCCATTCCTATGATGCTGACGGTATCAAAGCGCTCCACAACCATCTGTTCGAACTTTCCTGTCCCACAGCCTACGTCTAAGATATGTTCACCCCCAGAAAGATCCAGGCATTCAAATATGGCTTTAAACGTCCGCTCGCTATAACTCCTCCATCGTCGATCGTAGTCTACTGCAAGCCGGTCGTAGTGGCCGACGGTTTCATCATAGATCGGCACTTTTTGTGCGATACATTTCATTCCAAACTCCGACGAGAACTGCCCGCGCGGGGCAGGGCTTTGACGATTTCCATTCCCCACAATGGAAGAGACGAAACGGCGACCATGATTCCCCAATCCAACATGGAGAGAGGTTCAGTCTTGAAAACGGGCCAGGCCCAGGGGAAATAGACAATGATATTCTGCAGGATAAATGAAATGAGGATCGCTCCGATGAGCTTCATATTTGAAAAAAGGCCGAGTGTAAAAATGGAGAGCCGCTCGCTCCGGCAATTTAAAGAATGAAAAAGTTGTGAGAGGACCAAAACGCCGAAGGCAAACGTTCTCGCCCGACCTAAGTCTTCCTTTTCGATCCACAAAACAAAGGCAAATCCGAGAAGGGTGGAAAGAGCGATGAGGGAGCCAATACCGACCATCCGGCGTAAAAAGGTGGGGGTGATGAGTTCTGTGGTAGAGCGCCGTTTCATCAGGCCCGGTTCGACTGGATCGACGCCGAGGGCAAGCGCCGGAAGCCCATCTGTCGCGATGTTGACCCAGAGGATATGAATAGGGAAAAGGGGCAGGGGCCACCCCAGAAGGGCCGCTACAAACATCGTGAGAACCTCGCCAGCGTTGCAGGAGAGAAGATAAAAAACAAACTTTTTGATGTTTTCAAAAATGGCGCGGCCCTCTTCCACTGCTGCCACGATCGAGGCAAAATTGTCATCGGTGACGACCATGTCAGAGGCCTCCTTGGTCACATCGGTCCCGGTAATTCCCATCGCAACCCCGATATGGGCCTCTTTCACAGCAGGGGCGTCGTTTACCCCGTCGCCTGTCATCGCGACGATTGCGCCCTGTTTTTTCCACGCTTTCACGATGCGTAACTTATGCTCTGCGGAGACACGGGCATAGACCGAAATATTCTTCACCTTCGACTCAAGCGCCTCTTGAGAAAGTGTATCTAACTGAGCCCCTGTCAAAACCTCCTCTCCCCCCCGCAAGATCCCTAATTCTTTGGCAATGGCGGATGCCGTATTGGGATGGTCTCCTGTAATCATGACGCTCCGGATCCCCGCCTCGACACAGTCCGAAACCGCGCGCTTCACCTCTTCCCGAGGAGGATCCATCATGGCCAGAAGACCTACATAGACAAGATCTTTCTCGATCATCTGGGGCTCTATTCTTCTTGGAAGTTCTGAAATCCGGCGGTACGCTATCATCAACACGCGGAGGGCTTGCGTTGCAAGTTCTGCATTCTTATTGAGAATTGCCTCTCGGTCTTCCTCTTTTAAGGGACGGGCCTCCCCGTCGATCATCCAGTGCGTGCATTCTTTCAATACAATATCTGGCGCTCCTTTGACAAAGACAACCAGCCCCTCTTCCTCTTTCCGAATCACGGACATCTTTTTCCGTTCAGAATCAAAAGGGATTTCGGCCACCAAGGGGAAAGCTTCCTCCAATTCCTTCTTCCAAAGTCCAGCCTTTGCGGCAACGGTCAAGAGGGCCCCCTCCGTCGGGTCTCCGATAACCTCCCAATCGTTTCCCTTCTTCTGAAGATGGGCACTGTTACAGAGAATGCCGATCCGTAAAAGAAGTTCGACGTCCGAAAATTCCTTTGGAGAAACTTCCGTCTCTCCGTGATGGTACTTCCCCTCAGGGGCATATCCTCTTCCGGAAACCGTGAGGAGTTTTTGCCCAACCACCATGGCCCTTACCGTCATCTCATTCTTGGTCAACGTCCCTGTCTTATCGGAACAGATGACCGTGGCAGAACCAAGCGTCTCAACGGAAGGGAGTTTTCGGATCAGGGCGTTTCGTTTCACCATCCGCTGGACGCCGAGCGCAAGGGATATCGTCACAACCGCAGGGAGCCCTTCCGGAATGGCTGCGACCGCAAGACTCACCGCGGTTAAGAAAAGTTCCAGAGGATCCCCCTTCCGCCAGAGCCCCAAGAAAAAAACAACGGCAACAATCCCGAAGCAGATATACACAAGGATCTTCCCGAACTTCTCGAGGCGTTCTTTGAGGGGAGTGGTTTCTTCTTCAACGGTCTGGACGAGTTCTGCAATTTTTCCAAGTTCGGTCTGCATACCGGTAGCCACCGCGACAGCCCGACCCTTCCCCGAGGTGAGTATGGTGCCCTGATACACCATTGAAAACCGGTCTCCCAAGGAGGCGTTTTCCGGCGCCGGATCGGGGCGTTTCTCGACGGGGAGAGATTCTCCTGTCAGCGCCGCCTCTTGCGCCTTGAGGACGTAGCTCACGGTGATGCGCGCATCGGCTGGTACATGATCCCCCGCCTCAAGTTCCAGAAGATCCCCTACCACCACTTCCCGAGAAGGGACAAAACGCACTGCCCCATCGCGGATGATCTTCGCTCGGGGGGCTGAAAGTTTTTTCAAGGCGGCGAGTGCTTTTTCGGCACGGTATTCTTGAATAAATCCAAGAATGGCGTTCAAAATCACGATGGCAATAATAGCGAGCGCATCAATCCATTCCTTCAAAAATCCTGAAACCGCTGCCGCACCGATCAAAACCCAGATGATAAAATCCTTGAACTGGTCCAAAAAGATTCCAAATGCGGTTGGCCCTTTTTTCTCCTTCAGTTCATTGGGACCGTCGCGCAAAAGTCGCTGGCTTGCCTCTGAAGCAGAAAGCCCCCTCGAGAGACCTGTCGAAAGAACTTGAACGATCTCTTCGATAGACGCGGCATGCCAATGTTGCGTCACTTTTTATCTCCTTGTCTTGCGAGACCGAAATCCCCCTTCCAGATCGTATAAATCGCGGGAAGGACGATGAGGGTAAGAATCATTGAGGAAGTGAGCCCTCCGATCAGGGGGGCGGCGATCCGTTTCATGACATCGGCGCCCGTTCCTGTTGAAAGCATGACCGGCATAAGCCCCAAGATATTCGCGCCCACCGTCATCAGTTTTGGACGGAGCCTTTGAGCGGAACCTTCCATCACGGCGTCGTAAAGATCCTGCATCGTTTTCATTTTCCCGTCCTGTTTACGGCGATTGAAGGCTTCATCCAGGTACACAATCATAATCGAACCGGTTTCGGCCGCCACCCCCGCAAGGGCAATAAGCCCCACCCACACGGCAATACTCATGTTGTATCGTAAAAAGAAAAGGTACCAGATGCCGCCTACAAGGGCGAAGGGGACTGAGAGCATCACGATCAAGGTTTCTGTGACAGACTGGAATGTAAAATAATAGAGGACAAAAATAATAAGAAGGGTGAGCGGCACAAAAACCTTCAAGCGATTTTTGACCCTCTCCATATATTCATACTGACCGCTCCAGGAGAGGGCGTACCCGGTTGGAAGCTTTATTTTTTCACGGACGATCCGCTTGGCCTCGGTAACATATCCCCCCACATCCCTCCCGGCCATATCCACGTAAACATAACCGGAGAGGAGACCGTTCTCATCCCGAATCATCGAAGGGCCTGAGGTAAAATGGATATCGGCAATGAGAGAAATAGGAATTTGGACTCCGGACGGGATTTGAATCAAGACGCGTTTGAGACTATCCAGGTCGTCCCTCAGCTCCCGGGCATACCGGACATTCACCGGATACCGCTCGCGTCCCTCGATGGTGGTTGTGATATTTTCACCCCCGATTGCAGACATAATGACCATCTGCGCCTCTTCGACCGAAAGCCCATAGCGGGCAAGTGCTTCCCGATTTAAATCAAAATCCAAAAAATAGCCGCCGGCAACCCGCTCGGCGTAGACACTCCGGGTTCCTTTGACCTCTTTAAGGGCCTTTTCAATCTTTTCGCCGATTCGTTCAATTTCTTTAAGATCTGATCCATAAATTTTAATTCCGATGGGGGTTCGAACACCCGTGGATAACATGTCAATCCGATTTTTAATCGGCATCGTCCAGGCATTCGTTTGTCCTGGGAGCTGAAGTTTTTTATCCATCTCATCAACCAATTTCTCCCAAGTTATTCCCTTGCGCCAAGACTTTTTGTCTTTGAGAATGACCGTTGTCTCCACCATGGAGAAGGGAGCCGGGTCCGTTGAAGTTTCGGCACGTCCGACTTTACCAAAAACCCGCTCAACCTCTGGAAAACCCCTTAGAATTTTATCCTGAACCTGCAAAAGTTTTCCGGCCTCGGTTACAGAAAGCCCCGGAAGGGTGGTCGGCATATAAAGGATACTCCCTTCATTCAAGGGGGGCATAAACTCTGAGCCCATCATGAGAAATGCGGGAGTGGTCATCAGCATACCGAGGAAGGCAAACACCACAATCATTTTCCTGTGTTCAATGGCCT
This sequence comes from Candidatus Omnitrophota bacterium, assembly GCA_016206785.1. Lineage (GTDB taxonomy): Bacteria > Omnitrophota > Gorgyraeia > JACQQV01 > JACQQV01 > JACQQV01. Next base: position 72,414 of record JACQQV010000012.1, read on the forward strand.
TATGAACCAGGGGGGTATAAAGCCGGATGAGCCATTGACTGATGGGATGTTTATCCTCCGAGATAATTTTTCCTCGTAAGAAAACCATAATAAGGGCAGGGGTTAAGGTAATCGCCAAAAGGGCCGAGAAAAAGATCGCATAATTTTTAGTAAAGGCAAGCGGTTTAAAAAGCCGTCCCTCCTGGGCTTCGAGGGTAAAGATGGGGATAAAGGCAACCGCCAAAACAACAAGAGAAGCAAAAATCGGAGGGCCCACCTCTTTCATCGACTGAATCAAAATTTCCTCCCGTGTTCCTTTGCGAATTCCTTTCCCCCACTCATCGAGTCTCTTGTGGGCATTCTCGACGAAGACAATTGAAGCGTCCACCATATCGCCAATCGCGACCACGATCCCGCCGAGAGACATGATATTGGCGGTGAGCCTCATCCAACTCATCGGGAGAAAGGCAATGAGGGTCGCGATGGGAAGCGTAATAATCGGAATCATTGCGGAGGGGATATGAAGAAGGAAAAAAAGAATCATGACACTTACGATGATAAGTTCTTGAATGAGATTCTGTTTCACTGTATCGATAGAACGTTTGATAAGGTCCCCGCGGTCATAGGTCGTCAGAATCCTAACCCCTTCGGGAAGTGAGGGTTCAATCTCTTTAAGTTTCACTTTAACCCGGTCGATCACCCGAAGGGCATTCTCCCCATAGCGCATGACAACGATTCCTCCAACCACCTCCCCTTCCCCATCGAGTTCTGAAAGCCCTCTCCGGATTTCAGGCCCCAAGGCCACCCGCCCCAACTGTTTCACAAGGATGGGGGCGCCATACGGGTCCCGCCCAACGACAATCTCCTCGATATCTTTCACCGACTTCGCATAGCCGCGTCCCCGGACCATATATTCTGCCCCGCTAAATTCAACGAGGCGCCCTCCTACATCATTATTTCCGCTCCGGATTGCCTCCACCACTTGCATGACGGAAACTTTGTGGCTCAAAAGAAGCTGTGGGTCAAGGTTCACCTGGTATTGCCGGACAAATCCGCCGATAGAGGCAACCTCTGCGACACCCGGCACACTCTGAAGATAATATCGAAGATACCAGTCCTGAAAACTCCTAAGATCTGCAAGACTATGCTTTCCACTCTTATCCACTAGGGCATACTGAAAAACCCATCCGACCCCTGTTGCATCTGGTCCTAGTTCGGTTTTGACCCCTTCCGGCAAGCGCGGAATAATTTTACTTAAGTATTCAAGGACCCGACTCCGGGCCCAGTAGACATCGGTCCCGTCTTGGAAAATTACATAGACATAGGAAAACCCAAAATCCGAAAATCCTCGGATCGCTTTGACCTTAGGTGCCCCAAGAAGTGCCGTCACAATCGGATAGGTCACCTGGTCCTCCATAATATCGGGAGAGCGGTCCCAGCGCGAATAGATGATGACTTGCGTATCGGAAAGATCCGGAATCGCATCCAAAGGGGTATTGCGGGCAGCCCAAAGTCCACCCAGGGTAAGCCCCCCGACTAAAAGAAAAACAATAAATTTATTTTTCGCACAATATTCGATAATCGCTTCAACCAACCGCGTCATCGTTTCCCCCCTAGGGACAGTCCCTATTGACCATGTTTATGTTCAGTAGGAGCAACGGACTTTAAACGGCTCTCAGAATCAATCAAAAAGGTTGCAGAGGTGACGACCGTCTCGCCTTCTGAAAGTCCCTCTAAGATTTCGACAAATTCTTCAGAGCGTGTTCCCAAACGGACAAGGCGCGGCTCGAAAGAGCCCTCTCCCTTCACAACAAAAACCACTTGCCGCTCGCCGGTGTCCAATACCGCCTCCGTTGGAACAGCCAGACGTTCTTCCTGGACCGTTTGGATTCGGACCGTCACGGACATCTCCCGTGTGAGTTTCCCTTCGGGATTCGGGGCCTCGAGGGTCACGCGAACACTCCGGGTCGCTGGATCGACCTGGGTACCGATCTCCTGCACGATCCCTTCCACAGTCTCTCCAGAATAAACCTCTGTCTCAATCGCGGCGCGATCTCCCGGCTTCACCCAGCGTTTTTCATATTCATAGAGGGTAGCGAAAATCCAGACGCTCTTCGGCACCTCCGCGGCCGGAAGGGTAAGTCGCTCCCGGTCGTAAGAAACCATCCCCGTCGTGCGGATCTCCTTGGTAAGTGTTTTCCGCTCTGTAACGCCCTTTTTGACGCCGATCAGTTGCTGCTTTTCAGGGGAGACGAAAAAGGTAGCAACCCCCTCCATCCCTTCTGTGAGCGTTTTATCCTCTTCATAGACAGGAATAAGTTCCATCCCCATCGGGCTTTTCCCCGGTTTATCCGACTTAAAATCGGGCATCATCGGATCGGTCCAATAAAGAATTTTCTTCTCCTTCACCCATTCCCCCGAAGGCGACACCACGACATGGCCACAGATAGGACATGTTACCTTCGTCCCCGGCTTTGCGACGATTTCCATCGGGCAATTCAGCATCGTGCAGTTGTGACGTACACAGACACTCTGCTTCCCAGCGGCACTGGGCAGGCTTCCTTCCCGCTCCTTTTTCACAAGGCGCATATTGCAGATAGGACAGTCTCCGGGGCGGTCGGAGGTGTAGGCCGGGTGCATCGGGCAATAGTAAAGGTTCTTGTGTGCCCCCATCTGGGTGTCTTGAACAAACCGCTCCTTTAAAAACCAGAGCCCCCCTCCTATAAGAAATAATAAAAGAGTGAGAATGATCCATTTATTTTTTCTTGGCATGAGAAATCTCCTCTGTAAGAGCGGTCTCGCCATCCAACGGCGTCCCAACCGCCCGCTCTAAATCGGCATGAGCGATTTCAAACTCGGCAACCGTTCGATAATAATCCAGTTCAAACATGTTCAGCATCCGCTGCGCATCCAAAAGATCCAGAAAGCCGGTCTGACTCGATTCGTACCCTTTTTTTGCTTCTTCAAAGGCCTGTTCTGCTTGCGGAAGGATTTCACCTTTGTAACGTTTGAGTTGTTTTTCCTTGGATTGAACGCGCACGAGCGCATCCTGTGCCTCAAAGAAAACGATATTTTTCATGGAGGTATAGCCCGCCTCGGCCGCCTTCAGAGACTTCGAGGCCTCTTTCACAACGGAACGGTTTTTCCAAAACCAGATGGGAAGATTTATTCCTAAGAAGGCGTCGTATTCCCGGATACTTCCTTCCTCATTAAATTGCCGGGCCTCGACGCGCGCCGTGAAATCGGGGAAATTCACAAGCCGCGCAAGATTGCGCGCAGATTTCATCCGTTCCACCTCGCGCTCCGCCATCTTTAACTCCGGCCGGGCAGAGACGATCTTATCCTCCAATTCCCCCCACGAATAGATAGCGCTTGTTTCCGTCGGTTCCGATGAAATCACAAGGGGTGTGCGGGGGGGGCGATTCAAAAGTGCATTGAGCCGCGCCACAGCGACTTCCCCTTCCTGTTCCAACATCACCCGCTCATTCAAAAGCCGGGAAAGTTCCACTTCGGACTTCAAAAGATCCTGCCGGTACGTGAGTCCCCCCACATACCGCGTTTCAGCAATCTGCCTAAACTGGTTCACCCGTTCCTGATTCTTTAAATTAATTTCAAGGGAACGATCCAATAAATAAAGCGATTGATAGGCGTTTTTGACCTGTACCACCACATCCCGCTCTTTGCCGCGGTAAATCTCATGGGCGATCCCCGCTTCCTGACGGGCGATATTCCCTTTCAAGGACAACTTGCCGGGAAAAGGGAAAGATTGAGATATCATATACTCGATGTCCATCCGCCTCTCAAAACTGGTACTCCCTCGGGGGATCCCTTCCACATCCGCACCGATCATCGGGTCCTCAAGGGTGCTTTCGATCGTAATCTTTTCCTTGGCCGCTTCCCAACGGGCCCGGGACTCTTGGATCTCCGGATTGTTCGTAATGGCCTCCACAAGAAGTTCCCTCAAAGTCACGGAAGAGGATTCCTCTGCCTCTGTCTGACTCAAAAGAAAGAGAAGTGAAATAACCCCCCCTCCTATAAACTGCCATCGTCGATCCATAGTCTTTGTCATATACCTCCTTTTGAAGAACTCTTTTTAAATGGAAAACAAAATTGAAAAAGAGGAGAAAAATTACCGGAAGAGGATGGTTTAGATGAGGTAAGTTTCGTAAAGGACGTAGCGGGCGACGGTTTCGTGAGGCACCCTTTCTTTCCGCGGCGTAAGCGGCTGAGAAACAAGATCCGTTTCTACGAAAGAGGTTTCCTCTTCAAAAAGGAAAGGAAGAGTTGGAGTGCTTTGGAGTACAGCAGATGCTACCTGCGAAGTCTCTTGTGAGAAGTGGGATGTACAGGTCTCGCCACAACAGTCCCCGGCCATCTGGAAAGAAGGGCAACACCACATCGAAAAAAGGAACGCTGCGCCTCCGAAGAAGAGAAATGCGCTTAAAACAACCCTTATAGACTTCATGGCTTTATACCCATACTAGGTATAAGTATACAGGAGAGATCCTTTTTTGTCAAGAAAAAAATTTAACTGACGATATCCCCCGTGACCGGTTCTACCTTAACCCCTTGTGCTTCAAGGTGTTGCAGACCATTTTTCAGGTCGGCCTCAGAGCCCTCGATCTCCAACGTCACCTCCCCCACCGTCTCGGTGATCTTGGCTCTTCGGATGTTGGGGACAAGGTTAAACTTTTTGGCAAGGGTATAGATGACCGGTTCCTTAATGAGATGCTGTGGGAAAATGAGGGTCACTGCGCGTTTTGCCATTGAGAATGCCTCCGTCTCGATTACTTTCTTACGTTACAAAACTGCTCGTAGTCTATTAAGGCGTGAAGGGTGGGATGATCCCCACACGCAGGACAGTTCAGGTCCCGCCGGATCTTGACCTCCCGGAATCCGTTTCGAAGGGCATTAAAGATAAGGAGTCGGTCGGTCAAAAGGTCACCGATTCCTAAGATCAGTTTCAAAACTTCCGTCGCCTGCATGACACCAATCGTCCCTGCGACTGCGCCAAGAATTCCTGCTTCTTGGCAACTCGGAACGAGCCCCGGCGGGGGAGGCTCCGCAAAGAGACAGCGATAACAGGGACCTTTACGGGGAAGGATGGTAAAAAGTTGGCCATCAAAGCGAAAAATCCCGCCATGCACAAGGGGTCTTCCGGTCAAAACCGCCGCATCATTCATGAGATACCGGGTCGGAAAATTGTCGCTTCCATCCACAAGAATGTCATACTGGCGCACAAGGGGCAAAGTATTTTGTGAAGTAAGTTTTTCAGAGTGAGTGATGACTTTAACATCAGGATTGAGTTGCGTAATTCTCTCTTTGGCCGATTCGACTTTCGGCCGCCCCACATCCTTCGTCACATGAAGAATCTGACGCTGAAGGTTATTGAGTTCCACCTTATCAAAATCGACAATCCCGAGCGTCCCGACCCCCGCAGCCGCCAAGTAAAAGGCGCAGGGGGACCCGAGGCCTCCCGCACCGACGATAAGGACCTTCGCCTGAGCAATCTTCCCCTGCCCCTCACCCCCTATTTCTGAAAGGAGGATATGCCGGCTATACCGTTCAATCTGGTCGTTTGTAAAGTTGTCTAATCCAAACATTGAACCCTCATCGTCATCGGTCTCGGGGTCCTGTCTCGGCTCCTTCCCATTCGTCCTCGCTCCACCCATCCCCCCGTGGGGGCTGACTGCAACTGAGGTTCCCCTTCCGCTCGTCCGAATGGGAGCCCTTCCGCCGAGCCACCCCTCGACTACCACCACCTGATCCGCCGGCAATGGCGGGAATAAGCGCTACC
>JACQQV010000050.1 GCA_016206785.1 Candidatus Omnitrophota bacterium
CTTTCGTCTTTCGGAGCCATTGAAGGAATTCCTCCATGCTGAAATAGGTGTGAATCTTGTTTTTTTGGAGCGTCTCAAAAGCAATTCGCGAGAAGGCTTCTTTGGCATACTTCTCTTTTTTCCAGAGCCGCTCCACTTCTTCCCCGAGGGCTTCAACAGCTTCCATCATGGTTTCATCGACAGTTATCATTTTTCTCCAAAATCTATCTGGCCTCTCATTCCACGAAGCGCTACAGAAACCTGATCTGCCAGAAATCCAAACAGCACGATCAAGATGGAAGACAAAAGAATGACGATCGAAGAACCCCGCATGCCTCCCGAAACAAAGAGATTTATCGTACCCAAGAACATCCCCAGTGCCCCCAACAAGAGACCTAGGGGCAAGAAAACCCGTAAGGGACTAAAAAGCATCACCATCCTTGTAATAATGATCAGGAACCGGAAACCATCGCGGAGGGGATGGAGATGACTTCTTCCAGTACGACGCCTCCCAATTGAATCCAAGAAGACATATTTTACAAAATAACTTGCCTTCAAAAACGAAAGGGTAATCGTGGTAGGATAAGAATAGGTATTGGGGAAAAGATGAAGGAATTCCAGGGCCTTTTCCCGCTTCACCGCCCTGAAACCTGAGGTTAAATCAGGGATCTTTGTTCCAGCAAGATATTCGGCAACTTTGGCCAACATTTTGTTTCCAAACGTTCGGAAGCGAGAAACCTCCGATCGGCCTGAACGCGCCCCAACCACCATATCAAATTCACCGATTCCATCGATTAGTTTTGAAATCTCTTCAGGGGGATGTTGACCATCGCCATCCATGAGGACTGCAACATCCCCCGTAGCCCTTCGAATTCCTGTTTTCACAGCGGCTCCGTTGCCCAAATGATAGGGGTGGCGTACAACCCGGGCTCCTGCCGATTCCGCCCGCTCTGCGGTCCTGTCGGTTGAGCCGTCGTCAACAACCAAAATCTCATCGATTTGAGAGAGCGAACGAATTCGCTCGATCAACTCTACAATCAATCCTTCCTCGTTGTAGCAAGAAAGGATGACGCTAACCTTTTTTCTTTGAGACACCTCATTCTCCGCGAATGGAGAAGTCAAAGACTTTTGTCCCTGCAATGGCGAGTTTCTGTACATCTGTCCAACTCCGAATACCCGTGAGGCGCTTTTTAAAATAATAAAGCCTCAAGTAAAACCGTCTATACGCCTGCCGGATGTACTTGGCAAGGTCTTCTTTCTTTACAGACGTGTAGAGCTCGTTAAAGAGGCCCTCCGTGTGAAGCACCGTAAGATCGCTCTGAGAACCGTCCTTAATCTCTGGATATTTTTCCGTCACCTCGGCAAATAGCGGAGTCCCTGGATAGGGGGTGCATATCCCGAAGGTGGCCGTGGTGGGATCGATCTCGAGGGTAAAGTCCATCGTCCGCTCAATCGTCTCTTCGGTATCATCGGGCATCCCGAGCATGATATGGGCATGGGTGTCGATGCCGGCCTCATGGGCCCACTTGAAAGTTTGAACCGTTTGTTCGAGTCTAAATCCTTTCTTTACCCGATCCAGCACATGTTGGTTGCCTGACTCGACCCCAAACTTCATGACAGAGCAACCTGCTTTCTTCATCCATTCCATCTGCTCCTTGTCTACCAACCCGACTTTTGCATTGCATATCCAAGGAAATTTGTAACCTCGTTCGATCACCCCTTTGCAGAATTCAATGTTCCGCTTTTTGTGAACAGTCCAAATTTCGTCCCGATAATAGACTTCCCTATACCCATTGGAAAGAAAGCATTCTACCTCATCCAACATCCGCTTGGCACTTTGGTATCTGAAGTTGGGTCCGTGGAAAAAAGGCGCTGTGCAGAAGGTGCATTTCGAGGGACACCCTCTCGTGGTGACAGCGGTGATGTAGGGGTATCGTACAACCAAAGGATTGAAATAGGCAACATCCTCCGGGAGAAGAGAGACATCAACCATCGGATATTCATCGAGATTGTCTATGAAATCTGCCTGAGGAGTTAACACGGTCTCGCCATTCTCCTTATAACCAATTCCCCTCACGTCTTTCCACACCCCGTTTCCTGCGTCAAGCGCCCGTACCAGTTCACGAAGGATTCCTTCGGGTTCATTAATGACAATGATATCCACCCCTTCTTTCGTCAAGGCGTATCTCGGCATGAATGTTCCATGGGACCCAAAAAGAATAGTTTTCAGGCGTGGGTTTTCGAGTTTGAATTGGCGAAGGGTCTCCGCATCTTCATTGAAGGTCATGGTCGCTGCATTGGCGACAACCAAATCATACCCCTCCATCTTCCCCTTGAAATGACGTGGGTGAAGCCCCTCCGCTTGGGCATCGACTAAGGTAACATCATAACCTTCCTTTTTAAGGACGGTTGCGACCGATAACAAGAAATAAGGAGGTACAGTTCCGCCACCGATGCGTTTCCCCTTACACCAACAGCCGTACAACACGTCCCGCACGATATTCTTGGTTACCGAACTCGCTGGATTGAGTACGAGAATTCTCGTTGGACTATCCCTCCTTTATCAGTCCCTCAAACCTTTCGGGCAATCACCAACTGATTGACCTTTCGGTTTGAAAAGGATTGAATGAAATAAATCAACCGGACCCCCAGACGGGTCCATCCGGAAATACCGCTGCGTTCTATCGGATATTCTTTTGGAAGATAAAAGATGCGCTGGAATCTATTCTCTTTGAGCAAGCGATGTAGGACTTGTTCTGTGAAATAATGTAAGTGATAAGAAGGATAAAGTCTTGCAATGGGAGATCGAAAGACACCTAGACTCAATCGATAAGACCCATGTCCTACCTGATAAAGAAGATTATCCACGTTCATCGTTTGGATCAAAAGGAAGCCTTCCTCTTTAAGAATCCTCCATATTTCTTGAAGATGTGCCACAGGATCCCTTAAATGTTCCAACACATCCCACAGGGTGATAGCGTCGAAATGGGCGCTAGGGAACTGCACTTTCTCAAGTTCCCCAACTGTGACAGAAAGATCAAACCACTCCCTTGCGCGTTGCGCAGAAATCCTTGAGGGGTCCACCCCGGTAGGACGCCACCCTCGCCGGCGGGCAAGGTTCAGGAAGACTCCCATCGCGCATCCCACATCGAGAAGTTCTCCGCGGCCCGGGGCATACTTTTCCAACTCTTCCAAGGCGTTTTCATAATATTCGAGAGGCCCATTTCCTTTGCCACCGACCTCTTGATGCTTGAAATATTCCACTTGCCAGTAGGCCTCACTTTCGTAAATCTCTTTTAACTCTTCCACACTTGGTATTGGACAAAGATAAATATGATGACACTGCAAACAGGTGACGACGGAATCGCTACTTGTAGGGAAAGGACGGCTCCTAGGCAAGCGGTACAAGGTCCGGTATTCTTCACCACAACAAAGGGGACACTTTCCTTTTTCAGCAAAGCTCGTCCGGCGTAAAGTATTTTGAAGAAGCAACATATCGTTCCTTTTCTTTCCAAATGAACCGCCACACCAGAAAACGCTTCACCCACCGAGAACCAAACGACGTCTTTCCAAAGCTCATCAGATAAAAGCGGAAAAGTATGAACATCAAAGGCGTCGCCTTCATCGACGAGACTCCCAAGATAAAAGATACGTTTCTAAATAATCTGTGGTGAGCTGTATAAAATAACGGTCGTCCAACCAGACGGGATTCAAAAGGGTTCCCTGTTCCAGTCCCTGCGTCAATCGTTCTAAAGGTGGACTATCGGATATCGCCAGTCCGTAAGAATAGAGAAATTGAGTTTTTCGACTGGTTTGGCGATAATCGTAATGTCCGTCTTCCTCAACCCTCTCCTCTAAAAATTTCAAAGCACGCCCCATCGACTCCCAGAGAGGACCCTCTTTGGTCTGTCTCCAGTAGTGCGCAAGACAGGCGAGGGTAAGAGAGAGATACCCGATATCAGCCCCTCCGTATTCTGGAAAAAAACCTGTTTCATCTTGAGAAGAAAGGAGTGTCGAAATTCTCTCCTGGGAGGCGCGAAGATACCTTTTCTCGTTTGTCAACTGATAGAGATTAAGAAGTGCTACAGCTGATGCAGCCATTTGGTTGGCGACAAACGGTTGGTCATGACCTAGAAGCCATCGTCCTGTTTTCTCAAGATTGGGCACCCTTATCTGAAGAAGTAGCATCGCCTCCGTCACTGCAAATGTTGAGAAGGCCGTCACACAAAATCCCCTTTCATTGGGATAGGCCTCATCCAGGCTTCCGTCGCGGTGGCGGTGAGAGGCCCAGAAACGAATCGCGGCCTCTGTCCATTGCCTCACCTTCTCGTTCTGGTAATACAGGTTCCCTTCAAAGGAATGACGGTAAAGAAGTGACAAGGGCCAACAGGCCTCTTGGAAGCGTGCATTTGGAAAATCAATCAGTCGGTAGTGCCAAAAGACACGGTCGAAACAGCCATAAGTCTCTGAAAAGGGATCCCGGTCTCCCAATCCCAAAAGACGGGGAATTTGGCTTAACACAATTTGTCGGAATCGATCAAACGACCCCTTCATGCAACCTTACCTTCTCTTCGCCTCTTGCTTGATGTTCTATGAAAACGTCAAACCAAATTTCAAGAATAAGAAGCGCCATGAGTTGTTTATGGCATAAAAGCGGAGAACGAGCCGATTTCTTAAAAATGGCGGCGATAAAACCTGGATTGAGTAGTCCCCTCCGTTTGACGCGCTCGGGAGACAGGTAAACGTTGCAGAGTTCCCTAAACGTTTTCTGAAATTTCCCTTCGAGAGGCATGAAAAAGGCCTGCTTTTTCCGAGTGACCGTTTCCGAGGGAAGGATGTTTCGAAAGGCGCGGCGGAGGAGGATTTTATTCATTCCCTTATGAATCTTAAGCCGGGATGGAACGCGGCCCAGAAATTCTACGATGCGATGGTCCAGATAGGGGACCCGTCCTTCCACGGAATTGGCCATGGTGAGTTTATCTTGTTTGAAAAGGATATCATCAGGAAGCCAAAAGGAGAGTTCTTGTTTCAGAAGCCAATTCGTGAAATCCGTCGTCTCCTTTAGTCCGGCAAAGAGATCTTCCTCCTCTCTCCCCCCGGGAAGAAGGGCGCGGAATTTCTCGGTATAGAGCTCTTTTTTGTCTTCAACCGTAAAAAGAGAAACAAAATAGAGGTAGTTTTCTTTCCGGTTTCCCAATCGTCTCAAGAAAAGAGAGAGTCGTCTCCGTCCCTCTTTTCCTAAGGAAGCGGGGTATTGGAAAAAATGGTCCAATAAGGAAACTGGGGTTCCCCTCACCATATGGCCTAAAACATCTCCTAGGAAGGGAGGAATCCGATCGACCGTCAAAAGGGCCTCTTGATGAACATATCCTCCTAAAAGTTCATCGGCTCCTTCTCCTGTAAGGACGACTTTGACATGCCGACGGGCCAATTGTGATAAAAGATAAGAAGGAACGATAATGGAATCCCCAATGGGATCTTCGAGGTGCCACACAATTTTTGGAAGGGAGAAAAGGTCTTCGGGGGTTACTCCTACCTCGTAATGCTCCGTCCCAAAAAGGGAAGCGATGCGCCGCGCCTCCCCCACTTCATCCTGCGGCATCCCAAAGCCGACTGAGAAGGTCTTTCGGGGGACATGGTTTGCTTCTGCCATGAGCGCGACCACAACGCTTGAGTCAAGACCCCCACTTAAAAAAGCCCCCACAGGAACATCCCCCATGAGTTGGAGTCGAACAGAGTCCTGGAGCAAGGCATGAAATTCCTCCGCAAAGGCCTCTGCGGACTTCTGCCGTTCCTCCTTAAAATGGAGACGCCAATATTGCTGAATCCTCTTCCGCCCATGCTGGAATGTAAGAAAATGGCCCGGAGGGAGCTTCTGAATCTCGGCAAAGAAGGTACTTCCCCCCGGAACGTAACGAAAGGTTAGAAAATCATCGATCGCTCCAAAATGAAGTGTTTGGTTAACTTCTTCACATTGAAGAAGTGCCTTTAATTCTGAGGCAAAAAGCAATTTCCCATTCACTATTGTGTAATAAAGAGGTTTAATTCCCAAACGATCCCGCGCCAAAAAAACCTTTTGTTGTATGGAATCCCAGACGGCAAACGCAAACATCCCATTTAAATCCTCAAGGCAGGATTCTCCATATTCTTCATAGGCATGAACAATGACTTCGCTATCCGTCTTGGTGGAGAACCTATGGCCTCGTTTCATTAGACGTTCGCGCATCTCTTTGTAATTATAGATTTCACCGTTAAACACAAGAGTCACAGACCCCTCTTCATTGAAGAGGGGTTGCCTTCCTGTATCGAGATCCACAATGCTCAAACGGGTATGTCCTAAGCCGATTCCCTCTTGATAAAAAAAGCCTGTTTCATCGGGACCCCGATGATGCATGGTCTGCGTCATCGCCTCTAAAAGACTTTGTGGATAGCTCCCCTTAAATCCGCAAATGCCACACATTATCCCCGAGACTCTCCATTCTCCTTTGGCTTGTAAATCTTGACGCCGTAATGCGGAAAGTAACCCCCGCGCCCCCGCATTTTAAATGCGGGGCTAAACGCCTTGGGGTCTCCGATCTCCTTTCCTAATACATAGTTGCCTTCGATATAGTCGAAGAGTTTTCTCCGATGGCTTGTATAGGGAAAATAGGTCAAGGCGGTTAAAATAATGCATTTGGGCTTGTTCTGCTTAATCTGCCGAATGAGTTCTTCTTCAATCCGGTCTTTCTCATCCTGGGAGAGCCGAGACACTTGGATACGGCCAAAATCGATAATGCCTGCTCGAATCGTCATAAACTCATCCTTTAGGAAACTATCTCTTTGGCAGAGGAAGTAATAAATCGGTTCGGGGCTCCCCACAAAAATTTTTTCACCCGGCATCGTTTGCTGCGTCACATAGGTAACGGTACCCTCATAGATCTCCTTCATGGCGGGAGTCACCCGGATTCCGTGGGCCGTTTGAACCGAAAGAGGGACTTTTCCATGCGCCCTTTGCATCGGCTCTTTCACATAGTGACTAAAAAGAAGAAAGTAGCCAATGAAAAAAGCGATGCCAACCTTAAGACTGAAAGCCAAAAAACGTAACGAGGAATTCCCCTTTATTTGCCAAAGCCGATAGAAAAAATAGGCGAGGAGAATGAAAGGGACTTGGAGTAAAAATCCGATTCCATCGGATCCTGTGATGAGTGGCTGTAAATAAATAAGAACCGAAAAAAGAGAAAGAAAGAAGACTTTACCTTGCTTCCGGAAGAAGAGAAAGCCGATGACCGCGCAAACGACGGGCATCCACCAAAGGAAGGTCCACACAACATGCCATACTACCTCTTTCACTTTCAAGATAAAGCTAGGAGTCTGGGCCAATGAGGTCCAGAGCCTTTGGTCCAAAAAGTACGGGTAAGCACGATAGCGCCAGACCGCTGCACCAGAACCCATGGGATAGATATTCCTCACGAGGTCATTGAAAGGGACGCGCAGGCTAAAATAGACGGCCACAGGGACGGTGAGACATAAGACGCCGAGAAGATAGTCTCTTAGAAAATGATTTTTCTTTGGGTGAATGAGGACAAAAAGAATGACAGAGATAAAAATTCCAAATCCCATTGGGAGAGGTTTCGTAAGGAGGCCGATAGCTGCTCCTATCCCTATGAGAAAGGGCCGGAGCCTTCCTTCAGGACACTTCAAATATGAAAAGAAAAAGGCAACCACCCAAAGGGCCGAAAGTGTCCCAAAAATGTGATTGTAGGAATGAGGAGGCAACTTCAGCGCCGAGAAGGCCATAAAGCTCGCAACTCCCGACCAAAAAGGAGGCAAAAGAGAGCGCGCAATCCAGAATGCAAGAGCCACACCCACCGCAGCCACAAAAATATAGACAAGCCGGACTCCCTGAACACTCACGCCCAACAGATTGAACAATGTTCCAAAAATAAAGGGTGTCAAAGGGCCATAATGCCAACTAAAATCCCGGTAAACCAATTCTCCTCGACTCGCCTTCCAGAAGGCATGAAGATTGATCCCTTCATCTCCTGTAAAAAGATCATATGAAAGGGCGGGGAGCTTTGAGAAAAGAAAAAGAGCTACCACGAGACCTACCATCAAAAGATCTTTGTGATCCTGTGCTTTACGAATCAAGGGAGTTTCATGATACCACGGGGCCAAAAAGATTTCAACAGAACCGGTTAATAGTGAACCAAGCTCCCATCCTGTTTCGCCTTCCGGAGCGCCTTCCCAAAGACCCAGAGGCCCACTGGGAAGAGGATGCCGGAAAGGAGGGCTAAGATCATACAATCCTTTCCCAAGGTGGAAAGGGGAACCCCTTGCAAGAGGGAGAGCCTTAATCCCCTCAAGACATAGGTGAGGGGAACGAATTCCGAGACTCCTTGAAGCCAAGACGGGAGGAGGGAGACCGGGAAATAGACACCTCCCAGAAAACTCGAGAATCCTTCCAGAAGAGGTTCCACAACGTTCCCCTTTTTGAAGACAAGGATGAAACTGGCGGAAAGGAGCCCGAAGGCGTAGAAGGTGACAGTCGTGAGAAGGAGAATGAGAAACGCTACCGGCCAGTTGGCTTGGGGGAAGCGGACCTGGAAAAGAAGGATCCCCAGAAAAAGGTAGAAAAAGAGACTCAGTGTGGCGTAGGTGAGACTGACGAGAGACAGGAGAAAGAAAGTTTTTCGGAAGGAAGTGGGGGTGGCCAAGAGGGCCTCCAGCGTCCCGAGCCCCTGTTCTTCACCGATCGCCCCTGGAAGACTGTGGAGCGCGTGGGAGAGGTATCGTCGGATTCCGAGTCCGATGAGGACAAAAGCGAAATAATCCCCCCCGTAGGGAAAAAGATGGGAGGGGGTCGCCTGGTTGAACATCCGCGCGATAAAGAAGAAAGGAAGAAGAATCGCCAGAGCATGAATCCAATACATGAGAAAATCGAGTTTATAGCTTGAGGTCACGAAGAAATCCCTCTTCAAGAGGGCAAGGAGTTTATGGAGCATCGGTCGGTTCTTCCGTCACTTTCTGAAAGACTTCGAAGAGTGAAGCACTTTCCGTTAAGGTCGTTTTTTTTCTGAGCGTGGCAGAGTCCCCCTCCACAACCAGATGACCCCGATGGAGGATGCCGATCCGGTTCGAGAAACCTTCCGCCTCCTCTACATGATGCGTTGTGTAAAGAATCGTCTTCTTTTGCTTTTCGAGCACCACGTTCCGGATAAATTGTCGCCACTCCTGGGCAGCCACGGGATCGAGGCTACGGGTCGGTTCATCCAGAAGAAGAATCTGGGGATTTCCCAAAAGGCCGCGGCAAAGCGAAAGCCGCTGTTTCATACCGGTTGAATAGGTGAAGAAGCATTTATCCAAGTACGATTCCATGTGAAAAAGAACTGAAAGTTCCTCAATCTGTTGCTTCGCCTCTTTTCGGGAGAAAGGATAAAAGGCCGAGAAAAACTCAAGGTTTTGTCTTCCAGTGAGTCGCCAATAAAAACTCCTTTCTTCTCCTGTCACAAGACCAAAGATCGCATGCAGGCGGAGGTGGTCGAAGGGAAACTTCTCACCAGAGAAGCGTAGTGTTCCGGAGTCGGGAAGGATAAGACCGCAAAGGATCTTAAGAAACGTGGTCTTGCCGGCTCCATTGGGTCCCATCAGACAATAGAGGTCCCCCTCTTGGAGGGTGAGGTGTGCCTCTTCAAGAACCCGAAGAGTGCTTTTTTGAGATCCCCTCCGGAGGATCTGAAGCAAGGAAGGCGTTGTATAGAAGGTCTTCGTAAGACCCAAAACCTCAAGAAGAGGAGCCATGTTCTTCCCGGTCAAAAAGTTTTCGAGTCGCTAAAAGGCTGATGCCAGCCAAGAAGCGGAGAGCAATTCCTCCTAAAATGGTCATATCCCAAAGGGGTCCCCGCGCCTCGTACTTTTTATAGAAGCGGTACATACTCTGATGATGGAAAAAGAGGGTGCTCACTTTTTTTCCGCTGTAACCGGTATCGTGAAGGAGCTGCGCTTCCGGAACATAGAAGACCCGATACCCCGCTTCCTTGACCCGTTTGCAGTAATCGACATCTTCACAGTAAAGAAAAAAGCGCTCATCGAAACATCCGACCTTTTGGAGCACTTCTCGACGGATGAGAAAAAAGCTTCCGGATACCCAATCCACTTCCCGAACGGAGTTGTGATCCCAATCCGTTAAAAGATACCGCCGAGAAAAAGGATTTTGAGGGAAGAGACGGCTCAGAAGACTTGAACGGTTAAAGAGGGCTGTTTCAATGCGGGGGAAAGAACGCGCCGAAGGCTGGAGGGTGCCATCTCGATTGAGGATTTTCCCTCCAGAAACACCCGCTTCAGGATGCTTTCTCATAAAGGAGACAAGCGTCTCCAGGCTATGGGGAGAAAGAACGGTGTCATTGTTGATGCAGAGGCAATACTCTCCTCGGGCTCCATGGAGTCCTCGGTTTGTCGCACGGCTGAAACCTTCATTCTTTTTGTTTTGAAGAAGGGAGACGTGAGGAAAACGCTCTTTGACTCTCTGTTGGCTTCCGTCTTTGGAACCATTATCGACGACGATCGTCTCGTAGGAAAGCTCTGCCACCGCTTGAGGAATGGAACAGAGGCACCTCTCGAGCAGTTCCTTCCGATTCAAATGGGGGATGACGATGGAAAGATCCATGCGACCGCACCTGTTGCCATCCTAACATGGAGGGGAGGAGGCGTCAAGGGAGATGATTTGCACAAAAATGGACATTTCATAACCCAAGTCTTTATTTAGGGTTGACAAAAATTCAAATCTTTGCTATAATCAATAAAGAGACTGGAGGTCGGGCTATGTATTTCAAGCGTTTGGAGATCATCGGCTTTAAATCTTTTCGGGACCGCACCATCCTTGAGTTTGAACCGGGAGTCACCGCTATTGTCGGACCCAATGGTTGCGGAAAATCGAACATTTCTGATGCGATCCGATGGGTGCTTGGAGAACAAAGTGTCAAAGACCTTCGGGGGAACCGGATGGAAGATGTTATTTTTAGCGGGACACAGCGGGATGAACCGCTTGGATTGGCGGAAGTGTCCCTCACCCTCTCGAACGAGGAGAAACTCCTTCCGATCGGGTATGACGAGGTGACCATTACGCGGCGCGTCTTCCGTTCTGGGGAGAGCGAATATTTGATCAACAAAATTCCTGTACGTCTCCGTGACATCGTTGAACTCATCATGGGGACCGGTCTCGGCCAAACTTCTTATTCCCATATGGCCCAAGGGAAAATCGAAGAAATTTTAAGCGCCCGGCCTGAAGAAAGGCGCCTCCTTTTTGAAGAAGCGAGCGGAATTACCAAATACCGCTCTCAGAAGAAGGAGGCCCTTCGAAAACTCGAGCAGACGGAGGCCAATCTCCTGCGGGTCACCGATATCCTGGGTGAACTGGAGAGGCAAATCCATTCCCTGGAACGTCAGGTGGAAAAAGCGAAACGGCATCAAGAAGAATTTGAAAAATTGAAGAACCTCGATTTTAAGATTACCCGTTACGAGCTCTGCGACCTCACCGAGAAAACACGAAATTTTTCTAAGGAGAAAACCACCTCGATGCAGAGAGAAGAAACACTTCTCAAAGAGCGTGAGCTTCTTACAGAGAAAATCACTCACTTCCACGAAACCCTTGAGCAAGTCGGGAGCCACCTTGCAACCCTTCAAGCCCAAAAAATGAATCTTGTGACACAGATTCAACAGCGGGAAGATCGTGTCCTTCTCCACAAGGAAAGGATCGGGGAGCTTGTCCAAAAAGGGGAAAGACTCCGGAAAGAAAAGGGGCATCTCGAAGGAGAACTGGTGCAACTCAAAGGCCGCATCGAGGTCTTACAGGAAGAACGCCGTAAGATCCTAGAGGAGATGGAGGCGAGGAGGAAAACCCAATCTTTCTTGGAAGAAACGCTGAAGGAGATTCTCCATACGATTGCGACCAGCGAAAAAGAAATTGCTCAAGGGAAAATGAAGTCGATCGAGATGGCCCAGGAACACTCGAAGGTCAGGAATGAACTGGCCCGCATCGTGACCCAACTTCATACTTTGGCTGCGCGGTCGCATCGTCTCCTTCTGGATCAAGAGGAAGCCTTTGAAGAAATGAAGGGCATCGTAGCGCGCCGGGAAGGGATAGAAAAGACGGTTCAAGAGGTGAGAGAAAAAACCGCCTCGTTGCAGGAGACAAAAAGAACCCTCGAGGATGAAAGTCACGCCCTCTCCTGCCATCTTAAGGATCTTACCCAGGAGGTGCAGACGTTACGGCAGACCTTGATTGCTCTAAAGTCCCGATGTGAACTCCTTGAAGAAGCGAAGAGAAATTTCGAGGGGTTTTCACAGGGTGTGAAAGCGATGCTCAAGGAACTTGAGCAGAGGAACCCTCAATTTCAAAAAGTACGCGGTGTTTTGGCGAATCTTCTGGAAGTGAAGCCAGGATATGAACGAGCGATTGAAGAGTTGCTCGGACCCATGGTCCAGGCGCTCGTGGTGGAAGATGAAGAAACGGCCCACCAGGGGATCCGTTACCTCGCCGAGAAGGGGCTAGGGAAGGCGAGCTTTATCCCCCTTTCTTCATTCAGGGAAGGGAGGACGACCCCAGAAGGAGGAAGTGTCCTAGAGGTCGTCAAAGCCTCTTCGGAATATGCCCCGCTTCTTTCTTGCCTTCTCGGAGACTCTTGGATCGTGGGGGATATTGAAAAAGTTTCTTTCCAAGAAACCCTCCATAAAACCTATGTGACCCCCAAGGGTGAACTTTACCGGCAGAGGATTCTTACAGGGGGAAGGGCTACCTCAGAAGACTTGGGTCTTATTGGCCGGGAAACGAAGATTGCAGCCCTTAGAAAAGAGATCGGTGAGACCGAGGCAACTCTTGTCGCGCTTCTTACACAAGAGAAGATGACGGAAGACTCCCGGAAGGAAAAGGAGGCTCATCTTACAGAGGTGACCGAAGCGTCTCACCAATGGGAGGTAGAACTCTCCCATCAAGAAAATAGTTTCGCAACCGTTCAGGGAGAAGAAAAAAAACTGAATGAAGAAATTGCTTTGATCGCCCTCGAACTTGGGGAAGTGAGAGGAGAACTGGAAACCTTCGGGGCGAAAGAATCCACATTGACAGAAACGTTGCATCACCTTGAAGAAGAGGACCATCTCCTCCAAGAAGAGTTGGGAAATTACCACTCTCTCTTAAGTCAGAAGAGACTTGAGCGGGAACAGACCCTCGTGCAACTTGCAGAAGTAAAGACAACTCTTGCCTCGATCCTCGATCATCGTGAGGAGCAGGAGGAATCCGACGCCCTTCTGGAAGCGACCTTCGAGGAGAAACGCGCTTCTTTCTCTTTTAAGGAAGAGGAAGAACGGTTAAGTCTTGAGCGGATGGGCCAGTTATCGCAAGAGATTCTCGAACTTGAAAACGGTCGGAGCGAATTTCTCCAAGAGAAAGAAACGGTAGAGAAAGATTTGGTCCATACGGCCCAAGAGCAAGAAGGGAAGATGACGGAGGAGCTAGCGCTTCAGAACAAAATGAATCTTTGTAATAGCCAGCTCGGTCACGTTCGGGAACAACTCCACGGCCTCGAGCTGAAAGAGCAGGAAGTCGGTTACGAAATCAAAGGGAAGATCGATCGGTTACGTCTTTCCTACCATATGGAACTCTCTCTTGAGGCCCTTGGAGGAGAAGAACCGCTGGACGATCTGGAGTCGGTCCGTGCCGAAGTCCAGAAACTTCGTGAGAAACTGGAGCGGATGGGACCTGTCAACCTTGTGGCCATTGAAGAGCATGAAGAGCTGAAAAGTCGCTTCTCCTTTTTGACCTCCCAGAAGGAGGATCTCGAAAAGGCGAAGGCTTCGCTCCTTGAAGCGATACAGAAAATCAACAAGGTCACCCAACAACTTTTCTTAACCACGTTTCAACAAATTCAGATCCACTTCCGCGAATATTTTCGTCTTCTTTTTGGGGGCGGGCAGGCGGAACTTCTTCTTCTGGATGAGGCCGATGTGCTAGAGTCCGGTATTGAAATCTTGGCCTGTCCGCCGGGCAAGAAACTTCAAAGTGTTTCTCTTCTTTCGGGAGGAGAAAAAACCCTCACCGTCATCGCCCTTCTCTTTGCCGTGTTTAAGGAAAGACCGAGCCCCTTCTGCGTCTTGGATGAAATCGATGGACCTCTCGATGAATCCAACGTCGCCCGCTTCACCTCTGTGCTTCAGGAATTCCTCCGCTTTAGCCAGTTCATCCTCGTGACACACAACAAACGGACGATCACCATGGCAGATGCCATGTACGGCATCACCATGGAAAAAACAGGCGTTTCGAAGATCGTTTCGGTCAAATTTAAAGAGGATGAGGCGTTAGAAGGGAGGGCGGTTCCTGCATAGGAATACAGACTTGGTTCCGGCCGCCCTGTTTGGCAAGATAGAGGGCCTGGTCGGTGAGTTTCACAAGCTCCTCGCTTGAGGCGAGCGGGAATCGGGGGTAGGAGGAAACGCCGATACTCACCGTCACCTTGAGCGTCTCTGTTTTGTTGAGTGGAATAGAAGTCTCCTCCACCGCTTTTCTTAAGTTCTCTGCATACTGACGGGCCCCTTCGAGATCGGTTTGTGGGAGGATGGCGCAAAACTCTTCTCCTCCATACCGGGCGACCAGGTCCACACGCCGTGTATTTTTCTTGAGAATGCCCGCGATGGTCTTTAAGACAGCGTTCCCCTCCTCATGGCCATAGGTGTCGTTGACTCTCTTAAAATGGTCAATATCGACGAACACCAAAGAAAGGGGGGTGCGATACCGTTGCGCCCGCTCAAATTCGTTCCGGAGCCGCAGTTCAAAATAGCGGTACGCATAAAGCTGGGTGAGCCCGTCGGTAATCGCCTCTTCTTTTAAAGAGACATTTTCAAAGAGGAGGCAGAGGTACTTGTAGAAAGTGCTCCCCAGATAGGACAGGATGGCCGCCGTGACGACGCTTGAGAAATCCAAACGGATATTTTTGGAGTAAAGAAAAAAGGTAATTCCGAGGAAAATCGCCACTTCGTAGAAGAGAAACAAAAACCCTCTCCAGGGAGGGAGTTTGTAAGTCGCGAGGGCGGTCGCAAGGCCGATGAGGAAGAAGAGAAGAAGATTTATCCAGAAGCCCACCTGGACGACATAGGCGCCGCTTAAGATCATGAGGAAGAGATTTGCGAAGATGTAAACACCCGCGATACTCCCGAAGGGAGAATGATGAATATCATGCATGATGCGATTGGTGATCCCGACGATCACGAATTTATCGGTCAGGGCGTGAGGGGGGACCTGATCCGAAAGGATGGACCAGATGGAGTAAGTGGGGAATTGCTCCGGCCGGGCTTGATAGTTGATGGGGAGGATTCCCTCCTTTGTGATCCGCATGGGCATTTTCCATCCCCGGGCAGTGACGGGGGCATCCGTCTTTTTTTGAAAGGTGAGGAGGTTTTCTTTTTCAGAAAGACGTGGACGGCTTCCGAAATAATGGGCCGCCGCTTTCACTTCAATAGCGTAATCCAGCAACTTCCCATCCACCGTCCGGTAGGCGGCCCTGGCCCGACGGATGGTAAAATCTTTATCTAACGGCTTATTCACAAAGCCGGCATCGAGGCTTGCCTCACGGATCATGGGCAATGGGGGAACCGGCTTGCCAAACTCGCTAAAGTAATAAGAGATGATGACATTTCCCGCTTTCTGTAGCGACTCCGCGAAGAGTCGGTCGGTCCTCTCCTCTTTGCTCTCCCCCACAAAGGTAAGGTCGAGTAAGATGAGGCGTGGTTTTTGGGCGGAGATTTTTTCGATAAGCTCTCCATAGACCGTTCTCTCCCAAGGCCACCGCTGGTTTACCTTGGCGAAGGCCTCGTCGTCCAGGACGACAAGGACGATCTCATCCAGCTCTGGGGGAAGTTTTTTTGCAAGGAAGGTCGTCCTGAAGAGAAAATCTTCAAGTTTTAACTTTAGAATTTGAAAGGGGTCGAGCGGGAGAAGGACAAAAGCGTAGAAGGAGAGAAGAGCCAGTGCGAGAAGGAAAGCGTTCTTTCCCTGGGGGTGTTTAAAGAATGGATACATGCGTGATCACAGAGATGAGGATAGCATACTTTGGAACAAGTTTCAAGAAGGGGACTTACGTTGCTTTGTTGAAATGAAGTGATCTAGGGTTAAGGTCCAGTCACGTCTTTGATATTATGCACCAAGACTTCTTCGCTTGAGACAAAGTAGGTGTGGTTATCTTGAATCGTGAGGTTATAAACTTTCACACGGCTTTTAAGATTGAGGAGCTCAGTCTCCCTGAGAGGACGACTTTTTCCTTGCGCATCTAAGAGGAGCTCTCCTTTTTTAAGCTCGTTCGCCTCATGGAAACTTCCCCCTATCTTAAAGAATCTGTGGTTATTGCTACAGACAATCGAGGTCCTTCCTAAAGAGAGCTTCGCCAGATCATCCCGCTCGGTTTCAAAGGTGCGGGTTATTTTTTTGAGTTCGAGGGCGCCTGTTTCGAGATTCTTGCTCAAGATCTTCTCCCCAATTTTGAGGGACTCGATAGGCTTTAACCCCTCCTCTGTGAGAACCAGGGTTCCTGCAACAAAGCAGCCACCTCCACCTCCTCCACCACCCCCAGGGGGTTCATCTTCTTCTGCTTCTTCTGCGGGTGGCGGCGCTGGCTCTTCTTCTACGGGTGGCGGCGCTGGCTCTGTGGGTCCACTTTCTTCAATGAGTGAGAGCGGCGCAGTGATAGGACCGGTCCCTTCATTTCCAATGGTAAATACTCTCGCCCCATTTATATCGGGTGTTGCGGTAATCAGAAAGGTCTCGGGAGTAAGAAGTGCTAAGGTAAACGAGTAGCCTTGGGAAACCCCGACGATCGCCTCCTCCGAGATATAGGGAGGATCTGCATCGCTCAGATCTTTAAGATGTTCAGGGTAAGCAGCGGGCGTCTGATTCTCCCTGAAATCCTCCATGAGTTCCTTCAATATCCTCAGTTTCAATTGCGCTGCCGTTTCATAGCCGGTGATCCGCATCTGTAGGATGCCTGGTATGGCGATGGCCGCGAGGAAGAAAAAGAGTGCCACGATAAGGAATATCTCCGTTGTGGTAAAACCGGATCTCTTTTCTTTTCCCCAAGATCTGTTCATGGGACACCCCTTTAATCTTCTATGAATAAAAAAACTGCCTCGCCGCTACCCACCGGCCAGGCAGTTCAACATTCCTTAAGAGTGTCGGTTTCGGCAGCCTGGCGATCATGACTTTTGAGTCTTAGATCCATGGCTTTGC
>JACQQV010000011.1 GCA_016206785.1 Candidatus Omnitrophota bacterium
CTTCGGCAAAGCCCTTTTTATTCAGGACAAAAGTGATGGCTGAGGTTAAGGTGGTTTTCCCATGATCGACATGACCGATCGTTCCGACGTTCACATGAGGCTTACTCCGTTCAAACTTTTCCTTGGCCATGGTGACCTCCTACGTTTTCGACGAAAATAAACTCCCCTTCAAGAATGCTACAATGTTTATCCTAGAACCATCGACGGATGGAGCTGCTGACCGGTCTTGAACCGGTGACCCCGTCCTTACCAAGGACGTGCTCTACCGACTGAGCTACAGCAGCAAAGGAGACAGGATTACTTTCTCTTTAAAGTGTAGTTGTTCGCGCTATTCTTTTGCATCTCAGCGGTCAACCACTCATCAAGAATATCCCTTTTGAACCTCCATTGACCCCCCAATTTAAAGGCGGGAATTTGACCGTTTCCCACAAGGCGGTAGATAGTGGATTGATGCACTTCGAGGTAATCCGCAGCGTCTTTAATCCCCATCATCCCGCTTCCATTTCGCTTATACTGGGCCATGTTCATCGCCTCCCTACTTCACGCCCAGAGCGTGACTTCTTTTATTAATTTTAATCAATTTTACTCAAAATTATTTAAGATGGAAAAGATAAAATAATTTATCACACTCTCTATTCCCTTGTCAAGTCATTTTTTTATGAGGTGGAAGGAGCGCGGGAGAGGTTTAAAGCACCCCCCGCCTTAAACCAGCGGATTTGCTCATCTGTATGGGAATGCTTAAGCTGCAGCGTTTCTGTAGTGCCGTCTGTATGGGAAAGACGCATCACGATCGGCTCCCCTTTAACGATCTTTGAGAGGCCGATGAGACTTACCCGGTCGTCTTCCCTGATCCGGTCATAATCGGAAGGGCTCGTAAAGGTGCAGGAAAGGATCCCCTGTTTTTTAAGATTGGTTTCATGAATGCGGGCAAAACTCTTGGTGATCACCGCCTTGCAGCCGAGCCATCTGGGAGACATCGCCGCATGTTCACGACTCGATCCTTCACCGTAATTTTCATCTCCGATCACGACCCACCCAAGCTCCCGGCTTTTATAATCTCGCGCGATCTCCGCAAGAGGCATGACCTTCCCTCCTTCAAGCCAGTTTTTCCCCTTCCCCGCTTCTGGAACAAAGGCGTTGGTCGCCGCTAAGAAAAGGTTGTCGCTAATCTTATCCAAATGCCCTCGGTATTTAAGCCACGGGCCGGCGGGGGAGATGTGATCTGTGGTGCATTTTCCTTTCGCCTTGATGAGAATCGGAAGTTTTTCAAAATCTTTTCCATCCCAGCCCGGAAAAGGTTCGAGGAGTTGAAGACGTTCACTTGCCGGTGCAACCTTAAGCTGAATTTTCTTTCTCTCCGTTACGGAGAGAGGTGGAAGATACCCTGCTTCCCCTGCGGCAAACCCCCTCTCTGGAAGCTCCGGTGCCGTGGGGGGCGTCAGTCGGATCTTCTTTCCATCGGGTGTGGTCAGAAAATCGGTCAAGGGGTTAAAATGAAGATCCCCTGCCAAGGCCATGGCGGTCACGATTTCAGGACTTCCGATAAACGCAAGGGTCTCGGCGTTTCCGTCGTTTCGTCGTGGAAAATTCCGGTTAAAGGAGGTGATGATGGAATTTTTCTCACCCGCTTGAATGTCATCCCTCCTCCATTGACCGATACAAGGACCGCAGGCATTGGCCAAGACTGTGCCGCCGATCGCTGAAAGAAGTTCTAGTTGACCGTCTCGCTGAATGGTGTTATGGATTTGATCGGAACCAGGGGTAATCAGAAAATAACATTGGGCCTTGAGCCCTGCAGCCTTCGCCTCCCTCGCTACAAAAGCGGCGCGGCCGAGATCTTCGTAGGAAGAATTCGTGCAACTTCCGATGAGGGCTGCGCAAAGTCGAGAAGGATATCCTTCTTTTTTAACGTCTTTGGCAAGTGCTGAAATGGGACGGGCCACATCGGGCGAATGAGGACCGACCACGTAGGGTTCTAGCGTGGAAAGATTGATTTCGACCACCTCGTCGTAAAATCGCTTTGGATCCTTTTCGACTTCGGCATCCGCCACAAGAAATTCACGATACTGCCCGGCAAGTGTCGCGGCCTCCTCCCGTTTTGTGGCGCGCAGGTAGGTCGCCATCCGATCATCATAAGGAAAGACGGACGTCGTTGCGCCGAGTTCTGCGCCCATGTTGGTCATGGTTCCCTTCCCTGTTGCGCTGATGGAAGAGGTCCCCGGGCCGAGGTACTCGATGATTTTGTCCGTTCCTCCCTTTGTGGTCAGTAACCCACAGAGCTTCAAAATGACATCTTTCGCGGAGGTCCAGCCACTGAGCCGTCCTGTAAGATGTACACCGATGAGTTTCGGGCACTTGACTTCCCACGGAAGACCTGACATCACATCCGCCGCATCCGCACCTCCCACCCCGATCGCAAGCATTCCCAGGCCTCCTGCATTCGGTGTATGGGAATCGGTCCCGATCATGAGCCCTCCCGGGAAGGCGTATTGTTCTAGGACCACCTGATGAATAATTCCTGCACCCGGTTGCCAAAAACCGATGCCGTATCTTTGAGAGGCACTTCTTAAGAAATCGTAGACCTCCTGATTCGTCTTTAAGGCGTTCCTCATGTCTTCAGCCGCGCCGACCCTTGCTTGAATCAGATGGTCACAATGGACCGTGGTGGGAACGGCGACGGTTTCCCGACCTGCCAGCATGAATTGAAGAAGTGCCATCTGGGCGGTTGCATCCTGCATCGCGACCCGATCGGGCGAAAGCGACAGATAACTTTTCCCCCGGATGAATTCCTGTGTTTTAAGATCGGAGGCGTGGGAAACCAGAATTTTTTCGGCAAGGGTCAAAGGACGGCCGAGTTTTTTCCGGCCGAAGTCATGTTTTTCTTTGAGGCCCTGGTAAAGTTTTATAATGGCATCCATCTGAATGTCGCTATTCTACCGGGAGGGATGGTATAATAAAACCATGGCCCTCTTTCCGGTCTCCCCTGGAAAAGAAAGACTTCTTCTTGAAAAAATGAAACGCCTCGGCGTCCGCGAAGAGGAGTTCGTGGAACGTTTCGTCCGCTCGGGTGGAGCAGGCGGACAAAACGTCAACAAAGTCTCTACTTGCGTTCATCTCAAACATCTCCCCACAGGTCTTGAAGTCAAGTGCCAGGAAGAACGCTCCCAGGCCCTGAACCGGTTCCTCGCGCGGCGGACCCTCCTTGATAAAATTGAGGAGAAACTCCTCGGGAAACTCAGCGCCGAGCGGAAACGAATTGAGAAAATCAGGCGTCAGAAACGGAAACGTTCAAAACGGGCTAAAGAAAAGATGCTCGCCCTCAAAAAACACCATTCCCGAAAAAAATCGCTCCGCGGCCCTGTGCGAGGCGATGAATAATTAAAATTTGGAGCGGGCGATGAGAATCGAACTCACGTGAGTAGCTTGGAAGGCTACCGTTCTACCATTGAACTACGCCCGCGCGCTCGCAAATGAGTGAAACGAATTGCTCGCTTTCCAATGGGGGAAACTACGTTTCCCCCCTATGGCGGGGTTTGTCTCATGGCAACCACTACAAACCCCTGTTACCCCCCTTCCTAATTCTATTTCACCTTTGATTCTAAAAGAGCAAGGCGCTGATCGGTCTGTTTGGCAAAGATCTTGAAAAGAATCCGGAGATCGACAATTTCTTGTCTCACGGACTGGAAACCTTGCTCCATTTCCTGCTTCATCTCGTTTCTTAAGGAAATGAGACCTTCCGCAACTATTTTGACACCATCTCGAACTTCTTCTAGTAAAACCTCGAATCGTTCTTTTTCACCCATGATCTTCGATTTCCTCTATTACGATTCTCGGCTCCCTTTTAATACGATACGCTATTCGCTAAAGATGGTGGAGAGGGCAGGGTTCGAACCTGCGAAGGCAGAGCCACCAGATTTACAGTCTGGCCCCGTTGGCCACTTGGGTACCTCTCCACATGTTAAAGGATAAAGTTTCATATAAAATCCCTACAGAGCGGAGCCGGCAGAGGGAATTGAACCCCCGACCCGCGGTTTACAAAACCGCTGCTCTGCCCCTGAGCTATGCCGGCGTCGTTCGCAAATCCATGAAAACGAAGTGCTCTCTCCCCAATGGGGAAAACCAAGGTTTTCCCCCTATGGCGGGGTTTGTCTGGTATAACATTCTACAAACCCCTGTTACCCCCTTTCCTTAAGAACTAACTTTCTTGAAGGCTTGAGGTAAATATCTTAAAAGGTCGCTGGCGATGAGGCTGACTTCCCCCTTTTCTTTGACGGCGAGATCCCCGGCGAGTCCATGAACATACACACCCCGACATGCCGCCAGAAAAGGATCCATCCCCTGGCCTAAAAAACTTCCGATGATTCCGGTCAAGACATCCCCGCACCCTCCCGTCGCCATACCGGGATTTCCTGTCCGGTTGATATAGAGCTTACCTTGAGGAGAAGCGACGACCGTCCGGTATCCTTTCAAGACGGTCGTCACATTGTACCGCAACGCAAACTGTTTGACTATTCTCTTTCGATCTTCCTGAACCGTCTTACTCGTTTTTCGAATCAGTCGCCCCATTTCACCAGGATGAGGCGTCATGACGATAGAACACCTTGCCTTCTTGAGCACCGCCGGGTTTTTGGCAATTGCATTCAGACCATCCGCATCCATCACTGCCGGTTTAGAAAGTTTTGGAATAAGGCGATGAACCAACTGGATAGTTTCCCGCTGTTGTGAGAGACCGGGACCGATCGCAACGGCATCCACCGTTTTGCATTTCTTCAGGATGGGAGTGAGTGATTTCAAAGAAAAACTTTGTGCCTTTGTCTCAGGAAGGGGAAGAATCATGAGTTCTAAAAATTTCCGCGCGACAATAGGGTAAAGACTCTTGGGAACCGCCAGCGTGACAAGGCCGCTTCCTGAAAGAAGGGCTGCCCGGCTGCAGAGAAGGGCCGCACCCGCGTATCCCAGAGAACCCGCAACCACAAAGAGATGGCCAAAATCCCCCTTGTGAGAGTCTTTTCGGCGTCTTTCTAAAAATTTCATCGCTTCTTTCGTGTCTCTTTCCCAATGAGAAGCGCTGTCCCGACTGCATACGACTTGGAGTGGGACATGCTCACCACCACTTCCACCACCTCTTTCGGTAGTTGAAGAGATCCTTTTCCGTTCGGGGCATGAAGCACAATTTTAGGAACCCCTTCCTTGGTATTGACCACTTCAATCTGCCTTAGAGAGGAGGGCCTATCTTCTCTCTCACCGAATGCTTTGACGACCGCCTCTTTCGTGGCAAAGCGGGCCGCCAAACTTTCAAACCGATTTTTCTTTCTCCGAACGTAGCGGAGTTCGCGGGGGGTGAACACCTTGCTTAAGAAATTCTTCCCCCATTTTTGAATGCTTTTCCGTATGCGGCCCACCTCCACAATGTCGACACCGTTTCCAAGAATTTTCATGAAAGAAGCCTCTTCATCTCGCGGACCGCTTCCGCGAATCCCACGAAAATGGCGTAAGAGACGATTGCATGTCCGATATTCAGTTCCTCAATTTCCCGAATGCGCGCCACCGCCCGAACATTTTGATAATGGAGCCCATGTCCTGCAGCTACTTCTAACCCGATCGCCTTCGCCTCTCCACAGTAACGCCGGATCAACCCGAGTTCCCTTTGAGCGATTGAGAGGCTCTTGGCATTGGCATAACGCCCTGTATGAAACTCGACTGTTTTCACCCCTGTTCTCCAAGAGGCTTCAAGCTGTTTTCCGTTAGGGTCAATAAAAAGACTGACGCGAATTCTTTTCTCTTCGAATGCGTGGACCAGGCGCTTGACCTTTTCTCGATGGGAAAAAACATCCAAGCCCCCCTCTGTCGTGAGTTCCCTCCTCTGTTCTGGAACCAGAGTGACTTTAGGAACCTTAAGCCGTTTTGCAATGCGAACGATGTCCTCATTCATCGACATCTCCAGATTAAGAGGCAGTTGGATTTTTTCAAGAAGAAAGCGGATATCTCTTTCTTGAATATGGCGTCTGTCTTCGCGCAGATGACAGACGATTCCGTCCGCACCAGATCTTTCGCATATCTTCGCAGCCCGGATGGGATCGGGGTAAGAGCCCTTTCTGGCTTCCCGAAGGGTTGCGACATGGTCAATGTTGACCCCTAACCGGACCCTTCCCATTCTCCTTTTCTTTCATACCGAATGGCATCTGCCATTCGAACGACCTGCTTCATTTCGGCAACGTCATGGACGCGAACGATATTCGCACCATGGAGTACGGAAATGGCAACGGTTGCCGCAGTCCCAAAAAGCCGTCGGTCCACCGGAAGGTCTAAGACAGCCCCGATGAACGACTTTCTCGACGTACCAATGAGAAGAGGTCTCCCAAGTTTTTTAAATTCACGAAGGTTTCGTAGAATTTCAAGGTTATGGGCAACTGTTTTTCCAAATCCAATTCCGGGGTCAAGGAGGATCGATTCTTCCCGAACCCCTGCGCGAAGGGCTGTTTCTATTCCCTCTTCAAAATATTCGAGAATCTCGGGAATCAGATTCTCATAAGTAGGACTTTCTTGCATCGTGCGTGGAGTCCCTCTCATATGCATCAGAACAAGACCCGCCCCATACTGGGCCACGACTTTGGCCATACGGGGATCTCCTCGAAGACCTGTGACATCGTTCACCAGTAACGCACCCTGCTTAAACGCAAGTTCTGCCACTTCTGATTTGGAGGTGTCAATGGAAAGGATGGCGTCCCATTCCTTCTTCCACGCCTGAAGTACAGGGAGAATGCGGTGTATCTCTTCCTTAGACGAAACAGCCGAAGCCCCTGGCCGCGTCGACTCCCCTCCAAGATCAATGAAATCCGCCCCGCACTCGATAAGAGAGTGAAGTCGATGAAGGGCCTGTTCCGGTTCGAAATATTTTCCGCCATCTGAAAATGAGTCAGGCGTCACATTCAAAACGCCCATGAGATAGGTTCTGCGTCCCAGAGGAAGGGATCTCTCCCGCAAAACGAAGGTGGAAGTTTCGTCGGTAGGAACTCTAAGAGGAGGGAACTTGATCGGTTCCATCGGTTTTTTTAGTAAGAGGAAGTCCTAAAATGGTCCGAACCTCTTCGGCCTCAAGAACCTCTTTTTCCATGAGTTGCTGCGAAAGTTTCTTCAGATCATCCAGATGGGCAGTGAGTTCGGCTTTCGCCTTTTCATAGCATTCATCCACAATTTTCCGAACTTCCTGGTCAATGAGGACGGCGGTCGCTTCGCTATAATTTCGTTCTTCGATAATGTCACGACCCAGGAAAACTTGGGACTCCCGTCTTCCGAAAGTGAGGTAACCCAGTTTATCACTCATTCCAAATTCGCAGACCATCTTCCTCGCAATCGCCGTGGCCACCTCAAGGTCGTTCTGCGCCCCTGTCGTAGTTTCTCTATGGACCAGTTCCTCAGCCGCACGACCTCCCATCAAAACCGTTAATCTTCCCAGCAGTTCCGTTTTGGTTGTGATGTACCGATCTTCCAGGGGAAGTTGCATGGTATAGCCTAATGCAGCGGTCCCGCGCGGAATGATGGAGACTTTATGCAAAGGATCGGCACCCGGAACCAGAAGCGCAAGGAGGGTATGTCCTGATTCGTGCGTCGCGACGACCATCTTTTCATAATCGCTAATTACACGGCTCTTCCGTTCAGGACCTGCCATGACCCGTTCAATGGATTCTTCCAATTCGCTCATCGTCACTGTCTTTTTGTCCCGTCGGGCGCCCAGGAGGGCCGCTTCATTTGCCAGATTCGCTAAATCTGCTCCGGAAAATCCCGGCGTCTGGCGCGCAATCGATTTCAAATTAACATCTTTATCGAGCTTAATGCGGCGGGTATGGACCTTCAAAATTTCTTCACGGCCTATAATGTCCGGTCGGTCGATGACAATCTGGCGGTCAAAACGCCCGGGGCGAAGAAGGGCTGAATCCAATACATCCGGCCGGTTCGTCGCCGCAATGAGAATGACCCCCTCCTCCGTATTGAAACCGTCCATCTCTACCAAAAGGGCATTCAACGTCTGTTCCCGCTCATCATGGCCACCGCCGATCCCGGCAAAACGTTGTCGACCGACCGCATCGATTTCGTCGATAAAGATAATGCACCCCCGACCACTCGCCTTTGCTGATTTTTTCGCCTGTTCAAAAAGGTCTCGAACCCGAGAGGCCCCCACCCCTACGAACATTTCGACAAAATCAGATCCGGAAATATTGAAGAAAGGAACATCCGCCTCTCCGGAAACAGCTTTCGCCAGAAGGGTCTTCCCTGTTCCGGGAGGTCCCATGAGAAGAACCCCTTTCGGAATCTTTCCCCCGAGTCGCTGAAACTTTTTAGGGTCCTTCAGAAATTCGATCACCTCCTGAAGTTCTTCTTTTGCCTCATCAACCCCTGCAACGTCCTCAAAGGTTATCTTCACCTTTCCTTCCGAGCGCCTGGCGCGGCTTTTCCCAAAGGCAAGAATTCTCCCGCCCCCTTGGGCACCGCGGTAAAACACAAACCAAAGAAAAGCAATGAAAATAATCATGGGAAGGAGAGAAGAGACAAGACTTGTCCAGATCTCTCGGGACGTCTGGACTTTGAAGTCCTTCACATGGTCCCGCATCAGCCGAATCATCTCCGCGTCATTCGGGGGGATATTGACGGAATAAGGAGTCCCGTCGCTCAACTGGCCTTGTAAGGTATTCTCCATCAGAGTAGCGGAAGAGATTTTATGGGTCTCTTCATTGCCCTGTAGCATCGTATAGAACTCACCGTAAGGGATCTCTCTCGTCATTCTCATGGGGAGGAGAATCCGCCAAAGATAGGCGATGCCGAAGAAAACAAGCATCCAAATGACGAAGGTTCTCAAGAACCGGTTGTCAGGTGGAGGATTGCTTTTTCGATCTCTCTTAATCTCTTTACCTTTCAGGTCTTGCGTCATTTTTCTTCCCTATTTCCTAAGCATATAAGTATACTAAATTTTTTTCCTTAACACAAGGGATTTGCTAAAGATAAGCTTTGTCGGAGTAGCCATAAGATCCAAGGCATCTGGGAGAGAGGTGCGGAAATGCTTTCGGTCAAGAAGTCCTGCGACCGATTTCCAATCCGAATAACCGACCTTGTCCATTCCGGCCCCCAACTCCCGAAGGGTCTTTCGGAAAAGCTCCTTCTGAATGGCAACTGGAAATTTCGAAAACGTCTTCCTTCTGAGAACCACCTGGTCTTTCTTCGACGTTAAGAGGGCCTCCTCAAAGGCGCACCCTGCCTCTTTTCGGAGATACTCATAGTCTTCGGAAAGATTCCTTCCGAGGTGTACCAAGATTTCCTTAATATGAGGGTTATACTCTTTGGCCAAGAGAGGAAGAAGTTCATGACGAATCCGGTTTCGACGATACGAACGGTCCAGATTGGAAGAATCTTCACGCCAGGGAATTTTCTCTTTTTGGAGATAAGCCTGAATTTCTTCTCTCGAGACATCCTTCAAAGGACGGATGATGCGACAAGAACCCAGTTCCCGCTCGTAAGGAATCCCCCGCAACCCTGAAAGACCGCTTCCCCGAAGGAGCCTAAAAAGGATCGTCTCCGCATCATCATCAAAGGTATGGGCAAGGGCGATTTTTTTTGCGGCCACCGACCGGCAGACTTTTTCGAAAAACTGATAACGGGCATCCCGGGCTTTCTCCTCCGAAATCTTACCGTTTCCCGGACGATCCCATCTCCCCACAACGAGAGGGATGTTGAGTTTCTTGCAAAAAGCAGCGACGAACCGCTCATCTTCATCAGATTCTTGCCCTCGCATACAGTGGTTATAGTGTGCGGCCGTCAAAGTGAGATGCCATTTTTCCCTGTTCCTCTTTAGGCAATAAAGGAGAAAAACGGAATCGCACCCTCCTGAAATTCCTACCACGACGCGGTCTGCTACCACGAATAATCCTGTTCTTTCCCACAGCTCTGAAAGCCGTTCCGGTGGTTTTAAGAACTTTTTTCTGGTGGAACCGTGAATGAAACCGGATAGGTTGTAATAGTCCCTGTCCATAAGTCTTTTAGTTCATCCTCTTCTACCGGAGCAAAGAAAACGTAACTTCCACGAATGAGGTAGGACCCCGGCTTGTCAACATGTATCCCCTCCACTTTCGGGAACTGAATACTCTGCCCTGGGCCTAGTTTCATGAGATCCTTCTTTAGGGGGAGAGTGTAATTAGGCCTCTTTGAAGCAAAAACGACTTTTCCTCGTTTGTCTCGAATTTCATAAACAGGGGTGGCCAGACGTCCATCAATCCAAAACGCTTTTCTTGAGCCGTTCCTCAAAGTGAATTTTGGAACAATGGCCTCCTTGGGTGCATACTCTTTCTTATCAATGGTGAATTGTGCGAGAGGAAACCTGGTCCTTTCGAGGGTATCTTGTAGGGCCTGTTGCTGGTCGCGGATGGTTTTTTGAAGATCGATGATCTTTCGATGCTGCATCTCCGCCTCGAGGGCTTCCTTAGCCTTCTTTTCCTTTTCTGCCGCCTCCTTGGCCTCTTTCATTTTCTCTTCCTGAAGTTCTTTCTTTGTCTTTTCCGAAAATACGGTTTGAGGCAAAAAAATAAGACCCGCTCCTAAAAGAAGTGCAATGATCGTTTTTCTCATGTCGTTTTCTCCTTATACCTTACACGTTTCACCTGACACGGGGTTATGGTGGCGGCGAAGGGACTCGAACCCCTGACCCATGGATTATGATTCCACTGCTCTACCGACTGAGCTACGCCGCCTCGCTCGCGAATACAGTTTAAGCGAATCGCTCGCTCTCCAATGGGGAAAACCTTAGGTTTTCCCCCTATGGCGGGGCTTGTCTCAAGAAAAACCTCTTCAAGCCCCTGTTACCCCCTTTCCTAAATAAAACTCAAAGTCTTTGGTCTTGGGTCTTTGGTCTATCTTTTACCGGATCCAACCGCCGGCGACGACGGTCTCCCCGTCGTAAAAGACGGCGGCCTGGCCGGGGGTCACGGCATACGCAGGGTCCTTAAATGTGATCCTGCAAGAAGTCCCTTCCCGACAAACAGACGCCCTCGCCTTTGGATGCTTGTAGCGGATTTTGACCCAAAGGTCCCTCGTCTTACCCTCTGGAAATTCCTCAGAAATCCAATTCACTTGATCCACCCACATCTCCCGACGCGCAAGGGCTTCTCGCGGGCCGACGATCAGACGATTACCAGAACGGTCGATGGCCGTCACATAGATAGCCCTTCCGACAGAAATTCTTAATCCGCTTCTCTGTCCCACCGTAAAGGCGTGAAGACCTGGATGCTTTCCTAAAATCTTTCCGTTCTCATCCACGATCTCTCCCTCCCGAGCGTCCATCCCCTCTTCCTTAAGATAGGTCCGATAATCCTTCCCTCCTAAAAAACAGGCATCCTGACTTTCCGCTTTCTCCGCCACGCGAAGTCCAAACCGGCGGGCCTGCGCGCGGACTTCTCCTTTAGTCATTTCGCCGACAGGAAAAAGGATGTGACTCAGTTTTTCCTGCATCAAGCCGAAAAGGACATACGATTGGTCTTTCTCAATATATTTCGCTTCCTTGAGGTGATAGCGTCGGGCGTCTGGATTGTAGGAGACTCTTGCGTAATGACCTGTTGCGATATACTCATACCCCATTCCTTGCGCCTTCTTGAGCAGGGCGCCGAATTTGACATGGTCATTGCAAGGAATACAGGGATTGGGGGTTCTCCCTTGAGCATATTCTGAAACAAAATAGCGGACAACCTTTTCCCGAAAGAGTTCCTCTAGATTGATCAGATAAAAAGGAATTCCTAACTGATAGGCCACGGAACGGGCATCCTCCGGCGAATAACAGCTCTTTTTGGGCTCTTCCCCGCAGAGTTCTGCCGGCCAGCTCTTGATCGCCATCCCGACCACCTCATGTCCCTGCTCGTGAAGAAGACAAGCGGCCACCGAGCTATCCACCCCACCACTCATTGCCACCACGACCTTCATCTTACCCACATCTGTAACCCCTTTGAATAGACAGGAAATTAGTATAACATGAAAGGGGTCTCTCGTGCAAGAGCCTGCCACACAAGAAGTTTGACAAAAACAGGACCTTTTGTTAGAGTAACTTCCATGCCGTCTGAGTACGATCATTACAAAGATATTCCCCCCTTACCTGCTAAGATTACAGAGAAGAAGAGAAGGCCTAAACTCGTGGCGGTCGTTGATGAAGATAATTGCACGGGGTGTCTCGCGTGTGTCCCGTTTTGTCCGGTGGATTGTATCGCTACAGTCCCCAAGGAGAAATATGGGATTTCCCTCCCTCCGGTTCAAATCAAATTCAACGAATGCATTGGATGCCAGATATGCGCCCGTGTGTGCACCAAATTAACCTGGGATGCGATTGAAATGTTACCGACGGAAGAATTTGAGAAAAAATATAGAATAGAATTAACGGAAACAAAGACCCCGCCTTACGGCATCCCTAAAGACCCTGCCTCATCCCAACTGGGATAACCCTCCATGTGGGTTTACATGATGACCTGTTATATCATGACCCTTTTCACATTTATTTTTCTGATTACAGCATTTTTCCAAGGAATTTTTAAGTTTACGGTATTTGAGGCGAGTCACGTGTCATTCATGATCTTAACGGCTATTCTTTACCTTTTCACAGAGACGCTTGTGATTTTCTTTTTCGTGGGCACGGGGATGGGTATCAAAGAATCTGTCCTTGATCATAAACGGGACCCTCAGTTTCACCGCCGTTCAATCGCAATTAAAAGAAAGGTCTTTCCACCGATTGTCTTAAATATACTCTTTATGATTATTTTATTTGTCCTCGTCGGAGCTGTAGATACGCATCGTTTCCCGATCTGGGCCTATCACATTATTTTTTTAGGATGTATCGTTCACTTTGTGAAAACGAAAATTACCCAAAATCAAAGTTTCGGCGATATTATGAAAATTGTCCTCGACATGTCCGAAGTAAAAAAAGAGTGATCACGAAGTGTATTATATTGTGAAGTTCATTCAAGCGGCAGGACTATCGATTATTCTGATCGGATTCTTACAAAAATTTCCGGCACTGATGAGCCCCAAGGTATTCCTGTTGGGGGTGGGCATCTTTATGTTGGGTTGGCTGATCAACCGCTACTCATAGCCCGTAGAGCATCCAATAGATCAAAACGCCCGTTACCGAAACATACACCCACACGGGAAATAACCAGCGTGTAATACGCGTATGGGATGCAAAGTCTTTTCTCACTGCATGATAAACAGCCATAAGGCTAAAAGGAACGATCACCGCCGCTAAAGGGGTATGGGTGAGAAGAATGGTAAAATAAATGATTCTTGATAGTCCCCTGCCTGGATAGCGCGTGAGGCCTCTTCCTGAGAGGTGATACGCAAGATAGAAGCAGAGAAAAAGGAAAGACGCGCCTAAGGCGGCGCTCATAAAATTTTTATGAGCGTTTTCCTTTTTTTCCCTGATCGCTTTCCAGCCGAGAATAAGGAAAATGGCTGACGTCGCATTCAGGCATGCGTTAACGGTGGGTAAGATGTGCGGCATCTTTTAACAATCGATCGATCTCTTCCTGTTTTGTACCGTCATAGTAACCCCGGATAAACCCGTTGGAATCCACAAGAGGAAGAAAGGCAGTATGGAAGACGGGTTCCTGAATGTCGCCCAGTTTAAAACTCACCACGACAACCTCGGTGATGTCTTCCCTTGCGCCGGTTAAAAAGTACCAATTCTTTTTATCCCCAAATTTCTTGGCATAGAGGGCCAAGGCCTTCGGGGAATCTTGATCAGGATTTACGGTAATCGAGACAAGAGTGATATCTTCCACCTGCTCGAAGGTGCGGCTTAAGGCTGCCATATTTTTCGAAATGAGGGGGCAGATCCCGCTGCACGTTGTAAAAAAGAAACTCGCAATCCAAACCTTACCATTTAACTGATCGGAATTAAATTCTCGACCCTCCGAATCCTTTAATATGAAATGTTGCACTTGCCCCAAGAGAGGTAATTTGGGGATCGAGGACTTTTTGACAAATGGAAATACAGAAAAGGCTACGCATAAAGAGAGAAAAAGGCAAGCGATGAAACCGATTAAAATGTTTTTTAATTTCATGGCAGATGAGATGCAAACGTGCTATCCAAGACAATTAAAATGAGTAGTGCGGGGATATACATAACCGTTGCTTTAAGAAGTTTCCTTCCATCCGCATTCGATTGAGAGCGGACAAAACTGTTTGCCACAAAGAGGAGTGCAATACCGGACAATAGGATCCCTATTAAATAAAAATAACCGGATAGGCCTCTCAGTGTGGGAATCATCGAGACAGGAATGAGGGCCAGTGTGCACCACTTTATGTGTGATAAAGATGCCTCCCCGTTAGATGCAATGTTGAGCAGTATTTTAAAACCCGCCTTTTTATAATCCTCCCTGAACATCCAGGTAATGGCATAGAAATGGGGATGCTGCCAGATAAATAAGATGAGAAAGAGCGTCCCTGCGTCAAAGTTGAGGGTCCCTGTTGCGGCAGCCCAACCTGCCAGAGGCGGTATCGCACCGGGAAAGGCACCCACGGTCGTACTCAAAGCGCTTACTCTTTTCATCGGCGTATAGACCATAATGTATAAAAAGGCGGCCAAAAGACATAAGAAGGCGGCGAGGATATTGACTTGTGTGTAGAGTACGGTTATGCCGAGTAGGACAAGACAGATTCCAAAGGCTAACGCGTGCGAAGGCATGATCACGCCAGAAGGGATTGGGCGATTCTGCGTCCGCTCCATTTTAGAATCATACTCCCGCTCCAGATAATGGTTGAGAGCCGATGAGCCGCCACACGTCAGTGCAATTCCCATAAGCAATTTTAGGTAAGGGGTGACGGCAACGAGGCCTTTGGCACCCAAATAATAGCCGATCGTTGTCGTGACCAAAACCAATGTAAGAATTCGTGGTTTCGAAAGTTCGAGATACGCTAACAAATATTTTTTCTTCATCTTAAGTTAAAAGAAGTCTTTTCGTTTCTTGAAAGGAGAGTGGTGCACTTCGTAAAACAAGCACAACCGACACGCCCAAAACCGCCGCTCCCGTCACGACATGAAAACTCGTAAGGGTCGCAGACTTTTGGGTCAAGACGGTCGAAATCCCTAATAACAGTTGAGCAAGCGTCAGCAGATCAAGTAGGAAAAGCGAAGACAGGATACGGCTCTCTTTTGTGTATATTTTTATGCAAACCCTATTGAGCCAGCATAACACAATAGCAATAACGATTGCGCCCAGAAGATGAATGAAGAAAAGAATTTCGGGAATGGCTAAACCAGAACCGGTATGACGCATGAGTGAGCCCAATATCAATTGGACATAAACAAGTATACCGAAAAGAAGAGACAATCTTAGGATCCTCGGGTTCACCCCGTTAGAGATTCCATCTCTAACGGGGTCAACATCCCTTGCGCTTTTCTCGGCCAACTCCCGCTCTTTCGATTGGCTGTACGCAATAAGAATAGTGAAGATAAAAAAGGTTTGAGCCAATACCGCGTGAGAAACAGAGATGGGGGTTGGTAAGAAAAATAAGACGGTCAACCCGCCGAGCAGGCCTTGGACAGCGACAGCCGCGAATGAACAAAAACCCAACGTGCGAACCCATCGTCTTTTCTCTGCCACGCCAAGCCAGATCGCAAGACAAAGCGTTAGACAACCGGCCAGTGCTGCCACCATCCGGTGGCCATGTTCATAGAAAACGCCCCCCACCATGGGAGGAAAGAGCGTGCCGTAAGAAAGCGGCCAATCCGGGACGGCCAAACCGGAACCGGTGCTTGTCACCATCCCCCCTACAAAAATTAAAAAGAGGGTAAAGAAACAGGTGAATTTTGAAAAATGTCTTAATCCGACGTTAGTTCCAGAAATCGTCATGCTTTTCATCTTTACCACTGGAGGCAGACTGTTCTAAAAGCCACGCCTTAAATTCTTCAAGGCTGTGAACGGTTAAAAAGCCACGCATCCGATAATGACCTAGGCCGCAGAGTTGCGCACAGGCAATCTCCCATGATCCTTTTCGGATCGGGGTGAACCAAACAGGGATGCGCATCCCGGGAATGACATCTTGTTTCACGCGCATGACCGGAAGGGAGAAACTATGCATCACATCACGGGAAGTCAAATAGATAAGAGCGGTTTTGCCCACAGGAAGGTGCAGCTGGTTAATGGTAGTGACATCGTCAATGCCAGCCGGGTCATCGGGACTAAGACCCATCGGGTTTGATTGTTTGTCAAAAAATTTCCAGTCTGTTTTACCGAATATTCCATCAGGGCCGGAATAATGGATATTCCAAGCAAATTGTTCCGCATTGACCCTCACTTCAAAGACATCACCCCCGCGGGGGAGGGCGACGACGTTTTTTACCCAGAAGGGAATGGAAAATCCTAAAAGGATTACCGCCTCAAACAGGACAATCCCCATTTCAACAACTGTTGAGACATGGGAATGAACGCCTTTATAGTTGGCCTTCGGGTTTCTTTTCCTTCGGAACTTGAATAAAACGACAACAAAATACACACTCCATCCGATAAAGAGGAGAAACATCAAGATGTGAATCAGATAGATAACCCTATCGACTTCATATCCGTGTGCGGAGGCCACAATGGGCAGGAATTGTTTCAAGAAGCGCATCCCCTTTCGCGTTTACGAATACTTAAGAAAAATTTTGCAAAGAGAGCCAAAACCACGACCGTAATGGCCAATAAACAAAGGACCGATGCCCGCAAGGCGATATTCATCGGATCATCCTTGAGAGGCGAGAAGCAGACGCTACACCAAAGTTTTAGTTTTTTTGATAAAGGAGATTTCATAGATCACAAGGCCCATGGCAGTGACGAGCGACAGGATGGCTGTGACAACGTAAGAGGCGCCACGAAGTTCGTGGTATTGGACAAACCCCCAATAGGAAAATCCCAAGCATAAAAGGACGGCGGAGGTCATAAAGACAATGTGGAACTCTTTAAGGGACATGGCGGAGTCCTTCATAAACGTTCAATCGACCAACGAGAACGAGCCCCATCATGACGATGAAAAGAAATAGTGTGGAAAGGAGAAGGATGTGGATTATCTTTCTCTCAGAGAGTAGATGCATAAAAAAGGAGGCGACCAAAGATCCTTTAAAGGTGGCGATCAAAAGCGCGATGAAAATGGCCAGTGCGATACCGAGATGAAGTCTACGG
This sequence comes from Candidatus Omnitrophota bacterium, assembly GCA_016206785.1. Taxonomy (GTDB): domain Bacteria; phylum Omnitrophota; class Gorgyraeia; order JACQQV01; family JACQQV01; genus JACQQV01. Next base: position 17,181 of record JACQQV010000011.1, read on the forward strand.
ACAGTGACCGTCATGGCGGTGAGGAGCAAGAGGGCAAGTCCTACACCTACATATTTTTTAGAATCTTTCATAAGAGATAGAGGATCGGGAATAGGAATATCCAGACCAAATCGACAAAGTGCCAATAAAGACCTGCAATTTCAATGCGGTTTGTAAATCTTTCTGGCTCGGATTGCCACATGTTGGCTCCAGGCCCCCAAAAATAGGTATTCACCCCAATACCCCCAAGAACATGCAGGGCATGGAGGCCCGTGAGCGTAAAATAAATGGCCCAAAATGTGCTTTTACCTGGATAGAGATGATGCTCAAACTTTGGGATATATTCAAGGAATAATTTCACAACGATAAAGAGTACCGCCAAAATAATGGTGAACCCCATGTACATTTTATATTTCCCCAGGTTCTTTTCCTTTAATGAAACCCAGGCAAAGACCATGGTCACACTGGATGAAATGAGGACTACGGTGTTGAAAGTACCAAGGGGAATGCTTAAGAGACTGGCCCCCAGTGGCCAGTGGAGGGCTCCCAAACGAAGAATGACATAGGTGGCAAACAAAGCGCCAAAGAGCATGACTTCTGAAGCCAAAAAGAGCCAGATGCCGAGTCTTGCGTTGTATAACCCCGTATCTTCCCGGGCTTTGACAGTATAAGGGATCGCATCCATCACGATTTAAGGTTCATTTTGCGGCGTAAAATCTCTGGAGGCCCCGGGGACACTGTATTCATAAGGACCACGATAGACGGTAGGCGTTGTCTCAAAATTGCCGTGACCGGGGGGTGTCGGCGTCTGCCATTCCAAGGTGGTCGCTTCCCACGGGTTGTCCGACGTCACTTTTTTCCCTTTGAAAATACTAAAGACAAAATTGAAGATAAATGGGAGTTGCGCCACAGCCAAAGCCCAAGCCGAATAGGAGCTCACTTTGTTTAAAGACAAAACGCCTTGGGCATGGGCATACTGGAGTCCTCCGTCATACAACCGGCGAGAGACCCCCGCGAGTCCCTGGATCAGCATCGGGAAAAATATGGCATTCATGAGTAAAAGGGATGGCCAGAAATGAAGTTTCCCCAAAAATTCATTCATCTGTCTTCCCGTAAACTTGGGAAACCAATGATAGATTCCCGCAAAAAGGGCAAAAATGACCCCCGGGGCCACCACATAATGAAAGTGGCCGATGACGTAATAGGTGTCATGAAGATGAATATCCGAGACAGAAAGGCCCAGAGGAAGGCCTGTCAAACCGCCCATGCCAAACATCGGCAGAAACGCTAAAGCAAAGAGCATCGCCGTGTTCAATCGGATCGATCCGCCCCAAAGGGAAATGAACAAACAAGAGAGTATCACAACGGAAGGGATCGATATAATCATCGTTGTCGCCTGGAAAAACGAACTCATCGCCGTTCCCATCCCGGTCAAAAACATATGATGTGCCCAGACGATAAACGACATGAATCCAATAAAGAGTACCGAATAAACCATCGATGTGTACCCCCAGAGGGGTTTTCGGATATTGTTGGCGATAATTTCAGCCACAATACCCATTGCCGGAAGTAGGATGACATATACTTCAGGGTGGGCTAGGAACCAGAAGAGATGCTGCCACAAAAGGACACTCCCTCCCCCGCTACCCTTTAAAGGCTCCCCACTAATCATCAAACCGCTTGGTAAAAAGAAACTGGTGTGGGCGAGACGATCCATGAGTTGCAGGATTCCCGCGGCTTCAAGAGGGGGAAAAGCCAACAAGAGGAGAAATGCGGTCACGAGCTGAGACCACACAAAAAAGGGGAGGCGCATAAAGGTCAAGCCTTCTGTTCGTAGTTGCAAGACTGTCGTGATGAAATTGATGGATCCGAGTAATGAGGAAGTAATGAGAAAAACCATCCCTATGAGCCAGACCGTCTGTCCGATCGTCGCGATATCGGCCAAGGGTGGGTAAGAAGTCCAGCCGGAGGAGGCTGCCCCACCGGGGAGTATAAAACTAAAGAGCATCGTGAGACCCCCAAGAAAAAAGACCCAGTAACTCGCCATATTGAGCTTCGGAAAGGCCATATCCGGGGCGCCTATTTGAAGCGGAACAAGGAGATTCCCAAAACAGCCGACCCCTAACGGCACAACACCCAAGAAGACCATAATCGTCCCATGCATCGCCCCTAATTCATTGTAGAATTCTGGAAGCATAATCCCCCCCGGGGCCCTACTTTCTCCAAAGAATTTCCCTATAAAAGGAATGGCCGTGCCGGGAAAGGCAAGTTGCCAGCGCATGAGCATCATGAGAGAAAAGCCGAACAAAAGAAAAAAGAGGGATGTCAATCCATACTGAATCCCTATGACTTTATGATCGATGGAGAAAAGATATTTTCGAAAGACATGCATTCGGTGGGAATCGTGGTGAGGATTCATTAGGGTTTTGAGAAAGTAAAGTCAAGTTCTTTCGTCTCCCCCTCAGCCAAGGTGACCGTCGCTTTTTGAGCAGGCAGTTTTTCATGCCAGGCCTCTACTTCATAGGTGCCGGCCGGGAGGTTATCAATCTTGTATTGGCCATTCGGTTGTGTCACGTAAAAGAAGGGGTGGTTCATGACAGTGATCCAGGCCCCCATCCAAGGGTGGACGTCGCACTTGATCGGAAAAGGGGCGACTTCGACTTTGTCGAATGTCTTTGTGGCTTCTTTGCGGAATTGTGGCATCGCCATGTTGAACTCTGCGTTAATCTTAGGGAGCACATGGAGATTGTGTAAGGTCCCGTCGGGATTTAGGAATTTGATGGGTTGACCCACCATGACGGAAATCACGTGCGGGCTGTATCTACATCCCTCCTGCGTCAACACGAAGGGTTCAGTAGGGGTGGGGTACGTTTTAGAAGGAAGACCGCTTGTCACGCGGACAAGCGCATTTCCTAAGGTCTTCGTTGTTTCGTCGCCGAGGACAAGGGTTTCCGGGAAAACCTCTCCCGAATGTTTTGCCAAACAGACCGGGTCGGCCTCCATTTTGATCCCTTTAAACTTGGGGATTTCACCCTGATAGGTGGCTTTTCCGGTGAGTGAGGCCGCATCACTACGTGTCCCTATGAAGAACAACGTCGCTAAAACAATAACGGCAATTAAAATAAAACGCTTTTTCATGGTTACTCCCCTCTTTGATTATTCTATGTTACTATAACGATCCGTTTTTGTCAAGAAGGCTACGCGAATGATTATTTACGGAACCGCTCGTATTGCATGGCGAGGGGGTGGCTGAAGGGTTTCAGATGCTTAGGGATGTCAAATTCTCTAAAAAGGCTGCCGCATCGATAGCAATTCACAATCGTGGGAACACGTTTGTACAAAATCCAATCGATGAGGGCGAAGATGGGCAAGCTCAGTCCGTACGTCCATGGAACTAAAGCGATCCCGATCGCCACCACAAGACATCCGAGGGTTTGGTTAAAATCTTTGGAGAGATAGAACTGAAGACATTGACAAAGCGCACAACGATCAAAAAGGGTGTCGAGACTATCAATTTTTCCTATTTGCTTGGCACAATGAGGACAAGTCAGATCACCTTGGCGAGCCTCCACCTCACAGGACTGTTTGCATTGATTGCATTGGTATGTAATAGTTTGCTTTTTTGAATTTTTAATTGTAATTTTGCCTTTTTCGTTTCACCTTTTAAATTTCACAATGCGACACCATACTTCACCAAATAATATTTATACGCAAGGTCCCCCATGAGGACAGAAACTAAAACGACATAGAGGACCCCTGTTGCGGACTGGGTGTTTTTGAATTTTAAAATCTCTTTCACAAAAAATAATGCAATGAAAGGAAGGAGTGCCCCGAAACATATGCCAATCCATAATAGAAATCCCTCCACTCCCATCAAAAAATTGATCGTAGTCATTTTGTCCCCCCCGTACAGCATTTTCCCGAAAAAGAGAAAATAGAAGTCCCAAAGGATTCGAAGTCCCAGTAAGGTCCAAAGGACGTTATTGGCGCGCCTTAAATGGTCGATGGGGAGCCCCCGGACGTTCAGGTAATGATGCCCCAAGGTCATGCTGTGCAAAGAAGAAGAGAGGATGAGGCCTGCAAGGATACTGACAGCGGTTATCCCTTCTTTAAACGGAAGGTGAGGAAGCAGTTCTAATTGCGTCCGAGCAAAAGCAAAAAGGCCCAATAGAGTCGAGAAAACGATAAAAAGAGCTTGAGGAGTTTCTTTTTTCCAATAGAAAAAGGTAAGTAAGGCGAGTGAGAAAAACCATAGGATGAGAAGACCCTTCGTGAAAGAGGCAAGGTCGCTGGTCAGAAGATAAACAGAAACCACCCCGCCCATCACAAGCGGCATGCCCAAATGAAACCGATGGAATCCCCCTTTTATAGGAGACCTCGCATGAATCAAAAAGCAAAGGGGGTAGAAAATACCGAGACCTAAGAATGTGAGTGTAGAAATAATCCTCAACATGTCTATAAATGAGGGCTTTGGGTCATGAAGCATATTATAGCAGAAGTGGAGAAATCGGGATGAGGTAAGAAATGAAGAGGGAGGGAAAAAAGCGGGCCCGGTATCAAGCCGGGCCCGCGGCCTTTCAGGTTATAGTTTCACCACGTTTGTGGCCTGTTCGCCTTTAGGGCCCTGCGTGATATCAAATTCAACAGATTGGCCTTCTGCTAAAGACTTGTAACCATCCCCTTGAATCGCGCTGTGATGTACGAAGACATCTTTGCCCGATTCAGGAGTAATAAATCCATAACCTTTTTGGTCACTGAACCACTTGACAATTCCTTTTGCCATTACTCACTACCTCCTTTTCGTAACATTTATAGTAAATAATGGCAGAATAAAAATACCGCAAGGTGAGTTCATCTATACCTTGCGGTCCTAGATCTCTAATCCCTTATTTACTACAGAGAATAGTATACCTGAGAAGCCTTGACTTGTCAAGTGGAAAATTGACCGGCACCCCTCTGCCCGTCAGGTTAAATTGTTTCTGGTTCATGGGTCCTCTATCACAATTTCCTCAATCCGAATCGGCTCCAGGGGCTTATCCTGCGCATCGCGCTTTACGTTTGCAATGGCATGCACCACCTCCATCCCTTCCGTGACCCGCCCAAAGACCGAGTGATGGTCATCGAGCCAGGGGGTCGGCACTTCGGTGATAAAAAACTGGCTTCCGTTTGTATCCGGACCCGCATTCGCCATGGAGAGGACCCCCGGTCGGTCATGGCGGAGGTTCGGTGAAAATTCATCCTTAAAGGTATACCCCGGCCCTCCCATTCCGGTACCGGTCGGGTCGCCGGTTTGAAGCATAAATTTCGGGATCACGCGATGAAAAATAATCCCGTTATAAAACCCCTTACGGGCAAGCGTCAGGAAATTTTCAACTGTTTTTGGCGCTTCCTTCGGGTAAAGTTCGGCGCCGATCTCTCCCTTGGTGGTCTTAAGCGTAATCTTCACACTCCCCTCCTCTGTATATCCCCTCGTTGTTAAAAAGAGAACTGCTGCGGCAACGCACAAAAATCCCTTTCCTTCTTTTAACATGGATGTTTCTCTCTTTCTTAAGAATACTGAATAGGTGTCGCGTCCCCGGAATTTACTCGGTGGGTACCCTGGGCCAGACTTCTGTCCTACCCAATAACGAAATTCCGATAAAACCCCTTACCTTTATCTTCTCATCGGGCTTCATGGTAATGATGCATTTGTAACATACTCCGCTGCTCCACAAGGAGTGCTAAACAGGCAAAGTGCCAATGTCATGAGCAAAGTGCAAATCGATACTTTCTTCATCACAATTCCCGGGTTTATTCAGAGGGTAAAATCATTGGTTTTGTCTCGTTTTCTGCGGATAAGGATAATAAATAATTCCTCAATACGCGGATCTGCTCATGTTCGTTTCCCTCTAAGATGTCGGAAGGACCAGAGTCCTCAAAAGTGGCTGGATCAAAATAGGTCGGCATCTTCGTCCCGGGAAGTAGAGCGGCCGGATTCTTAAGCCATTCCATAATCCACTGGGGTTTAAGTCTTTCTTTGGCTAACGCAAAATTGGGGGCCCATCGGTCAGGGGAACCGGGAGGCATCTTATTTCCAACAATGTGGCACTGCGCACAATCAAAATACTCTTTGGAGAAAAGTTTGAGAGCGGCCTTGTGCTCTTCTTCTGTGAGGGTTGTATCGACTCTCTCCGTAAAGGGAAATTCTTCGTTATCCAGTTCATTAAAATATTTGACCAAGGCATTTAACCGCGTGGCATTAAAATTGAATGACGGCATCCTTACCTTTAACCATGGGCGGATGGTGGTTGGGTGCTCAAGGAAATGATATAGCCATTCTGTGTGGACTTTTTTGCCTTCACCGATGAGATTCGGCGGGCTAAAACTGGTCACTAGCGCATCCGCCTCACTTTCGGAACGATTGTCGTACTTCACAAGCCATTCTTGAATGCTTTCCCGGATCGTTCCTCCCTCCCCCTCGATCACATGGCAGGCCTGACAGTTATAAAGATGAACGACTTTCTGACCCGCTTCGAGATGGAGGTTCCGGGTCGTACGCGGCATTTTCCTTCTTTCGACAGAGGCGCCATCCACAAACCCCATGAGTGCCGTGACCAATGCGTCGTTTTCTTCCTCAGAAAAATAAAAATTGGGCATTTTTAATTTCTCATCAGGCACCTTCACTTTGCCTTCATCAAAGATACGCGGATTTCGTAATTTTTGCTCAAACCACGCAAAATTGGTATGGTCAAGATGGGTAAGCCCGAAATCAAGCTTATGGACCGATTTACTTCCCTCCTCCGTCAGTTCCGTTCCGACAGGATTGGCATGCTCGAATCCTTTGATATCGTGGCAAGCATAGCAGCCGTAGTGACTGATGAGTCGTTCACCGGCAAAATTCAGCTTTTGATTCAAATCCATCGACGTGACCTTTTGTTTTGCCGCCGTATGTGTTTCCATCTTGGTTAAGAATCCCAGTAATATCTCGTCAATCGCTTGTTCGTTGACTTCTGGCACAACTTTTTTGTCAAAATCATCATTTCGATCGGAGGCAAGATATGCTGCGATATCCGCCGCTTCTTGATCTGTCAGTCGCAAATTGGGCATTCGCGTTTGGGCATGGTACCTCGCAGGATCTTTGAGCCAATTGTAAAGCCACTCTTTCGTTGTCTTGGAACCGAGTCCTATTAAATTCGGCCCGTGCTGGCGTCTTAAGATATCCCGTGTTGTCGCTTGGTTGTCTTCGACCCTTTGGATCTGGTGGCAGGCAAGACACCCCACGGAAGAAACAAGTTCCTTTCCTCTTTCTGCATTTCCCGAAGCGGGGAGGGGTTTCATTTCAAACGGTTCGCTGGCGGAGACAAGATAATGGACCATGGCCAGGATTTCCTGTTGGGTACGCTTTTTCGACTCGGGGTCGCCGTTATTCGACTGGTTAAAAAAAGTAGGCATCCAGGTATTATGCCGGAAAGAGCGCGGGTTCTCGATCCATCGGTAAGCCCAATCCTTTGTTAATTTTGAGTCTAATTTTCTTAAGCTAGGTCCCGATCTAGGCCAGTCTTCATATTGTTTGATGAGATGACAGTTAAAGCAACCTGCTTTCTCGACCAAGTGTATTCCGAGATTCAGTTTTTCAGCCCCCTGAAGGGTGACTTGGTTACCGTGGCATTTGAAACATCCTGCTTGCGCATATTGAAGAGGGAGCATCGGTTCATCCCAAAGTTCCATTCTCGTCCACTGGTACTTTCTTTTCCACTCCTCCTTTTGCTTCTCTTCCGAGGGGGTGTGGGCTGCAGAGGTAAAGTCTGTTCCACGACCGCGGCCTCCATGGCAGACCGTGCATCCAAGTTCTTCTAAGGGATGCGGTGAATTTTTACCAAGATACAACTCAAGATTCGGGTGAGTCCTGTACGGTTGAGGGGCATCCTTGTACTCGGGATTTGTAATACCCTGGTGGCAGGTGATGCACCGATCCACCTTCGGGACCTGCATAAAATTGACATTGTCCGTGAGGTCTCTTAAAACAATTTGCTGAATTTTCACATTTGGATTGGCGAAGTCGATGAGGGGTAAATCGCGTACTTTGTCGGCGATCCGGGTGGCAAGCGACATCGCTGACGGATCAATGATCTTAAGTTTTCTCTCTAGAACGTCTTTTTGCGAAGTCATCTGGTGCAGATCGCGTTCAAGGTTTCGCAGACTTTCTGAAGAGCGATCGATAATCGCAACCTTGTCTTTTAATTTTTGATTCGATTCTTCGACAACGAGTTGAAGGTCTTTTACCTTTTTGTCATACTTGAGAAAGTCCGCTTTGGCCTCTTCAAGGCTTTCTGATGGCTGCGCTTTTGCAGACTCATAACGGTATCGTGCTGCATCCAGTTCAGACTTTGCAAATTTGAGTTCCTGCTCGGTCAAATCTCTTTTAGCACGTAAATGGACGATCTCTTTTTTGAGGTCTTCAAGGCCAGAGCGACTCGCCTCGTAATCCTTCCGGGCTTCCTTTATCTCCTTCAACAAGGCCTGGTACGCTTCCTGACTTTCAAGGGCGCGATGCGCCTCTTCATACTTGGCTTTCGTTTTTGCGATTTCAAGGGTCCGGAACTCTGTCTGATGGTGCTTCCACTGACGCACATAGTCGCTCAAGAAAAGCCACCCGAGGGAAAGCAATAGGAGGATGCTTGATATGGAAAAGATGAGGTTTAACTTGTTTCGATTGTAGTGTCGTTCGTCGGGCAGCACTTTTTTCTCTATATATTAAAGAAAAACTCGGGGATGGCGATGATATATTTAATATTGAAAGCCCACCGCAAAAACATCTTCATCGGCAGACTCGCTGCGATGAGGAGTAATACGACAAAGACGCTATAGCGAAATGCCCCTAAATTTTTGAAGATATTTCTAAAAAGTGTCTTCGCGAGTAACGGAGGTAAGATGCCGAAGTAAGAGACCATGAGGAAAAATCCTGGCAGCTCCCGCAGGATTATATTTTGTGGCACTTGACGTTTAAACCAAATCATATAAAAGTATTCCGACAGATTTACATTTGTTAAGACCTCCAGTTTATTGACATCCCAATATTCAAAGGGGCCAAAGAAATTCCAATTTGGACCGCGAAGGAATGTTCCAACGGTGATTAAAAAAATCCAAAAGAGAAGCCAAAGCGTTACAAAAATGGAAATCGCCATTTTCCTCTCTTTAAAGGAATAATAGCCGCGCCCTTTTTTATTACTGTCTAAATAAGGAATCGCCATGAGCCCCAAAATAATCACCGTCGGAAAGACGACACCCGCGAGCCAGGGGTCGAAGTAAACCAGCATCTCTTGAAGACCTAAAAAATACCAGGGGGCCTTCGACGGGTTAGGAGACACGGTTGGATTGGCCGGCTCCTCCAGAGGGGCCTTAAGTAGAATCGACCACACCATCAAAAGGATCGTACAGAGAATCAGGGAGATGAATTCGATATAAACAAGGTCAGGCCAAACCAGCACCTTTTCTTTGGCATCTCCGGCCTCACTCGATTCTTTCCCCTCGTCCATCCTGGCATCGTTCTCATAGGCCTGTTTCATACTGACCCATAAAAAGAAGTTGACCAGAAATAAGAGGCCGACAATAGGGACATTGTCCGGCTTTGTAACGATTTTCTTAAAATTAGGATCGGTTAAACCAAAGGCAAAGAATGCGATCATGAGCGAAAAGAAGATGATGCCCCCCATGCGGGTCCAAAGTTTGTAGAGCCTTAATTTTTTGTTTATTTTGAACAAGATTTCATTTGGCGGGAACATCAACACTGTGAAAACAAGCAGGAGAGGAAAAAGGACCCGCGGTCTTGTCACGTGATTTACGAAGTCTTTAAAGGCTTCCATATTATAATGGTGTTGAAATGCCCCCGTCCTTTCGAACACGCCAAAAATGAACAGACATAAAAATCATGATGATAAAAGGAAGGCCGATGCAATGCAGAACATAGAATCGCAACAAGGCCCCTTCTCCAACGAATCGACCGCCAAGAAGAGCGAAACGGGCGTCACTCGAGGGGGTGATAAAATTCACATCACCCAGGGCGAGAAGTGAGGATCCTGGGCCCAATGCCCCGGCGAAGGGTGTTGCCCCAGCCATATTGGACCCTACCGTAATCGCCCAGATCGCCAATTGATCCCAAGGCAAGAGATACCCCGTAAAACTTAAGAGCATGGTCAGTACCAAGAGAATCACGCCAACCACCCAGTTGAATTCCCTGGGAGGTTTATACGCTCCCGTCATAAAAACGCGAAACATATGAAGCCAGACGGAAATGACCATGAGGTGTGCACCCCATCGATGGATTTCCCGCATGATTCCCAAAGGAACCTGCTCTCTCAAATCGATCATATCCCCGTAAGCGTACTCAACCGTAGGCCTGTAGTAAAACATAAGAAGTATCCCTGTGACCGTCAAAACGAGGAATATAAAAAACGAAAGGCCGCCCATACACCAGGTGTATTTGAGTTTCACACCACTCACCGGTAGCCGGGCCGGATGGAGGTGGAGAAAGACATCGTTTAAAATGATCATCATCCGCTGACGGCGCGAGCGGGGAACACCGGTGCGAAAGATAGACTTTACGACTTGAGTTTCTGCAATTCTACCCAAAATATTTTTCTTATCGCCTGAATTCGCCATCGATTTCTCTCCTTAAGTCACGATAAATGAGTCGGGATCTGACCATTCCCCCTTTTCTTGCTGAAATTTTACGGTTTTATCAACGATGATTTCACCGTCGGGCGACAAAGATATTTTGAATCGCTCTAACGGCCTAGGTGCCGGACCTTCAAAATTGATCCCTGTCCGATAATATCCGCTTCCATGGCAAGGACATTTAAATTTATTCTCATTCGGCAGCCAATTCGGGGTACACCCCAGATGCGTACACACAGTTGAGAGGGCAAAGATTTTTTCGGAATCACGAACAATCCACACGCGATGCTGTTTCTTGAAACGTTCGGAGACTTCACCGACGTTGTAATCGCCGATAAAACCGGCTGAAAACGATTGCTTGGGTTCGAAGAGGACGTTCGGAAAGAGATATCGGAGTAGCATTGTCCCAAAACCCGCAGCGACAGCTGCGAACGCGGCCCAGCCCAAGAACAAAAGTTTTAGGAATGAACGCCTGTCCATCACTTCGGTGGACGCCGTTTGTTCTTGGCGGGTGATGGGGGTGGCAACGACGGATTTGTTTTCCGCGTCCCCCTGCAGAGGATTAGGCACGGTCATTTTAATTTTTCTAAAGCGGCGGATCTAACTTTCATATTGCTATCCGTTTTTGAGAGTCGTAGAAGCTCTGCATTCAATTCCGGTTCATCGAATAAAGAAGCTGCTTCGATTGCGGAGAGCAGAAGATAATTTTGTTCTTCAGAATCGACTTCTGGGAATGCGGAAAGGTATTCACGGTCGAGCATCTTTAAAATGATCGGTTTTCCTGTACCATCGCCCATCTTTGCGAGGGATATGGCCGCCCCCCACTGAACGTTAGGCTCAGCATCATACAGTACTTTTCTTAATCTGTCAATCGATGAGGGATGGGCGATATTTCCGAGTGCAACAACAGTGATGGAACGAATGCGGGCATCAGGATGATTCAAAAATTGGTTTAGAAGAGCGGCGCCACGCTGGTCTTTAAGCATCCCGATCGCGTAGATCACTGCTGGTAAATTTTCCTGTTTTTCGTTCAAAAGGTCTTCCGTTAAGGGCTCAAAGAATGTGGCCTTTCCTGTTCGCCCCATGGCAAGCGCTATGTATTGGCGGACACGAGGGTCATCCTGTTTTGATTTTCTAAAAGTGCTTGTCATTTCTTGGGTGAAGCTTTCCTCTTCCGGAATGAGGCCCGGATTGACTAACATCTTAGAGAGCTCAAAGGCTGATTGCCAGCGCTTTGTTGCGCCACCCACCTTTACATCTTCCAAAAGATCATAGACTGTTTGCTTTTCACGTGTTAAAAGCCGAATCGCTGCAACCAGCATCGCACAAGAGACGGCGATGATAAACGGTATGACGATGAACGAATGCATCATCATCCGTTTAAGTGAGTTCCCCTCTTTATTATTTCTTCCCTTTCTTATCCTCGTCTTTTTCTTCATGCTTCTCGCCTTGTACCGCTTTTTTAAACTCCCGGATGCCGTCTCCCAAGGCCTTTCCAATTTCAGGGAGCCTCTTCGCTCCGAAGAGAACAAGGATAATGGCCAAAACGATCAGAAGTTCTCCAAATCCGATATTTCCCATGAGCATCCTCCTTTTGAGGGTCAGTGGCTGCGGGTCAAGGTATACTCTGCAAGGTGGGCAAGACTTTCTTGCGTCTGACGCACTTTCAAATCGGCGACCTCTCGTTTCGCCATTTGCATATAGGCGCGGGCTCGCTCCATAGAGCGCTCCACTGTCCCATGTCTGGCCACCAGACGGCGGATTTCATCTGCCGCTTCTCCGTTCTGAGATTCTTGAATGATCTCTTTAATCTTTTTCTTTTCAGCGTCAGAAATTTTTTGAAGAAGATAGATGAGGGGCAAAGTCGGCTTCCCTTTCTGAATATCTGTCCCGAGAGACTTTCCCATCTTCTCTTCGTCTCCCACCAAATCCAGACAGTCATCCACAATTTGGAAACCGATCCCGAAATAAAGACCATATTGGGAAAGACGTTCGACTTCTTCCTTGGAGGCACCCCCTAAATAAGCACCTAGCTCACAGGCGCGGGAAATAAGGGAGGCGGTCTTCCGCTCGATCATCGTGACATATTTCTCTTCGGAAAGGGAAAAATCGTAGCGGGCGACCAACTGCCCCAACTCCCCCATACAGATCACCTTTGCCGTTTCAATGAGATCCTGCAATACTTTCATCTCACGGAGTTCCGAAAGAATGATGAAAGATTTAGCGTACACGTAGTCCCCCAATACCACCGAGATCTCGTTGCCCCATCGGAAATTGAGGGTTTCTTTTCTGCGGCGGAGCATCGCCTCATCCAGGACATCGTCATGGATGAGGGTGGCCGTATGGAGTAACTCGATCGACGTTGCGAGTTTTACAATGCAGTGGGAGAATTGACCGCCGATTTGTGCCGAAAAAAGGACGAGGGCGGGCCGAAGCATCTTTCCCCGGTCTCCTAAAAGAAACTCAAGGACTATGGAACTGAAACCATCGTACCCCTTCAGTTCCTTTTCAAATTCCCGGGACACCTCGACGAGTTCCTTTTCAATCGGTCGATAAATGTCTGAAAGAGTCACCGTTTTCTCTTTTGCATTACTTGACTGCATCATATAACCCAATGGCTCCCGGCGGAAGAGCCCTGAAGGAGACCTGCCGAAAACCGGCCGAACGGAGCCTCCCGCAGAATTCCGCGGGTGTCTGAAAACCGATGACGGAATTGTTTAAATAAAGAAAGGGGTAGAGCCTGCCGCAGGTTAAAAATCCGATAATCGGAACAACCCCTTTCAGGTAACATCGGTAAAAAAGGCCGCTCACGTGATTGCTTGGGCGATTGATTTCCAAGATGACCGCATGACCTCCTGACTTGAGCACACGAACCATTTCCCTTAGCCCCTGATCGAGATCGATGAGGTTTCGCATGGAAAAACCGCTTGTAACATAATCGAAAACCCCTTCTTGAAAGGAGAGGTGCTCGGCTTGGCCCATGAGAAGCAAAATCTTTTCCTCTTTTCCGAGCCGCTTAAGTTTTTTCCGGGCAAGCTCAAGCATCCCCTTGGAGAAATCGACTCCCACCACCTGCCCCTTTCCATTGAGCCGTGCCGCGAATTGAAGAGCAAGTTCCCCTGTACCGGTACAAACATCAAGAATTTTTGCATCTTCCTTTTCCACAGTTCGGGAGGCGCACTTCCGCCAATACCGGTCTAAGAAAAAGGTCGAGGCGGTGTTAAAAAGGTCGTACCGAGGACTGATCCGATCAAAAAGATCTTTAATGAATCCCTCGGTCTTTTTCATGAAAGGATCCTAAGCACTTCTGAAAAGACCTCTTTTGTTTTTTCAAGATCTTGCGCGGAATGGGCAAGGCTCAGGAAAGAGGCCTCAAAAGGGGAGGGTGGAAAATAAACTCCTCGCTTAAGACACTCGTGGAAGAAACGCTTGTACTGCTTCTTGTTCAATGTTTCAAGATCCTGATAGGTCGCGGCAGAGGAGATGCCGAAGAAAAGGGTGAAGAGCGAGCCGACTCTTGAAACAAACCCTTTCAGTTTTCTTTTCAGGAATTCTTTCTGGATCGCTTCTTCCAAAGAGGCTCCTTTTTCTTCCAGCACCTCATAAGTGTTTTTCCTTGAAAGGATTTTAAGCATCGTGTTGCCGCAGGCCACAGAAAGAGGATTTCCTGAGAGGGTCCCCGCTTGATACACCGGGCCTTCCGGCGCAAGAAGATCCATGATCTCTTTTCTTCCCCCAAAGGCACCAATCGGAAGCCCCCCTCCGATGATTTTCCCAAGAATCGTAAGATCCGGGGTTACCCCGTAACGCTCCTGAGCCCCTCCCAGTCCCACTCGAAAGCCGGTGATGACCTCGTCAAAAACAAGAAGGGTATTGTACCGCTTTGTGATTTCTCGGAGGAGTTCCAAAAATCCACTTCTTGGAGGAATGACCCCCATATTTCCTGCAATCGGTTCGACGATCACACAGGCAATCTCTTTTCCCTCCTTTTCAAAAATGGATTGAACGGCTGAAAGATCATTGTAGGAGGCGATAAGAGTTTTCTCCAAAAGCCCCCGCGGAAGACCAGCGCTTGTCGGAGCACCGGTGCTCAGAGCCCCTGAACCCGCCTTGACCAGAAGGGTGTCCACATGACCATGGTAACATCCCTCGAATTTAAGGATCTTTTCCCGACGCGTAAAAGCCCGCACAAGCCGCAGGGCGCTCATCACCGCCTCCGTCCCAGAAGAAACCAGGCGGACTTTTTCAAGAGACGGCATAAAGTCTCGAATATGCTGGGCAAGTTCTACTTCTCCCTCGGTCGGGGCGCCGAAACTGGTCCCCTTCATGAGAACCTTCCGAAGCGCGTCGGTCAGTTCCGCGTTCGCGTGGCCGAGAATGAGTGGGCCCCAGCTCATGACATAGTCGATATACTCTTTTCCGTCGACATCGTAGATCTTGGAACCGAAGCCACGGTCGATGAAAAGGGGCGTCCCACCGACCGCCCGAAAAGAGCGGACAGGGCTATTGACCCCTCCCGGAATTAACGACTTCGCCTCTTCCCAGAGTCTTTCACTTTTTGTGCGAGACGGTTTTAAGGTGAGTGTGGCTTTCATCATTTTTGTTTTTAAGAAGTGAAGCAACCTCTTTCGCAAAATAGGTAATCACCATATCGGCTCCGGCACGTCGGATAGAGGTGAGAAGTTCAAGCTTCACCCGATCCTCATCCAAGAATCCCGCTCTTGCACCCGCCTTGACCATCGCATACTCTCCGCTCACGCAATACGCGGCGAGAGGGACCTTAAACTGCTGTTTGGCGCGATAGATGAGATCAAGATAAGGGAGCGCGGGCTTCACCATCAAAATATCGGCCCCCTCCTCAAGATCTAAACGCATCTCCCGGAGTGCTTCATCGCTATTGGCAGGATCAAGCTGATAGGTCGAGCGATCGCCAAAACTCGGGGCACTGTGCGCCGCTTCTCGGAAAGGGCCATAGAGTGCAGACGTAACCTTGGCGGAATAGGAGAGAATCGGGATCTCTGAAAATCCATGCTCATCCAATTTTTTCCGAATGACCCCGACCCGACCGTCCATCATATCACTGGGGGCGACCATGTCGGACCCCGCCTCTGCCTGGGAAAGGGCGACCTGCGAAAGAAGCTCAAGGGTTTTGTCATTTTCAATCCGGAATTCGTCCCTCCCCCCTTCTTCAACGATGCCGCAGTGACCGTGGCTTGTATAAGCGCACAAACAAACGTCTGTGATCACCAAAAGATCTTCCACCTCTTCCTTAATGGTTCTTACCGCTTTTTGGACGATGCCGTCTTTGGCATAGGCCCCCGATCCAAGGCTATCTTTTTTGTCGGGAACCCCGAAAAGGAGAATGGCAGGGATATCCAGACTTCGAATCTCCTCTGCCTCTTTTACGAGTTCATCCACCGATAAATGAAATTGCCCGGAGAGTGAAGGGATCGGAGAGCGGACCCCTTTCCCTTCGACGGCAAAAAGGGGCATGATGAGATGGTCCACCGTGAGTGTTGTTTCCCGAACAAGTCGCCGGAGCGATTCTTTACGGCGTAGTCTTCTTAATCGTGTCATCGGAAATCCCATGTTCACTTTCCTTTCGCTGGGTTGATCATCGCTTCAAGAAGCCCTTCTGTCGTGTGACGCTTTGCTTCGATGGAGACGCGAAGACCGAGGTCGCGACACCGCTTGGAGGTGACCGGACCGATCGAGGCAACCGCTGTCCCGTCGATCAAGGCCTTAGGGGTCACCCCTGGAAAAAAATCAAAAAAGTAGTCTACACAGGAGGAACTTGTAAAGGTGATGATATCAATGCCTCCCCTTCGAAGTGTCTCCAAAACCGACTTTGCCGAGACGCTTGTTTTCTTTAAGCCATAAAGACGGATGACCTTCACGGAGGCTCCCCTCTTTTTAAGAGAAGAGGAAAGAAAGGTCCGTGCCCCCTCTGCATGAAAAAGGAGTACCTTTTTTCCTCGAAGCTCAATCCGTCTCTTGCGGATCTCTCCCACAAGGCCTTCTTGGGTAAATCTTCTTGGAAGAAGCGAGACGGTGAGATTCCCTTTTTCAAGGGCTTCTTTCGTTTTCGGCCCGATCGCCGCGATTTTAACATGTGCGATCCCCTTCAAAGATCCCCCGAACTTCTCCCAGTAGATGAGAAAGAGGGCTACACCGTTCACGCTGTTAAAAAAACACCAGTCGTATGTGGAGAGAGAAGAAATGAGCGCCCTCCATTCCCTTTCTTTTCCAAGCGGCATGATTTCGCCCGTTGGAAGTGTGAGAACCTCCGCCCCTTTCTCTTCGAGGATCCTTGCAAATTGTTCCGCCTGCCCCTTGGGGCGGGTGACAAGAATCCTTTTCCCGAAAAGGGGTTTTGATTCATACCAGTTCAAAAATCGGCGAAGACGAACGACCTCCCCCACCACAAAAACAGCGGGTGGGGT
The DNA here is from genome assembly GCA_016206785.1 of Candidatus Omnitrophota bacterium. GTDB lineage: Bacteria > Omnitrophota > Gorgyraeia > JACQQV01 > JACQQV01 > JACQQV01. The sequence continues at coordinate 34,256 of JACQQV010000011.1, forward strand.
TATTCTTCTTGAGGCGCGGACAATGGTTGCAAGTGTGCCAGTGATCGTGTTCTGTCGGGAACTTGTCCCCCATCGAATAAGCGCACAAGGCGTCTTCGGAGACCTGCCGTTCTTGATCAATTTCTCAACAATTTCAGGAAGCATGCGAACCCCCATCAAAACAACGAGGGTATCTACGCCAGTTGCAAGTTTCCCCCATCGGAGGCTCGAGGTCTCCTTGTCCGGTCGTTCGGTCCCTGTGATGATGCCGACGCTGGAGGCGTAGTGTCTGTCTGAAATCGGAATCCCGGCATACGCGGGGCAGGCCACAGCGCTCGAAACACCCGGAACCACCTCAAAAAGGATTTTATGCTTGGCAAGTGTGAGAAGCTCTTCAGAGGCTCTTCCAAAAAGGAGCGGATCTCCTCCTTTGAGGCGAACAATTTTCTTCCCCTCTTTTGCGAACTTCAAAAGAAGACGGTGGATCTTCTCCTGCGACGTCGACTTGATCCCTCCCCTCTTTCCTACATAAATTTTTTTCGCTTCCTTTGGGGCATACCGGAGAAGAGAGGGATTCACAAGGTCGTCGTAAAGAACCACCTCGGCCTCTTCAAGACGCTCTCTTCCCTTTAAGGTCAGAAGGCCGGGGTCCCACGGACCCGCTCCGACAAGTGTCACCTTACCCTTTGCCATTCAAAAGTTCCTCCGCCCCCATCTCAAAAAATTGGTCTCCTAATTTTTCTCCTACTTTTTCCGAATCTTCGGGAGTCCCTTTCAGACGTGCACGGATCTCCCTTTGTCCATCCTCCCCCAAAAGGACTCCTTCCAAGACGAGCGCTTTCCCTTTCAGGGTTCCTAACGCTCCAAGGGGGAGTTGACACCCTCCTCCGAGACGGGAAAGAAAAGCACGTTCCGCCGTCACGCACCGCCTTGTTTCAAGATCATCCAACTGAGAAACCATTTCTCCTAATTCACGGTCTTTCTTCCGAACCTGAACTGCAAGGGCCCCCTGTCCGGGTGCAGGAAGCATGATGTCCAAAGGAATTGGCCAAACTTTTTTCGGATCTACCCCAAATCGACGAAGCCCCGCCATCGCTAAGACGAGTGCATCAAACCCTTTTTCTTCCAATTTTCGAAGTCGCGTATCCAGATTCCCACGAATCCCCACCACCTCAAAGGTGCCATTGAAATGGAGAAGCTGTAACTTCCTCCGTTCGCTCCCTGTCCCGATCCTACTCCCGCTCCGTAGCGCTGAAAGAGAACGCCCATCTGTTGTCACGAGCGCATCCTGCGGATTTTCACGTCTCGTGATCGCCGCAATTCGCAATTTCTCAGGAGCGACGGTCGGGAGATCCTTCAGACTATGAACCGCAATATCGACGCTCTCTTCAAGAAGTGACTCTTCCAGTTCCTTTGTAAAGAAACCGACCGTTTCAGAATGACGTTGAAGAAGCTTCTCTGTCTTGTCGCCCTGCGTTTCTACCCGTTTGAGTTGAAAATCGCTCTTTGGAAAAAGATGCTTGAGTTTCTTCTGGATCTCTTCGGCTTGGGAAAGCGCTAAGCGACTTCCCCTTGTGCCGATCGTGATGCTATCCATGAGAAGAGGCTGCCTGAAGAAGTGCCGCCGCCTTCAAGGTTTCTCTCCGAATAAGCGCGAGACCCTTTTCCATCTCTAAAGCCCTCTCGAGGGTACTGGAACGGGTCACCTTTTCAAGATCATCGATGTTGTAGAGAAAAACATTCTCGATCCGGTCTACCGCCGGTTCGATATTTCGTGGAACCCCGATGTCGATGAGGAATAGGGGTCGACCGCGCCGTTTCTTCATCAAAGGGAGAAGTTCCTCCTTTGTCACGACAAAATGGGGTGCGGCGGTTGAACTGATGACGATGTCGACCTTTTCCATCCTTTCGAAAAGGTGATCAAAATGAATGGCAACTCCCTTTAACCGCTTCGCCAATTCCTCTGCACGCAAAAACGAACGGTTCGATACGAGAATAGAACTCGCTCCAGCCTTGAGAAGGTGTCGCGCCGTAAGTTCTCCCATCTTGCCCGCCCCGATCACCATAATGGTCCGCTGCGAGAGGTCCCCGAAGATCTTCTCCGCCATAAGCACCGCCACCGACCCGACCGAACAGAGGCCTCTTCCGATCCCGGTTTCGGTGCGAACCTTTTTGGCAACGCGGAGAGAACGCTGAAACAGAAGATGAAGTGCTTTCTCAAGTTTTCTTTGGGCCTGGGCCGTTAAATAGGCCTGCTTCACCTGCCCCAAAATTTCGCTTTCCCCGAGAACCAGCGAATCGAGCCCCGAGGCAACTTTAAAGAGATGCTCCACTCCTCTTTCGCCAGGATGAACATAGAGGGCATTCTCAAATTGGCCTCTCTCAATCTTGTGGTACTCGGCGAGGAACGATTTTACTCTCTCGAGTTCGCCGTCCAGGCTCGAGAGGAGCATATAGAACTCGGTCCGGTTGCAGGTTGAAAGACAAACGCATGAGGCAAGTCCCGTATAATCGCCGAATGCGGAAAGGAGCACAGGGAGTCTTGAAGGAGTCACCGCAAAGCGCTCTCGAAGCTCTACAGGAGCGGTCTTATGATTTAAACCGATGACGACGAATTGTTTCTGGCTCATGGGAGACTCGCCATGGAAAGATAGACCGGATGTTGAACCCCAATAAAGGTGAGAATGACCCAACCAAAAAGGAGAATGGAAAAGAGCATGACCTTCCTTCCCCTCACCCAAGCAAACCATCGGCTCATCAAAAGAGAAACGTACAAGGCCCATGTGAGAAAGGAGACGATCACCTTCGGGTCGTACCCGATCGAAAAACCGACAGTGGCCCTCGTCCAAAGAAGACCGAAGAGGATTCCGAGAGAATAAAGAAAAACGCCTAATGTAAGAAATCGACCGTTCGCCTCCTCCAAAACGTCCAGGGAAGGAAGTCCTCGGTAGAAACGCCCGGTGGTCTTCTGCTTAATCTGCCTCTCTAACACAAGGTACATGAACCCCGTGATAAAGGTGAGTGCAAAGGCGGCGTAACTGACAAAAAGAAGTGCCGTGTGAAGTCCGAAATAGAATGTAGAAAAGGAACCGTTCCAAAATACTTTCTGATGGACGTTTAAACTGGCCACCAAAATGAGAAAAAAGACGAGGGGAAGCACAAACGCCCCCAACACCTGAATCCGATACCGAAACGTTGAGAGATAGGATGCCCATACGACGGCCCACGCAAAAAAGGTGGTCGCTTCAAAAATGCCGGCTGTTGGGAGACGTCCTTCTTTGAAAAGGAAAAATCCCAAGAAAAGAGAATGGCAAATGAACCCGATAACCCAAATCCCTTTCCCGAGTGTTAACAGCGGACTCTTTTCGGTCGCCAGATAGAGGAGATAGACCACACCTCCTAAAAGGTAGAGGGTGGCCATGCTGCAAAAAAGACTGAGGGGAGCGGTCATGAAACAGATCCCCCGTAAAGAATCTCGCGGATCCTCTTTTTGGCTTCAGGGCGCTTTCCCTTTTGAAGAAGGGTAAGGACGTTTGAGGAAATCACTTTTTCAAAACGCCGCTTCCGGTTGCGTGAAGAAGGGATTCGTCGGATGACTTCCTTTCGCATTTCAGCCATGAGATCCAAGAATTCACCAAATTCCTTCCCATATTTTTTTTCAAGGTCCTTCCGGATCTTCTTGGAAAGGGCAGGGCTTGACCCGTTTGTAGAGATGGCAATGGTCAAAGGGCCCCGCTTAAAAAGACTCGGCACAGTGAAGGTGCAATCTTCCGGTTGATCGACAACATTGACAAGAAGATTTTTTTTCTGGCAGAGTTTTCCGATAAACGAGTTCGTCGTCGGATCATCCGTTGCAACAATGATAAGAAAGTGGTTTTTGAGGTGCCTTTCCTTAAAGCGAACCTGAAGTACACGGATCCGCCCTGCCTTACCGAGCCGTTTCAGTTTCTCCCCAAGTTGGGGGGCCACCACGGTCAGTAACGCACCGGCCCGGAGAAGACCCTTGACCTTTCGGTAGGCAACCTCCCCCCCTCCCACCACAAGGCACCTTTTTTCCCTAACGTCAAGATTGACTGGGTAATACATTTCTTATTATAATAGCGTGAAAGCGGTTTTTTGTCAATGGAAAGTGAGGGTAAAAAGCAAGGGAGCAGGTGCGAGAAAAGTCAAAGAGGTGTTAGCTCAAGGCCTCTTCGTCCAAGGAAGCGATCTCCTCTTCAATTTCTTCCAGTTCCTCTTCTGAAAGATCGTCTCCTTCCCCTAGAGCATTCAGGAGTTCGAGGTCCTCTTCAAGGTCATCGGAAGAGGCTTCCCCTTCCATTTGGGCAAGCATCAGGTATTCATCGACCGCCGCAGACTCTTCTTCAAGAGACTCTACCCCTTCTGGGTAAAGGCTGGTGGCTCCTTCTTCAAGTTTGGCAAGTGCTGTAAGGTCCCGCTTCATTGCGAATTCTTGGTAACGACCCGGGACAATCCAGACACCGATGAGCAGCATGAGCGAAAGGGTCACCGGCACCCAGAGAGGGGCCCAACTTCTGCGGCGAACGGGAAGCACCATCTCCCTGGAGGGGCGGGAATCCCGGATCCTTTCAAAAAGGGTCCTCCGCATCTCCTCGAAAAGGGAATCAGAAGCGGAGGCGTCTTGTAACAGAACGCTCCTCAACTGTTCCACTTCTTTTAATCTTTGTGAACAGGAGGCGCATTGGGTGAGATGGTCCCGAACGACCGTTTCCTCCTCTCGGTCCAGTTCCTGATCCAGGTAACCGATAAGCGACTTCTCAATGGTTTCACACGACATCGTGATCACCCCTTTGATAACTCCAAATAGTCTTGCAACACACTCCGCATCTTTGAAATGGCATGGAAAATATTTGCCTTTACCGCCCCGGGAGTCAGTTCCGTGAGTTCTGCGATCTCCCGGATTTTCATTCCGTCGATCATTTTCAAAGCGAAAACAGTCCGTTGCCTCCAGGGAAGTCCCTTCATCGCTTCTTCTATTTTTTGACCCAGCTCTGTTTGGGCCAACTCCTCTGAAGGGGTCTTGAGCGTCACCCCCTCAAGACTTTCCTCTTCTTCCTCTGTCATCGGAACAGTCCTAAGAATAATCCTTCCCCAAACACTCTTTTTTCTCTGTTCATCGCGACAGCGGTTCACAAGGACCCGGAAGAAGTAGGTTCGGAAGCTCGATTCTCCTCGGAAGTTTTTGAGCGAGAGATAGAGATTGAAAAAACATTCCTGAAGCACATCCTTCGCATCCTCCCGGCTTCCAACGAGTGTGTAAGCAAGCCCAAAGGCCTCCTTTTCATACCTCTTGACCAAGACCTCGTACGCCTTGAGGTCATCTTGTTCTTGGACCTGGCGTACGAGATCAAGGTCTGAGAGTGTGCTATCGACGGCCACCGCCACCGCGAGGCCCTCCTCCTCCACTCCTACGAGCTCCACCGCCCGGTCCTCGGAGACCCCCTGTATCCTGCTGAATACCCTGTTTTCCTTCAAACCGTTCAATATTCCGGCCGATCCTCTCGGTAGCCCTTGGGCTCGCTTCTGTTTCAGAAAGTCGATCTCGCATCTCTTGTCTTTTTTCGATTACCCGCTCATGGGCTCCATCCCGACGGTCAAATCGGTCTTCTCGGCGATCCCAAACATCTTCACGTTTGTCCCGGATATCTTCCCGGAAATCCCGACGATCCTCTCGTCGGTCCCTAAAGTCCTCGCGACGATCCTGACGACGCTCGACCCATTCTCTCCGACGTTCCTGCCGCCTCTGCATAATCCGTTCATAAATTTCAGGATGGTTCTGTTTCAAATGTTGCAGTCTTCTTTCCAGATGCGCCTTTCGCCTTTCCATAATCTCCGTATACTTTTCAGGATTCGCTTCTCTGAGATGAGCAAGGTGTTCTTTCCGGACTTTCCGGTGATGCGCCATAAACTCACTAAATTTCTCCGGATCGCTCTGCTTGAGTTCCTTGAGCCGCGCACGGACCTTTTCCTTCTTGTCATGGACCTTCTGGTCGTACGCCTTCGGATCCTTTCCCTTCAGTTCCCGAAGGGCATTCACCTTCTCCTGAACCGCCTCCGGCGGAGCAGCCAAGGCTTTTGCCGTAACCCCATTGATAGAAATAGATAACAACGCTGACAAAACCCAAAATGTGGTTTTTTTCATCTAAAATCCCTCCTTCGTTTTTTGACTTTCTACCGTATTAGACGAAGGAACCTCCAAAAGGTTTAACCGCTTTTTAAAAAAATTATTCCCCCATCGCCTTCACGACGACCCGCTTTTTTCTCTGGCCATCGAACTCGTAATAAAAAATCGACTGCCAAGGCCCAAGGTCGAGTTTCCCTTTTGTGATCGGAACAATCACCTGATGACCCATGAGAAGATTTTTAAGGTGGGCATCGCCATTCGTTTCTCCTGAGGCATGGTGGTGGTAGTTGGGGCCCTCCGGACAGAGCCTTTGGAGCCATTCCTCCATGTCCTGGAAGAGTCCCTCCTCATTGTCATTGATGTAGACACTGGCGGTAATATGCATCGCGGAGACAAGAACAAATCCTTCTTCAATCTTGCTCTTCTTGACAATTTCCTCCACTTTGTCGGTGAGATAGACAATCTCGCGGTGTTTTTTGGTATTCAACCAGAGATATTCGGTGTAGGATTTCATTACCAGAGGTGTTTCTTTTCCCATTCCCGAATCTGCCGGGAGGTCTCTTTGACGCTATTCATCAATTGGACGAAGGGACCTTGTTCGACGTAGGGAGTGGAGTAGGCTTCGAAGGAATAGGTGAGAGGATCGCGGTACTCACGCCTCGTAAAGGTGGAGGACGCACTGCATCCTGACGCGAAGAGAATAAGAAGAAGTAAAAAGGGTCTGATCCTTTTCACCTTCGTTTAGCGTCGATCGCTCTTGATGAGGTTCATGAATTCAGAGCGGGAACGGGAGTCTTTTCTGAAAACACCAAGCATGGAACTCGTGATCGCGTACGCGTTCTGCTTCTCCACCCCACGCATCGCCATACACAGGTGGAATGCCTCGATGACGACCGCCACCCCTTGAGGCCTTAACACCTCTTGAAGACAGTTGGCAATTTGACTCGTCAGCCGTTCCTGAACCTGAAGACGTCTTGCAAAGACATCCACAAGTCGGGGAATCTTTGAAAGTCCAATCAACCTTCCGTCGGGGATGTAAGCGACATGGCATTTCCCGTAAAAAGGGAGAAGATGGTGCTCGCAGAGACTAAAGAGTTCAATGTCCCGCACCGCCACCATCTCGTCGTAAGGCTCTTCATAGATGGCGCCATTGAGAACTTCTTGCGCATTTTTGGTATAGCCGCTCGTGAGATACCGGATCGCCTTTTCAAAGCGGTGGGGGGTCTTGAGCAGCCCTTCGCGCGAGGGATCTTCCCCGATTTGGACCAGAAGCTCCTCAACGAGCTCTGAAATGGTTGCCTCACCCTTAATGGCCGGATGCATCCTCATTCACCTCGATAGATGACCGTTTCACTGTCCGCCTGCTGTAATTTAATCTCATAAAGAGCCCCCTTGGGAAACTCTTCCTCCAATTGTTTCCAAAAAGCCCTCACCAAATTCTCTGCGGTCGGATTCTTCCCCTCCAGAAATGGGGATGCCCTCTCAAGATGCTTGTAGTTCACATGGGATAAAATCTTTTTTTCGATCTTCTGGGTGATCTTTTCGAAATCGGGGAGAGCCCCTCTCTTCTCATCCGGCCTCCCCCGGACTGTCACTTCCAGAACATAATTATGTCCCGCCCATTTTGAATTTTTGAGGGCGTGGCTTGCGCTAAAATGGATCTTTTTGGTGAGATAAACCATGCTCTATTTTAGCGCCTTTGGAAAACCGTGTCAATGGGTCGGTCGATGCAAACGACTCTTGTTCAGGAAGCATAAATGCGGTAATCGATCTGTGGGAAAAGGGCATCCTTCCCTTCTATTTCTGAAAGGAGCCCTTCATCGACAGCATGATTTTTTAAGTCATGGTAAAGTCGGTCAAAACGGGCGGCATGATCTTGTATCCGCTTGTTGGCGTAAGGAACAAACGTTCCCGTTTTTAAGATAAATGCCCAATCGCTCGATTGGGCGAGTAAAAGTTCGCGCGCCATCTGGTTTAACACTCTCCGTTCAAGGGCGGTTGGGGCCTTATAGGCGTTCGCCATCTCGATCATCTTCTCCGTCATCTTATGGAGGTGCCGGTAGATCCAATCGTTGGACCCTTCCAACCAGACCTCACTATATCCTTTCCACCCCCAACTCGAAAGAGAAGGGGTCATCACCTGATTTTTCGGATACCGTTTAAGATACTCGCTCGGTGTGATGAGTTTTATCGCTTTCTGGTCATAATGGATCTTCCGGATGAGAAAATTGAGCCAGTCGGGTCCTTCAAACCACCAGTGACCGAAGAGTTCCGCATCATAGGGGGCAACGACGATCGGCTGACGCCCCATGATTCTTTCGAGATGCTCCGCCTGTTTTTCCCGGTTAAACATAAAGTTTCCCGCATGCTCCGCCGCCTTTTTAAGAGCCGCTTCAGGAACGTACGGGGCCTTTTCATCCGTCTCACCGGTGATCTTAAAATACTTAATCCCTGTGTTCATCCGATGACCGTCCGGACTGATGTAAGGACGGATATAGTCAAATTCGAGGTCGTATCCGATATCTCGATAAAAGTCCCGGTAATTGTGGTCGCCGGGATATCCTTCGATCGCACTCCAGACAGACTTGGACGATTCCATATCCCTTCCGAAACAGGCGACACCCGACCGGCAATAGACCGGCGCAAAGATCCCGAATTTCGGACGGGGGGACCCGAAAAGGATGCCATGGGTATCGACAAAGAAATATTTGATGTGAAACTCCTTCAGGACTTCATCGTCGCCGGGATGATAGCCGCACTCCGGAAGCCAAAATCCTTTGGGATTCTGACCAAAGACCGATCGGTAAAGGGTAACGGCCGTGCCGACCTGTGCCCGGACAGCGCTTCGATAGAGGGAGGTCAGGGGAAGGTAGCCATGGGTCGCCCCGCAGGTGATGAGTTCCACGACACCAAGATCTTGATATCGTTTGAAGGCCTGTAACAGATGCTTCTGATAGCGGTCCGCAAAAAGGAAGCGGGCTTTTTGAAAACGGTGGTGATACAGGAGAGCCAGTTTGTGGAATTCCGGTTGCCACCTCGTCCGCTCAATTTCCTGCTCGGTCAGACGGAGGAGCTTGTCCAGATGACGCAGGTAGCGGCCTTGAAGAAGCGGATCCAGAAGCATCGAGAGGAGGGTCGGAGAAAGAGAAAGGGTGATGCGGAAGTCGACCCGATCTTCGATCAGTTTGTCAAAGATGTCGATCAACGGCAGGTAGGTCTCGGTCAGCGCCTCAAACAGCCAATGCTCTTCCAGAAAAAACTCATGTTCTGGATGGCGGACGTAAGGAAGATGGGCGTGCAGGACAATTGCCAGATACCCTTTTTCCATGAAGTTCAGACGGTCTGCCGCGTTACGATGGGACTTACCCTACGCGTCTCCACCTCATCAGGGCTTTTGGCTTCTATCTTGATTTCCTGTTTGCCGTCGGGGAGGGTGTACCGGAGTGAAAATGTTCCGTCCGGATTGAGGCGGATCGGTTGATGCTGAACGGAGACGGAAGCCTTGGGATCCGTTGCGCCATAGACAATCAGCTCACAGTCCACTTTAAGCCAAAACGATCGTTCCTTTTCTTTCATCTTAAAGAAACTCGCAAATCCGCTGGCACCGCCGGAAGAGACCTGTTCGAGGAGATGTTTCTTGAAAAATTCTTTCATCTCGAGCGAGCTTTTGCCGATGCCGTAGCCTCCGGAAAGCCCGAACAATTTCCAATAGTCGTCTTCAGAGGTCATCCATTCCTCATCCACCACTTCAGACATTCCGAAGCGAGGTGTGGTCACCCGATTCGACCGGCAGAGGAGATGGAAGGAACCGTCATGGGCGACGATCCCGAGATCCACAATGAAATCGCGGTTCGGCTCTCCCACTTCGATATACCAATTTTTGGCAAGCCCAGACACTCCGATGTCAAAAAAGCGGTGAGCGTTTCGCCCATTAAAATCGATTCCTGTGACATCGTAAACCCGGAGGACCGACTTTTGGGGAGACAACCCTTTCTCGCGCATCGCGTGAAGGGTCCGCTCCTCGACCTCCCGATTCACCTCCCAATAGGCGTGAATCCACCATGGATCGCGGACAAGAAGAACAATCTTGTGATCCCCATATCCCGATGGAAAAGAGAAGGCGCTTTCTTCTAATTTCTTATGAGGGGCTGGATAAAAGGAGGCTCTTTCTTCAAGACGTTGGATCTCGCTTTCAATCTTTGCAACCTCTCGAACGAGCTGTCTTTCCCCTTTCCCTTCAGCACTCTGATGTTCGAGGATCAGGAGCCTGCGGCGCAAACGGTCAATTTTTGCACGAAACGATTGGCGACGATCCCGTTCAATATTGCGGGTTAAAAGAGGGATGCGGGGTGCCGCCTTGACCTTGGAGGAGACCTTTTTGGCCGACACCTTCCGCGAACTCTTCGTACGACCTGTTTTCTTTGTCTGAGCCTGTCTACTTTTCTTACGCATGCCTTAGGACTCCTTTACCGTTCGATAAGCCTCATTATAACAAGAATGGCTGGATGAAACAACTGATTATTTCTTCTGGGAATTTTAGGAAGATTCGCTGAGGATCGCTATCAAAAAAGGAGTAGGATTCAAGAACTTCTTTCCCTGGCGGATCTCAAAGTGGAGATGAGGGGAAATCGCTTTTGAAGAGGCATTCCCTGTTTTACCGACCGAACCGATCAATTGGCCCTGCCGTACGCGACTATGATCAGAAACATAAATCTCAGAAAGGTGGCCATAGAGAGATTTTGTCCCGTCGCGATGGGTGACGGTAACAAACTTCCCCATCCCACGCGGAACATTGCCGATCCTCGCCCTGCCGGAGCGAACCGCAACCACCGGCGTCCCGACTTCCGCGAGAAGGTCGACCCCCTGGTGGTGCCTTCCTCCATTCCGCTTCGCCCCGAAATCCCCTTTGCCTAAACGATCTCTTCGAATCGCGATATTCTTCGTCGACGGGAGAGGCGAAATCCATGCCTGCCTGTCACGGTAATAATAAAATTCCTCGAACAGGTAGAAAGATAAGGAAAGAACAAAGGCTAGCCCTAAGAAAAGAGGGAGATACTTTCGTCGCATCGTCTCATCTCGTTACATTCTTTCGTCATATCTTCTTTCCTAACTATGATATCAAAAAAAGGGACTTTTTTAAAGTAAAAAAAGCAAACATTTTAAAACGATTTTTTATGGAAGGAACGCCGTAACCTGAATGATTGCAATAAGAAAAAATATGCCCAAACGATAAACTCGAGTGACCTTGACAATCATAACCCCATAGGGTATACTTCTTGTTGAAAAGGTGTTTTTATCATTAAACACCTTTATCAAAAGAGGCGCATGGGGGTGCCTGGAAGGGGTAGGGGTCATGGGTCCCCGTAGGAAAAAGAAAGGGGCTACTTCCTTAGCGCAAACTCTCCAGAAATACCACACCATCACAAGAAGTTTCAAGAAAAAAGTCCTCGCCCGAAGCAACACTCTGCAGATTCTAAACAAAGAGCTTGAGGCGGTCTTTGAGATTTCAAACAGCATGATCAGTTTTCCGGACTTTTCCCAAGTCCTCGAACTGATTACCCGTTTGGTCGGGAACGTGATGCAGGTGAACGCCTGCGCACTGCGCCTCTACGACATGGAGAAAAAGACGCTTCTCCCTGGCGCCACCTTTGGCCTCGACGAGGAATACCTTGTAAAGACCCCTTTGCGTTTGGGAGAAGGGGTCTCAGGACTTGCGATCAAAGATCGCATGCCCATCGTCGTCACGGATGTCCTGAAAGATCCAAGGGTCCGGTATCCCCACGCGCTTGCCAATCACGGTTGTCGGGCGATTCTCTCCGTCCCGGTCCTTTTTTACGATGAGGTGCTTGGAACGCTCGCGGTTTACACAAAAGGGCCTCGCGCCTTTACCCACAATGACATCCGGCTCCTCCTCACCTTCGCTTCACAGGCGGCCCTCGCCATCAAAAATTCCCAGCTCCATGAGACAACCCAGATGAGTTACTTCGATACCATCAACGCTTTTGTCATGGCGATGGAGGCCCGACATCCCTATACCCGCGGGCATGCAGAACGGGTAACGCGCTATGCGCTGGAGGCGGGACGGAAAGTGAACCTCCCTGAGAAAGACCTTGCGGCGATCCGATATGGCGCAAAGCTCCACGACATCGGGAAGATCGCCGTTCCTGACCATATCCTGGATAAACCAGGGAAACTCACCGTGGCCGAACGGGCCCAGATTGAACTCCATCCAAGTCGAGGGGCAGAAATGCTTGAGCCTCTGCACTTCCTTCATCATGGACTCTGTGTGATCCGGAATCACCACGAACGCTATGATGGGAAGGGCTACCCGGACGGCCTGGCGGGAGAAGAAACGCCTCTTATGGCAAGGGTCGTTTCCGTCGCAGATGCCTTTGATGCCATGACCACAGACCGTTCTTATCGGAAGGCGCTCACTGTGCCGGATGCGATGATCGAGATCAAACGCCAAACGGGCACCCAGTTTGACCCCCTCGTTGCAGAAGCCTTTTTGGAACTTTTAAACCAGGTCGCAGCATAGCCTTTTCCCCACGTTTCACCTTCCACAGGATGCTATCAAACTATTTGACATTCTTTGGTATTGCGCTACAATAGGATGTTTAGAAAGGAGGAGACTATGGTACGGGTACTCACACGGGAAAGAAGAACCAAACAGAGCGCCCTCTTTGTCCTAGAGGCCCCCTTTGCAAAATCGGTCTCTGTGGCGGGGAGCTTTAACAAGTGGAATCCTAAGGAACACCCGATGAGAAAGGGACGGAATGGCACCTGGTCCACACAACTTTCTCTCACCCCAGGCACCTACGAGTATAAATTCGTGGTCGATGGATCTTGGCAGGAGGATCCCCAAGCCGAAGCGTATGCCCAGAATCCTTACGGGACTCGGAACGCCCTGATCACTGTGCAATAAAGGTTACCGCACGTGACACAAAAAAAAGCGATACGGATCGGGATTGTGGGAGTGGGAAATTGCGCCAGTTCCCTCATCCAAGGAATTGAATATTACCGCGTCCATTCCCACAATGGAAAAAAAGAGACTGTCGGCCTCATGAATTATGGGCTCGGTGGGTATAGCCCGGCAGACATCCTGCCTGTTTGTGCCTTTGACATCGACAAACGGAAGGTCGGAAAGCCCCTCAAGGAAGCCCTGTTTTCCCTTCCCAACTGTACCAAACCGATTTATCAGAACTTCGAGGACTCCCGTTTCACGGTCCAGATGGGCGATCCCTTCGATGGCGTTCCGAACCATATGAAGGATTTCCCTGAAGAGAGTCGGTTTGTCATCTCCACCCAAAGGCCTTCGAATGTGAAAAGAATCTTAAGGGAGAGTGGCGCGGAGATTCTTCTTAATTACCTCCCTGTCGGCTCTGAAGTCGCAACGCGTTTTTATGCGGAGCGCTGTCTTGAGACCGGTGTGAGCCTCATTAACTGCATCCCCGTCTTTATCGCCAGTGATCCTCATTGGGCGAAACGATTCCGCGAAAAAAATATTCCTCTGATCGGTGACGACATCAAATCTCAAATGGGGGCCACCATCATTCACCGCACCCTCGCAAAGCTTTTCACTGACCGAGGGGTGAAAATCGACCGGACGTATCAGCTCAACACAGGAGGGAATACCGACTTTCTCAACATGCTGGATAAAAAGAGACTTGCTTCGAAAAAAATTTCTAAAACAGAGGCGGTGCAATCTTCTCTCGACATTCCCCTGTCGCCCGAAAACATTCACATCGGGCCCTCAGACTATGTGCCCTGGCAGAAAGACAATAAGGTATGCTTTATCCGCATAGAAGGCCGCGGTTTTGGTGGAATTCCCCTGGATCTGGAACTCCGTCTCTCTGTAGAAGATTCTCCCAATTCAGCGGGGGTCGCGATCGATGCCATTCGCTGCTGCCGGATCGCCAGAGACCGAGGCATAGGCGGGCCCCTCATCTCCATCTCCGCCTACACCATGAAACATCCCCCCAAGCAGATCTGCGACGACAAGGCGAAAGAACTCGTGAAACATTTCGTCCTCGGTAGGATTGAAAGGTAGCCCCTTGCGCCTTGTTCCGAATACGATTACCCTCCTCGGCTTCCCCGCGGGTCTACTCGCTGGTTCTTTTCTCTACAAAGGTGCTTTTCTTTCCTCCGCAGCCTTTCTCCTTCTCCTTTGTGCCTGCGATGTTTTGGACGGGGCCCTCGCAAAAAAGAAGGGGCTTTCTACCCCCTTCGGGGCCTTCCTCGACTCGACGGTGGACCGTGCCACAGAGTTCTTTCTTTTTATGGGGGCTCTCTTTTACTACTTTAAGGAGGGATCGGTGGAGATGGCGGTTGTGACCTATGGGGCCCTGACCGGGTCGTTTCTTGTCAGTTACACCAGGGCCCGTGCGGAGAACTTCATCAAAAATTGCCGGGTAGGATTTTGGGAAAGGCCGGAACGGCTTCTCCTTTTTCTTCTGGGACTTCTGGGGGGTCGTCTCAAGACATCTCTCGGAATTTTGTTCATTGGAAGTACCTTAACGGCCCTTGACCGCATCCTCCACACGCGTCATGCGTTACAGCACGACGAAAAGGATCTCTTCGAGACAAATGCGACATCCCTCCCTCTCTATCGAAAGATCCTTTTCTGGCGGTATCCTCGGAGGAGCTGGCCCTACAGGATCTACGCGGGAGTCGTGGTACTCCTCACCCTCACCGTCAAACTTCCCTAAACGGACCAAACGGTCGATTCAAACTCCGGGGTCGGCCGTTTCACACGAAAGGATCCATACGGAGGCCAACGTTCAAGAATAAACTCCTCTGCGACGATCGAAATCGAAAAATGGAGTTCCTCCCCTTCTTTTACCTCAAGTTCTTCCCAACCGATCCCCATTTCAATAATCTCTCCCATCGAGAAACGGAAGGTCGAGAATCTTGGATTTTCAAAAGAACCCTGTTGGATCTCCTGTTCAATCTCATGGGCTTCCTCTTTCCAGCCCAAACGGATCAAAAGAGGCTTCTCTTTCTCCAAAAGCGTTTGATCAAAATCGAGACGGATAAAAAAGGATGTGGCATTGAAGCCGTAATAAAAATGCTTGAGGAAACTTTCCATCCGATGCATGGAGCCCCCCTGTTTTGAAAGATCAAGATGCCCCGCCTGGAGCCATTCCAGATAGGAAGTCTGCCGGCCATCGAGGATGGGGGTGAAAAATTTCGTCGGTTCACTTAGAGACTTTGAACTCTCACGGATAGGAGCCTTCAGGTGAACCGGAATTTCTAATCCGAGGGAAAGATAAACGTGGGAGAGATGATTCCTAAAGAGTTGGTCAAAGAGTTCCTTGTGGCTCGAATCATGATCGTCCCCGTACCACCAGTTCCAATCACTCCCTTCCGCCGCATAGAGGGACTGTTGTGCTTCTTGTCGCGCCGGTTCGGGCCCAGAAAAATTTAAAATTTCTTTGCGCGCTTTCTCCAGATATTCCCAGGCGGTATTTTTTTCTGGGTGGCCAATCCAGATTCTAAAATTTCCAGCGATCCAGGATCCGGGAAAAATGGAGGAGAGGGACGGAAGCGTCTCAAAATGGGTAAGCGCTTCACTTACCGTCACGGCCTTGAGCATCGGATCTTTTGAAATCCCTTCATAGAGAAAGTGCAAAAAGTCGTTCCCATCATTGGCATAATGTTCCCATGCATTTTCACCATCGAGGATAATGCCGACGACATGAGGTTTCTTCTCATGTTTAAAATATTCTTTGATCCGGCGCAGCTGCCCCAGAAGGTCTCGCGCCGCATCGTGGGCTGGGTATCCCGCGTAGCGGAATCCGATCGCATCGGAGAGGTTTCTATCTCTAAAAAGGAGAGCGATCTTTCCCTCTCCTTTTCCAAATTGATACGGGCTATAGAGGAGAGAAGCGTCCCTTGTCTTTTTAAGGGTCCGAAGAAGAATTTCCTCATCCGTCGCGGCCCATTGGAAGCCTGCCTCGATCGCCATCTGAAGGGTTTCCTCACTGACTGAGCCCTCAGAAGGCCAGAGACCTCTCGGGGGACGACCAAAGTGTTTCTGGTAATGGACCACGGAACCTTCGAGTTGCGAACGTGCGTCTTCGGGATGAGAAAAACGCTGTTTGGGGAGGGGGAGGTCGGGCACTGCCACTCTGGCAATCTGTGTATCGCAGAGAAGCGGGAGGATCGGGTGGAAATAAGGAGTGGTCGTGATTTCAATTTTCCCATCTTCCTGAAATGCTCGATAGGTTGAAACGATGTCCCCGAGAATTTTCTTTTGGAGTTCGAGGATGACCGTTTTATCCCCCTCGGTAAAACGGTGTCGCTTTACAAGATCCTTGAGCTCGGGAAATTTTTTCTGAAAAGAAGGGTCAAACCAGGCAAGATTGGAGAGGCACTGAAGATCTAAAAAATCTTGGAGGGTAAAATAATGGTGGGCACGCCGGAGTGCTGCGGGGGTTATGGTTTTTCCCCTTTTCTCCAGAAGTTCCTGGTATCGGGGAAATTTCCCCACCATGTGGGTCCAATGGGCCATGAAGAAATTTAAGAGGAGAAAATCTTTTTCCTCCAAAGAGAGTTCGTCCGCTTTTTTTTCTGTCATCTCCCAATAAAGGTCCTTCTCGCCGGTAGCGAGCGACTCCAGTTGATCGATGAGGCAAGGGACGAGATTAAACGTTTGATGCATGGAGGGAAACTCATTCAAAAGGAGCACCATATCGAGGTAGTCTTTGATGCCATGAAAGCGAACCCAAGGAAGGACCGCCTTACGACCCAAGAGCGGGTCCCGGTATTCCGGTTGATGCATATGCCAGAGAAAGCAGAGGTAGAGAGGGTGAGACATCGTGGAGGATATTATAACATAAATTCATGGCCTCATTAAAAAACCCCCTGGGCCTTGCGACCCAGGGGGTCAAAACACAAAACTAAACCTTAGAAGGCGACGGATACACCTCCGGTGACTTGAATTGCAGTGTCTCTTGCATCCGGCTCCCAGGCATCTCCCGGTGAGAAGACAGCGATCGCGGAATTGAGCGCGACATCCTCTGTGTAGTCATAGGTCGCAGTGAAGTCAAACTCATTCCCGTATTCTTCATCATCCGTGTAGACGCCGGTGTTATCTGTTGCACCAACACCGGCCGCAGCAGAGGTATCATTTTCCTCAACCAGTTGGAAATAATACCAATCGGCGGTAACGGTGAGGTCCTCGAGAGGTACAAAACTCGCACCAAGGTTGACGATGTGCATGTTGGTGTTCGAGTTCTGAGGTGTTCCACCACTCACCGTCGAAAGATTCATCCGATCGGCGATGATACCCCAGGTCTGGTCCTCTGCAAGTGGGATCCAAGACTCCTGGTCACCCGCATTCCCCACCTCTTCTCCTGAGAAAAAGGCATATTGAAGCTTTACCGCAGGTTTGAAGGTGGTGTTGAAGGTATACTGACCATTGAACTGGAAGGCGTTTGCGGATTGATCACGGTTCGGCGTGAAGTCACCGGTTTCAAAAGCAAGTTCGCCCCCCACTGTGAGACTCTCCGTCGGTTCGACATTTCCTCTGATACCAAAGGTATAGAGCGTCTCCCCTCTGAACGATCCACCCCGCTGAGGTTGAATTTGGGCGATGGAGGAGGCTGTCTCTGCGACTCCCAGATCCTGATAACCGACCACATAGGCGGCTACGTTTGCGTTGTAGCTCCCGACCGCATAGTCCACATCGACGCCCCACAGATCGATATCCCGTGAGACAGTCCCTGTCTCATCGAGTTTTGCATAGAAACTATCGATCGTGATCGGATCGAAATCAAGGACGCTACGGACGGCGTCAAAGGCTTTCCTGACACTGAACTCTCTTGCGACAAGCCCTGTCTCTGCAGACTGTGAATTGTTGTCCACATCACCGACCACAAGCGCATTGCCATAACGAAGTTCCTGACGACCAAGCGTCAAGGTGAGCGGTGAATACAAGAACTCCTTGAGGGAGATCGAAGCAAGATCAATCACAACCCCTGTATCCCCGGAGGAAGTGATCCCTTCCGCTTCATCGTCCCAGTCCCGCTCATTGAGCAACCGAACGGTCGTCGAGACATTGTCGGTTAAATCTGCATCGACCCTGACGCGAGTCGTCGTGTTGAACCAATCCTGATCGTCGTCGTCTGCCCCGGCGTCACTGAAGTCAAATTCTTTGCGGTAACCGATATAGGTGTTAAGATCACCGCTCACTTTCACGTTCTGTACTTCAGCGTATGCTGGCATGACAACGAAGACCAACAATGCCAAAGCGCAAAACAGCGCTGATTTCTTCATTCATTCCTCCTTCAAAGTTTGAAACGAAATAACCTTTTTTTGTATAGGTGGTTAGCCTCATTCGTCTTCTTGAATCACCTTAAGGACCTTGCAGTTTTTATCTGCATCGTCCGATAACTTCGGCTTTCTAGTTCTTCCCCCCTTTCCTCGCCAAGATTAAAGTTACCTAATTTGTTTTTAGTCCTACCTTTTCAAGTAGTTAAAGTATCCTAACACAATTTCCTTTGAAGTGTCAAGTATTTTTTTCCAAGTACTCGGAAGTTTTCTATAACTCTATGTGATTAAAAAAGTTGTGTATTGAACAAGCGTTCATTTTTGTACGCCCCATTTTATCCGACCTATGAGGATAAAGCGAATTCATGCCCCTGGAGAGATTCGAACTCCCGACACAAGGTTTAGGAAACCTCTGCTCTGTCCATATCTGAGCTACAGGGGCGCTATCTTTAAAACGAAAGCAAGGAGGAAACCGGATATCCCTTAAGACGTTCTCTCCCCTTTAAGAAAGAAAGCTCGACGAGAAAAACGACGCCAACCACACGACCTCCGAGGGACCGTACCAGTTCCACCACGGCCGCTGCGGTTCCCCCTGTGGCTAAAAGGTCATCGACAATGAGGACCTTCTCTCCTTCGTGAATCGCGTCTTCATGAATTTCAAGCGTGTCTTCTCCGTATTCCAACGCATAGGTAATCCGCTTGGTCCGATAAGGAAGTTTCCCCTTTTTTCGCACTGGAACAAGACCGGCCCCCAGTCGGTAGGCGATCGCCCCTCCCAGAATAAAACCTCTCGCTTCGACGCAGGCGACGAGATCCACTTTCTTTCTGGAAAATTTTCCGGCGATCTCATCGACAACCTTTCCGAAGGAATTCGGATCGCGAAGGAGGGGGGTGATGTCTTTAAAAATGATCCCTTCCTTCGGAAAATTTGGAATATCTCGGACGAGGGCCTGGAGTTCTTTCATGAAAAGGTCAAACTACTCGAACCCTTTGAGAATGAGGTTCTCAGTGGCCAGGAGAGCTTTCAGCTTGCGCATGGCGGTATTTTCAATTTGTCTCACGCGTTCGCGGGTGATGCCAAATCGTTTGGCGGTTTCAGAAAGGGTATGGGTCACCCCGTCTCGGAGGCCGAACCGGAGCGTTAGAATCTCTTGTTCGCGTTTATTCATTTTTTCCAAAAGGTCTTTCACCCGTTCGTGACGGATGATCTTTCCGAATTCGTCGACGGGCGAAAGGCTCGCCTCGTCCTCGATCAAATCCATAAATTGACCCGAATCATCCTCTCCAATCGGTGCATCGAGTGATGTCGTCCGAGAGACGAAACTACTGATTTCCTTCACCTTCTTGATCGGCATCCTCATCGCCTTGGCGAGTTCATTGGTCCGGGGTTTGCGACCCAACCTCTGCGTCAGTTCCTCTTGTATCTTTTTTAAACGACTGAGCGTTTCGACCATATATACGGGAACGCGGATCGTTTTCCCTTGATTGGCAATCGCCCGCGTAATGTATTGTTTCACCCACCACGCCCCATACGTCGAGAAACGATACCCC
>JACQQV010000016.1 GCA_016206785.1 Candidatus Omnitrophota bacterium
AGTGCTTTCTGGATCCCCTGGGATTTAAAAAATTGAAGGGCCCTGTCCAATTCCCAGAGTTCAACCCACGTCAGCGTATCCACCTCCCCTTCTAAGGAAGCCTCCGTTTCTCCCCGGATCGCACAGGCGCAGACCGAATATCCTTTTCGCTTTGCCGCCTGGGCCACCACGACGGGAAATTGTCCGTTTCCTGCAATGAGTCCTATTCGCTCCATAGTATTTCTTTTTCGCGACCCCGCACCCGTGTACAGATCCCCCGTTCGGAACTTCTAACAAAATCCATAAGATGGAGCACCTCGGAACTCTGACCGCATTCCCGCTCAATCCTTTCCAATGCAGCCTCCCGGGAGAGGCCCGACCGAAAGAGGAGCTGCAAGGCCCGCTTCAGATGCCGCTGGACTTCAGGAGGAATCCCCGCGCGCTTCAAGCCCAACAGGTTCAGCCCATAGACGCGGGCTGGATGACCGTCGATCATTGCAAAAGGAATCACATCCTGGACCGCTTTGGAACACCCTCCGATAATGGAGAGTTTTCCAACCCGCACGGATTGATGGAGCGCGACGAGCCCCCCGACGATGGCCTTTTCCCCAATCTCGACATGCCCGCCGAGAGTCCCCCCATTGGCGATAATGACTCCATCATGGATAATACAATCGTGGGCAATGTGGCTATAGGCCATAATATGCACGTTGTTTCCGATCCGCGTCGTCCCGCCTCCTTCAACAGTCCCGATATTCACCGTCACATACTCTCTGAAATTATTGTTGTCTCCGATTTCAAGAGATGTCTCTTGCCCTTGATACTTAAGATCCTGAGGTGCGCCTCCGATCGCGGCCCCCGTATGAATGCGATTGTTCTTCCCGATCGTCGTATGGCCTTCTAACACACAATGGGCACCGACGACACAGCCGCTCCCAAGCGACACATGTTCTCCAATAATACTGTACGGTCCTATTTCGACATCCGGCGCCAGTTTTGTGCCGGGGTGAATTACTGCGGTTGGATGAATCCTCATCATCTCCTCATTCTTACGCATCGACCAAAGCGAACATGAGATCTGCCTCGGCCACGACCTTGTCGTTGACATACGCCGTGCCATGGACCCGTCCCGACCGTTCTCTAAACCTGAGCATCTCTACCTTCAAAACCAACTGGTCGCCTGGTAGAACCGGTTTGCGAAATCTCACATCGTCCATTGCGACGAAATAGGCATATCTTCCTAAATTTTCCTTTTTCCCCAAGATGATAATTCCGCCGAGCTGCGCCATCGCTTCCAAAATAATCACTCCAGGCACAATCGGCCTTTTCGGAAAATGGCCCTTGAAATAATAGTCATCGGAGTTGAACTCTTTAATCCCGACCGCCCTTTTCCCCGCTTCATAGTCGATCACACGGTCAAGAAATAGGAAGGGGTCACGGTGAGGGAGAATCTGCTTAATCCTATCGAGATTAAGTTCCGTCGCGGTGATGTGCTCCTTCGCCAGCACCCCCCAGAAAAGGGAGGATGATTCTTGCTCTTTGAGTCTCTGGACAAGCTGGATATTGAGCGGATGGCCACTCCGGTAGGCGATAATGTGGCCTTTCAAGCCATGGCCTATCAAATAAAGATCCCCCAAGAGGTCCAGGACTTTGTGTCGGGCGAATTCATTGTCAAATCGGAGTGTATTGTCAATGACACCGTCTTCCCCGATGACAAGGGTATTTCCGTAATTGGCCCCACGGCCGAGCCCCTGGCTTCTCAGTAACTCCGCCTCGTGCTTTAAGACAAAGGTACGGCTCGGGGCAAGGTCCTTCGCAAAATTGTTTCCGTTTAAGACGATTTCATAAGATTGCGAGCGGAGAAGGGGGTGATCGTAAGAGAGAATGTAAGAGATGCGAAACTCTTCACTCGGGATGATGGTGAGGCTCGCATCTTCTCCTTCCACCCAGATCGGTTCTCGAACGCGGAAGGTGCGGCGCGGCTGACTCTGTAGCTGAATCCCCGCGGTCTTAAGCGTTTCTAAAAAATCAAGGGCGCTTCCATCCAGTCCCGGAAGTTCCACCCCATCGATTTCAATAAGGAGATTGTCGATCTCAAGCGCGGCAAGGGTCGCCATCACGTGCTCGATGGTCTGCACCTCCACCTCTCCGACGCCGATGGAAGTCCGGCGGGGCCGCTTGTCCAGATCAAGGACATTCGACACCTCCGCCTTGACACACGGTTTCCCCGGAAGATCCACGCGGCAAAATTGGATGCCGTGTCCCTCGGGCGCACTCTTAAACGTGACTCGAACCTTTTCTCCGGAGTGAAGCCCTACGCCTTCAAGACTGGCTTCTTTTTGAATTGTTTTTTGAAGATCTTTTTCGGGCATTTTTCGTTAAGGCAGCTACCTTTTCTTCGAGGAGCCGTACCGTCTCATAAAGTTTGGGAAGTCTTTGGAGGCATGCATTGGTCTCTTTAAATTTTGAAATCGGCTTGGCGGGTGCACCCAACACGACGGTATTCGGTGGAACCGATTTAGTAACTCCTGATCGGGCCCCAATGATCGCATTGTCTCCGATCGTGATATGGCCTACCACTCCCGCCTGACCCGCAAGGACCACCCCTTTCCCAATCACGGTACTCCCAGAAATGCCTGCCTGGGCCACAATGATGGAATGCTCGCCGATGACAGCATTGTGCGCAATTTGAACAAGATTATCGATTTTTGTTCCCTGCTTGATATGGGTCACTCCAAAGCGGGCGCGATCAATGGTGACATTCGCCCCGATCTCCACGTCGTCTTCGATCTTCACTGTGCCGATCTGGGGAATCTTGACATGAACCCCTTTGACCGTCGAGAATCCGAAACCGTCGCTCCCGATCACCGTCCCGCTATGAACAATGACACGGTTTCCGATTTCAACCCGCTCCCGAATGGCCACATGAGGGTAAATGAGCGCATCGGCACCGATCTTCACATGATCTCCTACAAAGACCCCCGCATAGAGAACGGTGCGGTCCCCGATCACTGCGCGATCTCCTATCACCACATACGGCTGGATCGCCACATCTTCTCCCAACTTGACCTCTTTCCCGATGATCGCCGTCGGGTGAACCCCTCTGGGATGGGTGATTTCGTTGGGGGCCAAAAGAGAAATCATTTTTGCAAATGCCAGATCCGGATTCTCGGTCCGGATGATCGGTTTCGGGGCCTGTTTTACGTCGCGGGAGGTGATGATGGCGGAGGCGCGGGTCTGGCGCATGAGAGGGATATATTTCGCATTCGCCACAAAGGTGAGGTCTCCCTCTTTGGCCTCCCGGATGC
The DNA here is from genome assembly GCA_016206785.1 of Candidatus Omnitrophota bacterium. Taxonomy (GTDB): domain Bacteria; phylum Omnitrophota; class Gorgyraeia; order JACQQV01; family JACQQV01; genus JACQQV01. The sequence continues at coordinate 3,288 of JACQQV010000016.1, forward strand.
CACAGACACCCGTGACCACCACATTTTCATCCCCCACGACTTCACCACCGACAATCTGGGCGATTTCCCGAAGGGTCTTCTTCACTTAACGCTCCTTGGATTCCCCATTCAATAATTGGATAACGTCGTTTGTGATATCCAACGTTTTCTCTTTGTAGAGGAGGACGCGGTCATTCAAAATCAAGGTATAGCCGTTTTTGTCTCCATAGCCCTTAATGACTTGGTCGATCTCTCTAAGGATCTCCTGCACCATCTGATCCCTTTCTTGGCGGAGGCTGTCACGCACTTCACGGTCAAACTCTTGGAGTTCCTTCACTTTCTGATCGATCACCGCCTGCTTTTCCTGCCGCCCTTTGTCGCTCAAGAGTTCCAATTCGTCTTTTAACTTTTTAATCTCCGCGATCTTCTTGTCGCGCTCGGTCTTCTTTTCGCTTCCCTTCGCCTGAAGGGTTTTATCCGCTTCCTTCGTTTTCTTGAACTCATCAAAGGCGCGGGAAAGATCGATGGTTGCAATGCGCACCTCTTCTGCAAAGAGTGCAGAAGCTGGATACATCACCAAAAGAACGATAAGCCCTATCCAAAACATCTTTTTTCTATTCATGTTTAGAAACTCCGGCTGATGTTAAAGTGAAAACGACCTGAATCCTCCTGGGTATTGTCGGGATTCAGGGGAAAACCATAATCGAGGCTGATGGGACCAATGGGGGTCTTGACACGGACTCCAACGCCTGCCCCGTGGCGGTAATCCCCCTGGCCAAAATCAGACGCCTCGCTCCACACGCCACCGACATCATAAAAAATGGCGCCCTTGAGGATCTGGACGACAGGAAACAGATACTCGACGTTTCCGACAAGTAGCGCCTCTCCCCCGATCGGGTCCCCTGACGCGGTATCTTTGGGACCGACATCCCGCTCTTCGTAACCGCGAATCGTGTTGGTCCCACCTGCGAAAAAGCGCTCAAAGATCGGAACCTGAGGCGAATCGCTATACGCTTGCACCAGACCCGCCCGGCCGCCCAGAGACAACACCTGTTCCGGACGGAGGGGGGTAAAATAAGAGGTGCCCGATACGAAATATTTCGCGAAATCCCGGTCCGCCCCGAGGGGTCCCCCCGCCAACTCCACCAAACCGGTCGCCACATATCCCTTCGCCGGTGAGAAAACGTTATCCCGCGTATCGCGCGTGAGTTTCGCCTCAATGCTACTCACCGTATTCTTCCCCTCTTCTGCTTTTAGCGCACTCGATGCGGTGGTGGGGATGTCTGAAATCTCAACTTGCTCTATCTTGTACATGAGGTTTCCGCGGTTATATTCTCCGAACGCCTTTCCCAGTCGCACATCCCCTCCAAGACGCTCTTCATCGTAACCGAAACCGCTTGTGCCGCTCCGCTCCCGTGTGGCATGATAGAGATCGAATCCAAATGAAATCGGCCGATCGAACATCCACGGTTCCGTCCAGCTCACCTGATAGTCTTGACGGGTTGCACCCAGCTGGGCACGTAGCCGAAGATCCTGACCATCTCCGACGAAGGAGGGGGGGTTCTGCCAATCGAAATTTCTCTGTGCAATTTCGACAAAACCGATAAAACGATCGATGGAACTGAAACCGGCACCGAAACTGAACTCGCCGGTCTTTTTCTCTTTCACATCCACAACGAGATCGCTCTGGTTGGAGGTCGCCGTCGGTTCGGTGTCAAAGGCCACCTCGTCAAAAAAACCGAGGTTAAAGAGCCGGTCGCGACTCCGCTTCAATTTCTCGCCATTGAAAGGATCACCGGGTAATACCCGCAACTCCCGACGGACCACGGTATCCTTCGTCCGGACATTTCCACGAATTTTAATTTGTCGGATATAGGTCAGTTCATTCTCGATGAGGGTGTAACGGACATCGACACGGCTTGTCTCTTCGTCAAGACTGGTATCGGCGTTGATCTCCGCGTTGATATAGCCTTTGTCAAAATAATATTTCTGGATGTTTGCGATATCCTGACGCAATCCTTCGCGACTGAAGGAATTTCCTTCTTCCATCGTGAGCGTCTTGCGTATCTCGTGTTCAGGAAAGATGAGGGTGCCTGAAATCTCGACCTGCCCCACAAGATACCTTCTTCCCTCATCCACGGTAAACACAAGATGAATCTTCTCACCCTCGGCGTCATACTCCATATGATCATCCACCACCACATCCAGATACCCTTCACTCTTATAAAAGGCGGTGATCCGTTCAACATCTTCCTTGAGCATATCCTCTTTGAGGAACCCCGAGGTAAAGAGGGTGTCCTTTTTTGTCTTGATCAGTCTCTTGATCCGCTTATCGGTAAATGCGACATTCCCTTCGATCTGGATTTCTTTAATCTTAATTCTCTTTCCCTCTTCAATGCGAAAGGTGGCTGCTGCCTCGTTCTCAGCGCTGACCTCGACGTCGTAGTCTACTTTCGCCCGAGAGTATCCTTTCTTTTGATACTCCTGAGTCAGGGCCAGGACATCTTGACGGAGCCGACTATGATCTAGAAATTCCTTCACCTTGACCTTGATTATTTCCTGCAGCTTTTTCTCCTTCAGGGCCTTGTTTCCCGCAAAGTGAATCGCGGAGAGGACCGGCTTTTCGGTCACAAGGACCACAACCTTCACGCCCTGCGGCATCTCTTCCCGGTCAATGCGGATATCGGTAAAAAATCCGGTCGCGTAGAGGCGCTTGAGATCCTCATCCAAAACTTCCTGCGAAAAAGCGCTCCCCGTCTTGGTCTTCATTTTCGCCAGGATCGTTTCGGCACTCACGATCCGATTCCCTTGAATCTCAATCGCCTGAATGGTTTGAGGGGAAGAATCGGTTTCCGCAAAGGCCCACCAGGGGATGAAAAAAAGGACGGCACACAGGATGAAGGAAATACGCTGTCTCACAAGGGTCCTATTCTGCTCGTTGACTGAAGGTCTCGAATCGCGCAAATTCTTTGAGAAATGTCAGACGGAGTGTGTCCGTCGGTCCGTTCCTTTGTTTGGCAATGATCAGTTCTGCGGTTCCCCGATTGGGATCATCCATCGGTAAATTCTTATAATAGTCCTCTCGAAACAAAAGCATGACCAAATCGGCATCCTGCTCGATCGCACCCGATTCCCTGAGGTCGGAGAGTCGGGGCCGGAAATCTTCCCGTCTTTCCGGCGCACGGGAAAGTTGGCTGACCGCCAAGACCGGAATATTGAGCTCACGGGAAAGCGCTTTTAAAGAACGGGAAATTTCGGAAATTTCCTGCTGGCGGTTGTCCACCCTCACATGCGAACGCATGAGTTGAAGATAATCCAACACGATGAGCTGGATGTCATAGCGTGCCTTAAGCCGCCGCGCCCTCGCCCTCAGTTCCAATGCGGAAATGGAGGGAGAGTCATCGATAAAAAGAGGGGCCTCCGCGAGCCGGCCGGCCACCATGGAAAGATCGGGCCAGGCCTTTTCTGGAACAAATCCCGTACGGACCTTCTGAATGTCGACCTTGGCGCCAGAACAGAGCATGCGAAGCACAAGGTGCTCTTTTGACATTTCAAGACTAAAAAGGGCAACTCCCTTTTTCTCCTCCAAGGCGACATGCTCTGCGATACACATCGCCAGCGAACTTTTTCCCATCGAGGGCCGCCCCGCGAGGATGACAAGATCCGACGGCTGAAGCCCTGCGGTCCTCGAATCTAGATCGGGATACCCTGTTCCAAGGCCGGTGACGTGCACTTTCCGCTGATAGAGCGTTTCGATGATTTCGAAACTGTCCCTCACGAGTTCCTTAATCGGCACAAAGGTCTTGGAGGCCCCGTGGGTAGCGATGTCAAAGATCATGCTTTCGGCCTTGTCCAAAAGGAGCCCTGCCTCATCAGATCCCTCGTAACACTCTGAAGCGATCTGGGTGGCGGTATGAATGAGATTCCTTAAGATACTTTTTTCCCGAACAATCTGCGCATAATGTTCAACGTTGGCCGCCGTTGGGACAAAGGAGGCGAGGCTCGTTAAATACGAGGCGTTCCCGATCTCTTCCAAGGCCCCCTCTTTCTTCAAAATCTCAGTCAGCGTGATCAAATCGACGGAACGATTCTGCTGATACAGACTGACGATCGCGGAAAAGATCTTCCGATGGGCCTCCTTGTAAAAGGAATTTTCATCGACAAGTTCAATGACCTGCGCAATCGCATCCTCCTCCAAAAGCATCGATCCCAAGAGGGCCATCTCTGCTTCAAGATTTTGGGGGGGAATACGATCAAGAAAAAGTTCCGAATGGGCTTGTGTGGGCATGGAACTTCTATTCCTTCACCACCCAGACCTTAAGGGTGGCCGTCACTTCGGGATGGAGTCGCACAGGGATCTGAAAGACCCCTAAGGACCTTATCGGTTCTTCAAGGATGATTTTCTTCCGATCCACCACAATCTTTTCTTCCTTGAGGGAAGCAGCAATGTCCTGACTGGTGACGGAGCCGAACAATTTATCCGCTTCCCCTACCTTGACACGCAAGGTGCAGGAGAGTGCCGCCAAACGGTTGGCCAAGGTTTTCGCCTCCTCCCACTCTTGCTGGAGCCGCGCCTGCTCAGAGGCCCTCACCTGTTCGACAAATCGGATATTCCCGGGGGTATTCGGTCTGGCGAGACCTCTGGGAAGGAGAAAATTCCGGGCATAGCCCTCTTTCACCCGCACCAGATCTCCCCGCTTTCCCAACGACTCGACATCATGGACCAAAATGACTTCCATGGATTACTCCGCAGTAAAAGGAAGGAGCGCAATCGAACGGGCCCACTTGATCGCTTGGGCAAGATCCCTTTGGTGGCGTGCACAGTTTCCGGAGATGCGGCTCGGAAGAATTTTCCCCTTCTCTGTAATAAACTTTTGAAGACGAGGGACATCTTTATAATCGACCGTCTCCACCTTCTCGGTGCAAAACTTGCAGATCTTTTTCCGGAAAAAGAATCCCTTTTCTCCCCGTTCTCCTCGCTCTCCCCGCTCTCCTCGCTCTCCCCGGTCGCGGCCTTCCTGCTGTGGTTTTCTGTACACAAAATCCTCCTTAGAAAGGCACCTCTTCTGTAGTCACCCCCCCTCCTTTTGAAGGGGATTCCGTTGTCACTTCTTCTTCGGCTTCCTCTTTAAGTCCCTCAACCGTGCCCGCCTTCTGCCTTCCTAAAAATTGGACCCTCTCCGCACGGACTTCCAAGACAGAGCGCTTCTGCCCTTCCTGCTCCCAGGAACGGGAGGAAAGTCTTCCTTCCACGAGCACCTGACTTCCTTTATTAAGGTATTGGCTGCAACTTTCAGCCTGTTTTCCCCAGACCACCACCGTCACAAAGCAGACCTCTTCTTTCTTCTCCCCCGTCTGCGTGGTATAGGTTCGATTCATCGCGAGTCCAAAGCTTGCCACCGCGGTCCCACTCGGCACATACCGGAGTTCCGGATCGCGGGTTAAGTTTCCCATCAAAAAGACCTTGTTCAGACTGGCCATGGTTACTCCTTGAGGCAGGTAATGAGCGAGCCCAGAATCGATTCGTTGAGAGAATAGTTTCTCTTGATGACCGAAATACCCGACGGCTCCAACTGGAACCGGACCAAATAATACATCCCTTCTTTCTTCTTCCGGATCGTATAAGCGAGTGGACGCCTTCCCCACTCCTGAGCGGTCTCCAGTGTTCCTCCTTGTTTGGTGATCGGTTCTTCAATCTGTGCAAAAACGGCCTTTTGCTCCTCTTGAGCCAGATCAGACTTTACAATAAAAAGTCCTTCATAACGCCCCATGTTTAAGAGTGTCCTTTCGTATTAAATCGATTCATGCACGCTTCTATACCTTTCTCAATCCAAAGATGACAACAGGCGGTCGCTTTTTCAATCATCTCTTCGACAACGGGTCTTTCATGGCGGTTGAAGGGGCTCAACACAAATTTTTCCCACGGACCCTTCAAAGGCTCGGAGTGAATCCCGATCCGTAACCGGGGAAAACGGGTGGTGCCGAGCGTCTCAATAATGGATTGGAGACCTTTCTGCCCTCCGTCCGTTCCCTCGGGACGGATCCGCAACTGTCCCAGCGGTAATTGGAGGTCATCCACGACAACCAAAATTGCTTCAGGCCGAAGATTCCACCGCTTCAGGCACCGCGCCACGACTTTTCCCGACTGATTCATGTAGGCCTGCGGCAAGCCGAGCCTGACCTCTTCCTGATCCTTGAGTCCCTTTCCCCAAACCGCCTCTAAAACGGGTGACTTTTTTAAAGGGATGCCGTTCTTTTTTGCAAAATGGTGAAGAACTTGAAAACCGATGTTGTGGCGCGTTTTTTCGTAGCGGCGGCCGGGGTTCCCCAATCCGAAGAGGGCCTTCACTCCCCTTTCGCCTCAGGCTTCTTTTTCGCTTCCTCGGCAGGAGGAGTTTTCTTCTTCGCCTCTTCCGCTCCTTCTGCGACCTCCTCTTCTTCCTTTTTCTGTTTAATGACTTCGGGCTCCGTGACTTCTCCCTCAGGAGCCACTTCCGCAACCTTTTCAACAAACGGAGGCTTCACGGTAAAAATGGTGAGAGTGGAATCGCTTAAAATGCGCACCCCTTCCGGCACAGGGATGTCTTTGACTTGAAGCGAATCGCCGATCTTTAAGAGCGATACATCCACCTCGAAACGATCCGGGATTTGCGTCGGGAGACATTCGGTCTCCACCTCGCGAAGGGTATGTTCCAATACACCGCCATCCTGCTTGACGCCAACCGATTCCCCCTTCGCTTCGATGGGGACATTCACTTTGAGTTTTTCGCTGAGAGAAATTTCATGAAAATCGACGTGAAGGATGGAACCGTGGAGAGGTTCATGTTGGATCTCTTTGATCATGACAAGGCGCTCTTTCGCCTTTCCCTGCTTAGCCTCCCCGGCCACGGTGAGGGAGATGACCACGTTTTCACCCCGCTCCGTATGAAGCGCACGGGCAAGCTCCCCCTTAAGTACCCTGAGGGCAAGGGTGCTCTTCCCATGCCGGTAGACCACGGCGGGGACGAATCCTGCTTGTCTTAAATGTTTGTTCCTCTGTTTTCCAAGTTCTGTGCGAACCTCTGCACTCAGTGTAACCTGTTCCATCACTTCGCTCCTACATTCAGACTAAAATTCAACGCCGGGCTCAAAAAGGGAACTCACTGATTCCTCATTGTGAATACGGCGGATGGCCTCGCCAAGAAGGGGTGCGACACTGAGTACCTTAATCTTCTTACTCTGTTTCTCCGGCGGAATCGGAATCGTATTGGTCACGACCAATTCTTTCAAAGCAGATCCTTCAATCCGCTCCATGGCAGGTCCGGAGAGAACCGCGTGGGTAATGACCGCCCGGATCTCCTTCGCTCCATTCCCCTTAAGCGCCTTGATCGCTTCCACAAGAGAGCCAGCGGTGGCCACAAGATCATCGACAATGAGCACATTCCTCCCTTTGACCTCGCCCAAGATATTCATCGCGACCGCGTCCCGGTCACTCACCCGCCGCTTGTCAACGATGGCCAACTGCGCCTCCAGACGTTTGGCATACGCACGGGCCATCTTGATTCCACCTACATCGGGTGAGACTACCACGAGGTCCTTGGTTCGCAGAGAGGTCACATACTCTACAAAGGTGTTTACTGCAAAAAGATGATCGAGAGGAATGTCAAAAAATCCCTGAATCTGCCCTGCATGGAGATCCATCGTGAGGACGCGGTTCGCCCCTGCAACGGTCAAAAGATTCGCCACAAGTTTGGCGGTGATCGGAACGCGAGGCTGGTCCTTCCGGTCCTGCCGCGCATATCCATAATAGGGGATCACTGCGGTGATCCGTCGGGCCGAAGCGCGCTTCAAGGCATCCAAGAGAATCAAAAGCGCCATGAGGTTTTCATTCACCGGCTGACAGGTCGACTGCACCACAAAGACATCCCGTCCCCGGACATCTTGATTGATCTTCACCCGGATTTCTCCCTCGCTAAAACGAGAGACAAGGGCATCCCCCAACGGAATTTTCAAATAACGGCAGATCTCTTCCGCGAGTTTGCGATTCGCGTTTCCCGTAAAAATCACGACTTCGTTTTTTAACCGCGCGGATGCTTCGATGCGAAGCTCCTTCTGTGTCCCGACCTCGTTACGACGAGGGGTTCGTAGGGTTTTGACCGCGTTCAAAGGCATCTTGTGCGCGGGCCAGATCGTCCTGAGAGTTCACACCGAGGACCTCGTTGCGATCCTCGCTCAGGACGGAATGGACCGCCCGACCGTGCGTTGAAAGAATGGAAATCGTGTCTGTTAAATAATACTCGCCCTTCCGATTGTTCGGCTGGACTTCCTTTAAGGCATCAAAGAGACTTTCAGACTGAAAACAGTAAACGCCCACGTTAATTTCCTTGATCACTTTTTCCTGAGGTGTTGTGTCCAGTTCCTCAACAATTTTACCCACCGAGCCGCTTTGTCCGTTATAGACAATCCGCCCGTAGCCGGTCGGATCCGGAATGCGCGTGGTGAGAAGCGTGCAAGAATTTTTCTGGGTCCTATGTTGTGTGAGAAGACGTTCAAGCGTTGGTTTCGTCAAAAGCGGCGTGTCTCCGTAGAGGATAAGCACTTCTCCTCTGTAATCCCGGAGTAGCACTTCTGTCCGCTTCACGGCATCGGCGGTGCCGATAAGTTTTTCCTGCTTCACCGTCTCGATACGGAAGTGGCGTCCCCATGTTTTCAAATAGCTCGTAACCTCCTCGCCCTGAAAGCCGACCACCACGATCACCCGACGGATCCCGACGGAGGCGACGAGGTCAAGGACATGTCCCAGCATCGGCTTGTTGCCGACTTCCACCAAAACTTTCTGTTTTTCTTCCTGGCCCTGCCGCATCCGCTTCCCTGCGCCAGCAGCCAAAATCACACAAACGGTCTCTTGCATCTTTGCTCTTACGCGATCTTCCGTTGAGCCTTCACATCGCTCCTCAAGACAAAAGTGGGTTTCACCCTTTCCATGACACATTCTCGCGTGAGAATGCACTCCGCGATCTCTTTTTGAGACGGAAGATCGTACATCACTTCAAGCATGATATCCTCAAGGATCGAACGGAGCCCCCGCGCCCCTGTCCCCAGCCGATGGGCTTCCTCCGCAATCGCCTCCAAGCCCCCCTCAGTACAGGTTAGTTTCACACTTTCCAGTTCTAAAAATTTCATGTATTGCTTGATCAAGGCATTCTTCGGCTTAATCAGAATCTCCATGAGATCCTGTTTATCCAGAGGATTCAAGGTGGCCACGATCGGGAACCGCCCGACAAATTCCGGAATCATACCGAATTTAAGAAGGTCGTCCGGTTCCACTTGAGCGAGAATTTCACCCATGTCCTTTTCGGTTTTGACGACCTCTTGGTCGAAACCGATCGCCTTCCGACCGATCCGCCGCTCAATGATCCGCTCAAGACCCGTGAAGGTCCCACCACAGATAAAGAGGACATTCGTGGTATCCACTTGAATGAATTCTTGGTGGGGGTGTTTGCGTCCTCCCTGCGGCGGTACATTGGCGATTGTCCCCTCAAGAATTTTAAGGAGCGCTTGTTGCACCCCTTCTCCTGAGACATCCCGAGTAATGGAGATATTCTCGTGGGTCTTTCCGATTTTATCGATTTCATCGATATACACGATGCCATATTCGGCCCGCTTAATGTCGAAGTTCGCCGCCTGGAGGAGTCGTAGAATCACATTTTCCACATCCTCGCCGACATATCCCGCTTCCGTAAGGGAGGTGGCATCACAGATCGCAAAGGGAAGATCTAGGATCCTCGCCAAGGTTCTTGCCATCAAGGTCTTGCCGCATCCGGTCGGACCGATCAAAAGGATGTTGGACTTTTCAAGTTCCACATCATCCACCTTGACACCCGCCATCACCCGTTTGTAATGGTTGTGGACGGTGACGGAGAGTTGCCGTTTCGGTCTTTCCTGTCCGATGAGATACTGATCCAACTGCCGCTTGATCTCGACCGGCTTAGGCACCTCCCGAAGGGCAAGGGAGCTGCGGACGCGCGTTTTGTTTTGTCCTTCTTCCGCAATCACGTCATGACAAAGCTTCACACAGAGGTCGCAGATATAGACGCCCTGACCGCTGAAGAGTTTATGAACTTTTTCCTTGCTTCTTCCGCAAAAGGAACAGCGTTCTAGCATATTTTTTTACGAACCCTCTCGTCCAGCCAACGCCCCACCTGCGACATTGGCTGGGAGAGGAGGATTCGAACCTCCGATCACGGCTCCAAAGGCCGGTGTGTTACCAGCTACACCATCTCCCAGTAACAGGAATGAGGCGCGTATTAATTGGATGGGCCTTCGATGTTGCTGGGGGAGGGATGAGGACCTTTCCGTTTTTCCGCCTCATACGCCTCCAACACCTTCTTCTGAATATACTCCCGACATTCGAGGGTAATGGGATGGGCGATGTCTTTGTGTTCGGCTTGTCTTTCTTCGTCGCCTGTCCTGGCGGGTGCTTCCGGCAGGCCAGGGCTTACCCCGGCGGAACGGTGGGATTCCCCGAGGCTTACACCGCACTGATTACAAAATCGACTCCGGATGACATTTTTATGACTGCACTTCGGGCAACTCTCTTTTAGCTTCCGGGAGGGCATTGCCACAAAAAGCCCCTTGCTTCCTTCAATCACCTTTACATTCCGGACGACAAATTGGTTGTCGAAGGTGAGTGTGGCGTACGCCTTTAGCTTTTTGTCTTGGCCCTCCTTAAGGAAAACCTTGACCTCTGTGATCTCCATGCGTCTGCGCTCCTGTCACCCAGATGATCAATAGGTTCTACAGATGAAAACATTCCAACGGCTTTTGGAGAGGATCTTTCGAATCCCCTTTGCTTGGCTTAAACTTTTGGCAAAACCGTAGAATGTCGGCCCACTCCCTGAGAGCGTTACCCCTTTAAGTCCCAACGCCTTAAGTCTCTTTTTGACCTTTAAAATAGTGGGGTGAGCCCTTGCTGCAGGAGCCTCCAGTGCATTGTAACAATTGTCAATGAGCCCCGTTACATCGCCTCTCTCAACAAAATGCTGAAAGATTTTAACACCTTGCCTTCTCCTTGTCAAGGTAAAATTTGCCTGTTGATAAACCTCTGTCGTGTACACCTTAACTCTATTATTTACAATAAGATGTATAAGTTTTAACGGGCCCGAAACGGGTGTTACACGATCCCCCCTCCTTTTCCCTATTGCAAAGGGAGTTTTAAGGAGGAAAAAAGGGACGTCGGAGCCCAAGGTCCGCCCTATGGCGAGGAGCACTTTTTGCGAAAGACGGAGATGAAATAAGCGATTGAGTCCCAGAAGTACCGTGGCAGCGTTTGAACTCCCCCCACCCAACCCCGCAGCGATCGGAATCCGCTTATGAAGATGAATATGGACGCCCGAACCCTTTCTTCTTTTTTGCAGCATCTTTTGGGCCGCTTGATAGGCGAGATTCGAAGCGTCTAACGGAATGTCTTTGCAATTGGAGGTGAGGCGGATCCCTGATGGGATTTTTGTAAGGGTCACCCGATCGGCAAGATCGATCCGCTCAAAAAGGGTTTCGATGTCGTGGTAGCCATCGGCTCTTTTACGGAGAACATTTAGGTAGAGATTCAGCTTGGCGGGACTTTTCAGAGTGAGGGAACTCATTGTCTTTCATTTTCTCTTCTTCTGGATGACGGAACGGGCGGCTTGGGCGATATCTTGAGCAGTGAGATGGAAGGCCTTGAAGAGTTCCTCGGGTTCCCCTGATTCCCCGATCCGATCCAAGATTCCGATCCGTGCCAAAGGAACAGGGCACTCCTCCACCACCACTTCCGCAACTGCACTTCCAAATCCGCCGACTATCGTGTGCTCTTCCGCTGTGACGATCGCCCCCGTTTCGCGACACGCTGCGACAATCGCTTCGCGGTCGACCGGTTTGACGGTATGCATATTGACCACGCGGGCCCGAATCCCTTGGGAACCTAAAAGGTCGGCTGCCTGGATCGCTTCATGGACCATGAGACCACAGGCGAAGAGGGAGACATCTTTCCCATCCCGAATAAGATTTGCCTTCCCGACGACAAAAGGATCCTTCTCCTGGGTGACCCCCGGTGCAGGATACCGTCCCAAGCGGAGGTAGACAGGACCCGGCGTAGAGGCGGCGGCAATCGTCGCCTTCCTCGCCTCGATCGCATCGCAGGGAACAATGACCGTCATGTGCACCTGCGAGCGCATGAGGGTGATGTCTTCCATCGCTTCATTCGTTGTGCCATCCGCACCGACGGAAATCCCACAATGGGTCCCGCCGATTTTCACATTCAGATTCATGTTGCAGACAGAAGTGCGGATCTGTTCCCACGCTCGCCCCGTCGCGAATACCCCAAAAGAACAGGCGAAAGGAATTTTTCCAGAAAGGGCAAAACCGGCGGCAGTACCGAGCATGTCCTGTTCTGCAATGCCGATTTCAAAAAATCGGTTCGGGAACTCCTTCTGAAACCAGATCGCCCTTGTGGAGTCGCCCAGATCGCCGCTTAACACGACGACGTCGCGCCGCGCGCGACCGAGTTCAAGAAGTCCTTCACCGAATCCATCCCGCGTCGCTTTCATCCGATGTCCCCCGCCTCAATTTCCTTAAGCGCCTGCTCCAGTTGCTCTGCATTCGGGGCCTTTCCATGCCATTCGGAACGGCCTTCCATAAAGGAGACGCCCTTCCCTTTGACGGTGCGCGCAATGACAACCGTCGGTTTTTCTTTGACGCTTAAGGCCTCTTGAAATGCGGACAACAGTTCCGAAAACTTGTGCCCATTCACTTCGATGGTATGCCAGCCGAAACTTCGCCACTTCTCAGGAAGCGGCTCAAGATTTTTAATCTGCGCCACGGGACCGTTCTGTTGAATGCCGTTGGCGTCGACGATCGCACAGAGATGATCCAGTTTGTAATGACCTGCGGTCATCGCAGCCTCCCAGATCTGCCCTTCCTGAATCTCTCCATCTCCCGTTACACAATAGATGCGATGCGATTTCTGATCGAGTCTCGCGGCAAGGGCCATCCCATTGGCAATCGAGAGTCCTTGCCCTAACGAACCACTGGAGGTTTCAATCCCAGCGAGCCCCCGATGCGGGTGGCCCTGAAGAGGAGATCCCAGTTGCCGAAGGGTCCAGAGGAGCGACCGCGGAAAATAACCCCGATGGGCCAGAAGGACGTAGAGGGCCGGGCAGCCATGACCTTTGGAGAGAACGAGTCGATCCCGATCGGCCCATTCCGGATTTTTGGGATCATGCTTTAAGATCTCTCCGTAAAAAAGGGTCACCAAAATTTCTACCAAAGAGAGGGATCCTCCCGGATGTCCCGATCCCGCTTTCGCCAACATGGTCAGGTCATCCTTGCGGACTTCTTTCGCCTTCTTTTTAAGGGCTGTAATTTTTTCTTCAAGCTCTCTGGTCATCAAAAGACCTGGCATGGTATGATTATTTGGCTAAAAGTTTTAAACGTTCCAATTTTTCTTTGATCTCTTTGCTGGGCGTAATCGAAAGCGATTTCTCCCACGCCTCCTTTGCCCTCTCAAGGTTCCCCCGTTTGAAATAGGCGTCTCCCAGGTGATCCAGAACAGTGGGGTCTCCTTTCATCAAGGTATTCGCCCGTTCCAATTCTTTCTCCGCTTCCTCATACCGACCCAACTTGTAATGGGCCCACCCGAGGGAATCCATGTAGGCGCCATTTTCCGGATCGATGGCGAGGGCTTTCTGGATCAAGTGCACCGACTCCTCCAGATGCATTCCCTCTTCCGCATACAGATAGCCCAAATAATTATACACATCCGCATCGTTCGGGTCTAATGCAATGGAGCGCTTGAAGGCGTTCGCCGCCTCTTCTTTTTTCCCCATCTTGTCATAGAGGGATCCGATGTAGAAATGGGTGCGGGCGTGATTCGGATTGATTTCCAGACTCTTGAGGTAAGCGGCAAGAGACTGGTCGGTTCTATCCAGGGTACCGTAGGCAAGACCTAGGAGGAAATAAAGTTCGTGGTGTTTCCGCCCCTTGGTAATCAGTTTCTCCAAGAGGGCCACAGTGTCATTTCCCCGGTTCTCCTTAAGATAGATATAGGCCAGTTCCAGCGTCCCTTCGAGGGAATCCGGATCAAGTTTAAGAAGCGTCTCGAACTGTTGAATCGCTTCGGAGACCCGTTTCTCGTCATAATAGATCTGCCCGAGTCGCTGGTAAATTTTGGGATTCAGCGGATCGATGACAAGCGCCTTCTCATATTGTTCGACCGCCTGGGCGTTCTCCTTGCGCAGTTCGTAGAGAATGCCAAGGGCGAGATATGCATCGACATATCGCCCTTCGAGTTCTGTAGCACGTTTGAAATGTTTCTCCGCCTCATCCCAGTTCGAAAGTTGCGTGTAGAGAATTCCTAAATTAAAATGGAGGAGGCCGTTCTCTTCTTGGATGAGCAAACGCTGGTATATCTTCACCGCCTCCTCGAGTTTCCCTTGAATCACATAGAGATCCGCCAGGGAGGCGAGGAGTTTGGGGTCCTCTGGGTGCTGCTTGAGGATTTCCTCGTATTCTTGAATCGCTTCCGGGAAGCGCCGAAGACTGATGTATAAAAGGGCCGACAGCGTCCGAGGCCGTTCATCCGTCGGATCGAGCTCTTGGGCTTTCCTCAATTCTTTGATCGCCTTGTCGAATTGGCGTAGTTTGATGTAGTCGGCGCCGAGCCGTGTATGGAGGATGCTCGATGTTTTGTCATGCTTTAGCGCTTCTTCAAATTCTCGGATCGCTTCCCGAAAGCGGTATTCATTGTCGCGAAGAAGCCCTATGGCGTAATGGGCATACGCCTTCCTCAGATCCCCCTTGGAACGTTCCTGAACTGTCTTCTGGATAGACGGTGCTTCCAACTGTTGCTCCGCCCGGAGGGTTCCGTGAGGAGTCGCCTGACACCCCATCATCAAGAAGAGTCCGGCGATGAGAAGGACAAACTTTCGCCTTTCATTCATTGGGTTAGCGTTGTCGTTTCTTATGGCGGCTCTGGCGAAGTCTCTTTTTTCTCTTATGCTTCGCCATCTTGGCCCGTTTCCTTTTTTTGCCACTCGGCATCTTTTTTCACCCCCTATCCAAAAATTAAATTCCAAATGTCAAAGCACAAATGACAAAACCTCGGTTTTGGTATTTGTCATTTGAATTTTGGATTTATTTTGGAATTTGAATTTTGTCATTTGACATTACCGTCTATAGTCCTTATTAATCAATCACTTTGTTTAAAGGATACTCGATGATCCCCTCCGCCCCCGCAACTTTCAGTTTCGGAATCAGGGTGCGGACGGTCTTTTCATCCACAATCGTGTCCAGATCGACCCATCCCCCCCCGGCAAGGTTTGAGATCGTCGGCTTTTTCATCGCAGGGAGCATCCGGAGGACCCGGGCCAAATTTTTCTTGGCGACATTCATCTTGAGGCCCACTTTCTCCTCCGCCACCAACGCCCCCTTCAAGAGAAGGGCGATGTTTTGAATCTTTTCTCGAATCCAACGGTCCTGCCAAGATCTTTTGTTGGCGATGAGTTGGGTGGTGGAGGTGCAGATCGTGTCGACGATTCTCAGATTATTTGCAGCAAGACTTGAACCCGTCTCGGTGAGTTCCACGATCGCACTCACTACCTTGGTCCCTACCTTGACCTCCGTGGCTCCCCAACTAAATTCTACTTTGGCATTTACTTTTTTGTCTTTAAAATACGCTTCGGTCACATGGACCAGTTCTGTAGCAACTCGCTTCCCCTTCAAATCTTTGACACGTTTGATGGAAGAGTCATTGGGAACCGCCAAGACCCATCGGACCGGCCGCAATCCCTGTTTGGCATAGACAAGATCCGCCACCCGCACCACATCCGAACGATTCTCCAAAATCCAGTCCTCCCCTGTCAGACCGCAATCGAGCACCCCTTCTTCCACGTAACGGGACATCTCTTGGGCCCGCAGAAGAATCGGTTTAATCTCCTCGTCATCGATCGAAGGGAAATAGGAACGGGCGTTCACAAGAATTTTAAATCCCGCCCGTTTGAACATGGCAAGGGTCGATTCCTGCAAACTCCCTTTGGGGATTCCAAGTTTTAATTTACGTGTTTTCTTCATATAAGATCTGCTTATCTCACAAAGAGTAACATAGTTTTATAACAATGTCAATGGTTCGCACGGAGAAACTGCTTGAATCGGGCACAAAGCACAGTATAATGAAGAAAGTCTCGTGGGGGAGAAATGGTCTTCAAGTTCCTGCGTAAATATGTGAAGGTATTCCTCTGGGTGATGGCGGTTCTCATTATCCCCAGTTTTATCCTTTGGGGCGTCGGGAGCAGTATCCGGAGCTATCAAAAGAGCCACGAAGCGGGCCGGATCTTCCGGCACCGCGTGACGTGGGAGGAGTATGAGACTTCTTTGCGCACGATCGAAATGCTCCTCTCTCTTTCCAATCTCCAGACCTACGTCCAATTTCTCAATCCAATCGATCTTGCGTGGGACCGCCTCATCTTGCTTCATGAAGCGAAACGTCGGAAGATCGAGGTCTCCAATGAGAAAGTGATCGCCTATGTTCAGAAGATCCCCGCCTTCCAGGGGGAAGGGTCCTTTGATGTGAAGCGATACGAAGAGATGCTTGCGCGCGCCTTTCGCACCACCCCTCGCATTTTCGAGGAAGAGGTGCGGAAAACTTTGATACTCTCGAAACTCCGCGAACAGATCGTTGCGGAAGTTTCGCTGGATGAAGAGACCCTCAAAGAAGAGTATCAGCATGCGACCACCCAACGGAAGGTTTCTTATGTAGAGTTTGCCACGGAGACGTTCGTGAAGGAGGTTTCACTCCTAGGCGAAGAGACCGCCTCCTACTATGAAACACACAAGCGTGATTTTGAACGCCCTGAAGAAATCCGCGTGGCTTTTGTGACCACCGACTTTGATGAGAAGAAATCAAAACAAGAGGTAAGGGAGGCGATGGATAAACTTTCGGATGACCTATTGCATCAGACAGAGAAAAGGAAAGATCCAGGATCCGTCTTCCAAGAAACAGGATTTTTCGCCCTGGAAGATCCTCTTCCTCATCCCGATCTTTCTTACGAGCTCTCCCTCAGGGCATTCCAAATGGAAATAGGGAAAATCAGTGACCCGATCGAAACGGCAAGCGGGATTACGATTCTAAAAGTTCTTGAGAAGCGTCCTCCCCGCATCCTCTCTTTGGAGGAGGCGAAACCGAAGGTAGAAGAGACCCTTCGGAGAGAAAAAGCGGAAACACTCTGCCGGAAGAATGCGGAGGAAAGGCTACACGCAATTCAAAAGAAGATGAACGAGGAAAAAACTTCTTGGGAGGATACGGTGAAATCAGCGGCTCTGTCGCTTAAGGAGACAGAGTTTTTTACCCAACGGGGTTATATCGAAAAAATCGGGATGGCCCCTGAATTGACACGAGCCGCCTTTGCACTTTCTCTCAAAGAGGTGGGGGGTGTCGTCAAAATCCCAAACGGCTTTGTGATCCTACGCCCTGAAGAAGAGACCCCTTTTAATGAAGAGGCCTTTTTGAAGGAAAAGGAAAGTTTCCTCCAAAAACTTTTGGCAAGAAAACAAATGGAATATTATAACAGGTGGTTTGAAACCCTTCGCTCACAGGCCCACCTCATCTCCCACGTTGAAAGTCCCGAACCAAAATCCTCCGAAAGTCCCGTCCCTCTCGAGATGGAGATGAATTAGCGGTCCTCTTTTTTGGTCGCTCCCTGCTTATTATTCTTCCGGTTGGTGATGAGGTCCTTCACCTCATCCATAAATTCGTTGAGATCCCGGAATTGATGATAGACGGAGGCGAAACGGACATAAGCAACGTCATCCATCGCATGAAGCCGTTTCATCACTTCCGTTCCGATCTCCCGGCTCATGACCTCTTTCTCGAATTTGTTCTGGAGGGTCCGTTCAATGGTGTCCGTGAGTTCCTCCAGCTGCTCCATCGAGATCGGTCGTTTTTCGCACGCCTTCGTGAGCCCCAAAAGAATTTTCTTCCGATCAAACGGCTGCCGCCGACCATCCTTCTTCACCACCATAAGGGGGATACTCTCAATCCGCTCGTAAGTGGTGTAGCGCCGCTCACACTTCAGGCACTCCCGACGCCGACGGATGTAGTCGTTCTCGTCGCTTTCGCGCGAATCAACGACCTTGTCCTCCCCGTGACCGCAGAAGGGGCACTTCATGTTTCACGCTCCTGCTTTCTGTAGTTCTTGACGCATCTCGCGGATTTTTTCTGCATAAAGAGGAAACTGACGTGTGAGGGTTTCGACTTCCCGCCGGATCGATTGAATCACGGAGTCCTCTTGGGAAGTAAGCA
Source organism: Candidatus Omnitrophota bacterium (assembly GCA_016206785.1). Classification (GTDB taxonomy): domain Bacteria; phylum Omnitrophota; class Gorgyraeia; order JACQQV01; family JACQQV01; genus JACQQV01. The sequence goes on from JACQQV010000016.1 coordinate 21,577, forward strand.
CCCGGTCGATGAGCGAGGCGATTTTCTTCATTTCGGCTTCTTTCATCCCCCGCGTGGTGACGGCAGGGGTACCGATCCGGATCCCACTGGCGAGGAAAGCACTTTTGGTGTCAAAAGGAATGAGATTCTTATTGACCGTAATCCGAGCTCGATCGAGAGCTGCGGCAGCATCTTTTCCGGTCAGTCCTTTCACGGAGACATCGAGAAGGAGAAGATGGTTATCGGTTCCTCCCGAGACGACTCGATAGCCCGATCGGGAAAATTCTGAAGCGAGGGTCTGACAGTTTTTCACGATATCCTTTTGATACGTCTTAAATTCCTCCGTCGTCGCTTCTTGGAAAGCGACCGCCTTCGCGGCGATCACATGCATCAAAGGCCCCCCCTGAATTCCGGGGAAAACCTCCTTGTCGAGTCTCTTTGCAAATTCCTTACGGCAGAGGATCATTCCCCCCCGGGGACCGCGGAGCGTTTTATGGGTGGTGGTTGTGACAAATTCCGCATAGGGGATAGGACTCGGATGGATACCTGCCGCCACGAGTCCCGCAAAATGCGCCATATCGACAAAAAGGATCGCACCGACGCTGTCTGCAATTTTTCGAAAGCGGGGAAAGTCAAAAACTCGAGGATAGGCAGAGGCTCCGACGAGAATCACCTTTGGAGAATGTTCTTTGGCAAGATGCTCTACCTGATCGTAATCAATCGTTTCGGTGTCCCGACGCACACCGTAGGGGATAATCTGAAAATAACGGCCCGAAAAATTGAGCGGGTGACCGTGGGAGAGGTGCCCCCCGTGGGCCAGATCCATCGCCAGCATCTTCTCTCCGATCTTAAGGACATTGAAACAGACCGCCATGTTCGCCTGGGTGCCGGAATGGGGCTGGACATTTGCATGTTCTGCACCAAAAAGTTTCATCGCCCGCTCGCGGGCTAGGCTTTCGACGGTGTCCACATGTTCGCATCCGCCGTACCAACGTGCCGCCGGATACCCCTCGGCATATTTATTGGTGAGACACGAACCCTGCGCCTCGAGGACCGCAAGGCTTGCAAAATTCTCACTTGCGATAAGCTCTAGGTTGCCGTTCTGACGTTCTGTCTCACTCAAAATGGCGCGGTATATTTCAGGATCGACATCCCGTAGTGAACTCATCTTAGTCGTCTCGAACTTTTCCTCTCTCAAGTTTTCCAATTTTTCTCACCCGACGGCGATGCCGACCTCCTTCTGACGTTGTCTTAAGCCATATCCCGACGATGACTTTGGCGAGCCTCAAAGAAGTGGTATTCCCTCCCAGGGCGAGAATATTGGCGTCATTATGCTCTCGCGAAAGCCGTGCGTCCCGTGGCGTGACGCAACGAGCGGCCCGGATCCCCTTAATTTTATTCGCAGCGATCGACATCCCGATTCCGGTGCCACAGATGAGAACTCCCCGGTCAAATGTGCCCAGCGCTACCCGTCGCGCAAGGGTTGCCGCAATGTCTGGATAATCACAGGATTTTTTTTGATGCGTTCCGAGGTCAGCCACTTCAAATCCATGACCGCGGAGGAAGCGGATTAATTTCTCCTTTAAGGAAAGTCCGCGATGGTCCGCACCGATGGCAATTTTCATAATTTTTTGACAACCCTTTCAATGGCTTCCTGAATCGCACGAAAACAGCTTTCGTACACCTCAATCGGTTTAGCAATCGGATCCGGGATTTCGATGTCCATCGTGGGCGAAGAAGGGGCTGTATCGGCATATTCTCGGAGGAGAAACACTTTTTTCTTGGCGCGGGGAATTTTCTTTAAAATCTCTTCCTGATGTCCTCTTTCCATGACCAAGACGAGATCCGCCCTATCCACCATGTCAGGGGTAAGACGCTGGCTCAAGTGTCCGGAGACATCGATACCGTGACGCGCCATAATTTCGATCGTCTCCTGCGTCGGACGAAAACCGGGCATGGCCGCCGTCCCTGCAGAAGCGATTTCAACATCCTTTCGACTCTCCAACAACTTCTTAAGAAGTCCTTTGGCCATAACGCTCCGGCAACTGTTTCCAGTGCAAACGACTAAAAGCCGTTTTATCCCCGGCATGCCTTTTCAATCTCCTTTTTGGAAATCGCCCCTTCACGCACCATGGTCCACTCTTGTTCTGAACAATCGACGACGGTGGAAGAGGTTCCGAATTTTGTCTTCCCTCCGTCCAGAATCAGGTCGATCTCGCCCTTTTGAAAATAGGCCAATACCTCTTCTGCACTCCGGGGCGGATTCTCCCCTGAAGGATTTGCACTCGGAAGACCGATCGGCACGGCCGCCTCTTCAATCAGACGCTGTGCGATGGGATGGCCCGGCATCCGTACACCCATCTTTTCGCCCTTTTCATTCCTTAGAATGAGCGTGAGAGGACCGGGCCAAAAGCGTTTCGCAAGGGTCTCGGCGAAAGGGTCGAGGAGGATATCATATTTTTTAAGATCACTATGCTTTGAAATCGCAAGGGTCAACTCTTTCCCCTCGGGTCTTCCTTTGACTTCGTAAAGACGCTTAACCGACTCTTGGTTCTCCAGATGAACCCCGAGACCGTAGACCGTCTCTGTCGGAAACGCGACAAGTCCCCCCTCTCGCAAGAGCCTTGCCGCTTCACGGATGGCGGCGCGGGGATCTCCTTCCTGTAAAGAAAGAACGGTGGTCGCTGTCTTCACGGAAAGCGAAACCCCATTTTCAAATTCTTGAGCCGAACGCCACGGGCTAATTTTTTCTTATAGGCATGGAGTTTTCGACGGAGTGCCGGGGTGTGTGTTGCGAGAATCTCCGCCGCAAAAACGCCCGCGTTCTTAGCGCCGCTCTTCCCGATCGCCATTGTTCCGACCGGAACTCCCGGAGGCATCTGAACCGTCGAGAAAAGGGAATCGATTCCCTTTAAACTTTTGGTTTCGATCGGCACACCGATGACCGGAAGACTCGTATGCGCTGCGATCACCCCTGCCAAATGGGCTGCGCCCCCCGCCGCTGCGATAATCACACGAATCCCGCGGCGTTCCGCCCCCTCGGCATAGAGGGCCGTCCCCTTCGGGAAACGGTGGGCGGAGAGGATCCGAACTTCATGGGGAACACCAAACTCTTTCAGCATGTTGCTCGCTTCCATGAGCGTCGGCAGATCCGAATCACTTCCCATGACAATACTCACGAGGGGTCTGTTCATGCAAGACTCCCTGTTCTTAATGCCCTCCAAGCGATGTCTCTCCGATAGTACATGCCTTCAAACTGAATCCGCGAAACCGCCTCATAGACCCGGTGCACCGCTTCTTCCAGTGTATTTCCCAGGGCACTCACTGCCAACACCCGGCCACCG
>JACQQV010000013.1 GCA_016206785.1 Candidatus Omnitrophota bacterium
AAACCCTACTACGCGACCTATGAAATCGAAGCGGAACCGACCGACCGGGTGCTCGATTGCCTCCATGCGATCAAATGGCAGCTCGATGGAACGCTTGCGCTACGGCGCTCCTGCGGCCACGGGATCTGCGGGTCGGACGCGATGCGGATCAATGGCCGGAACTACTTGGCTTGCAAGGTGCTCATCAAGCATTTAAAGCAACCGATCATGGTTGAACCGATGCTCGGGTTTAAGGTTGAAAAGGATCTCATCGTTGACATGGAACCTTTCTTTGCCAAATATCGGATGATCAAACCTTATCTGATAAACGATGAAGTTCCGCCGTCTCAAGAGCGCCTCCAGAGTCCAGAAGAGAGAGAAAGGTACGATGATACGACGAAATGCATCCTCTGTGGGGCCTGTACCACCGCCTGTCCCTCTTTCTGGGCGAATTCCCAATACATCGGACCTGCAACGATTGTTCAGGCTCACCGGTTTATTTTCGACAGTCGCGACAAAGGTGCGAAAGAGCGTCTTTCGATTCTCAATGTGAACCAAGGGGTCTGGCGCTGTCGGACGATTTTTAACTGTAGCGATGCTTGCCCTCGGGAAATTCAGGTCGCCCAGGCGATCTCCGAAGTGAAGAAAGCCATTTTGACGGGGTTAAAATGAGAATACGATTTGGACACAGCCCTGATCCGGACGATGCATTTATGTTTTATGCGATCGCGCGGGAAAAGATCTGGTGCGATCCTTTTGTGATTGAGCATGTCATCGAAGAAATTGAGAGACTCAACCAGCGGGCGCTTCAGGGGGAACTTGAGGTCACGGCGATCTCGATGCATGCCTACGCCTACTGTGCGGATAAATATCGATTGCTCTCCTGCGGCGCCAGCATCGGTGATGGATATGGACCGATGCTTGTTTCAAAGAAAAATATTTCCCCTAACGCGCTCAAAGGAAAAAGAATCGCCATCCCGGGAAGATTGACGACAGCGTACCTTGTACTTCAACTTTTTGCGGATGGATTTATTGAAGCGTTTCTTCCTTTCAATGAAATCGTTCCCGCTGTTCAAAGTGGGAAGGCGGATGCGGGACTATTGATCCATGAAGGGCAGATCGCCTATTCCGATTTAGGGCTTCAAAAGGTGATCGACCTCGGCGTCTGGTGGAAAGAGAAAACAGGACTACCGCTTCCCCTCGGTGTGGATGCGATCCGGAAAGATATTCCCGAAGAAATTTCCGTCCGATTCGACGAACTTTTCCGAAAGTGCATCGAATACAGCCTTTCCCATCGGCAGGAAGCGATCGCGTATGCGATGCAGTTCGGACGAGGGCTTGAGAAAAAGAAAGTGGACCGTTTCATCGGGATGTATGTGAACGAGGATACGCTGGATTATGGCGAAAGAGGAAGGGAAGCGATCCGGCGGCTTTTAAGTGAGGCCAAGAAGAAACAGTTGATTCCAAGGGATATCGTTCCTGAATTTGTCGGTCAGGAATTGGTGAGTAAGCGATGACGAAGAACCTGAAACATCAGAGTCGGCTTTTGACCGAAGGGCTTTCGAGGGCCGGCGCCCGGGCGATGCTAAAAGCGGTCGGGTTTAAGGACAAAGACCTTTCACGGCCTCTCATTGGTGTGGCCAACACGTGGATTGAGGTCATGCCGTGTAATGTTCACCTCCGCCGCCTTTCGGAAAAAGTGAAGGCAGGAATTCGCGCGAGCGGAGGGACGCCCATTGAATATAATACCATCGCCATCTCCGATGGGATCGCGATGGGAACAGAAGGAATGAAATGCTCTCTCGTGAGTCGGGAAGTGATTGCCGATTCGGTGGAACTTGTGGCGAGAGGCCATCTCTTTGATGGCGTCGTCGCCATCTCAGGCTGCGATAAAACGATTCCCGGCACAGTCATGGCGCTCGTCCGCCTTAACCTTCCTTCTCTGATGCTCTATGGGGGATCGATCGATCCGGGGAAATACAAAGGAAAAGATGTCACGATTCAAGATGTGTATGAAGCGATTGGACGCTGTGACGCCGGAAAGATGACCGCGAAGGAACTGAAAACCCTTGAAGATCATGCCTGCCCTGGGCCTGGCGCCTGCGGCGGGCAATTTACCGCAAACACCATGGCGACCGCTTTTGAGGCGCTCGGGATTTCTCCGATGGGAGCAAACAGCATCCCAGCGATGGTCAAGGAAAAAGACAAAATCGCTTTTGAATGTGGAAGACTGGTCATGACCCTTTTGAGAAAGGATCTGCGCCCCAAACAGATTATTACGCGGAGGTCCCTTGAAAATGCGATCGCGGCGGTCGCCGCGACCGGCGGCTCCACGAATGCGGTCCTTCATCTTCTGGCCGTCGCGAAGGAAGCAGAAATTCCTCTTTCAATCGATGACTTCGACAGCATCAGTTCTCGCACTCCACTTCTTGCAGACCTTAAACCGGCCGGCCGTTTTGTCGCAACGGATATGCACCGTGCCGGAGGCATTCCTCTCATTGCGAAGCGGCTTTTAGATGAAGGACTTTTACATCAAAATGAAATGACCGTTACGGGACGGACGATTGGGCAAGAGGCGAAAGGAGCCAAAGAAAAGAAGGGACAGGAGGTCATCCGTCCCCTTTCGAATCCTATTAAACCGACGGGAGGACTTGTGATTTTGAAGGGAAACCTTGCCCCTGAAGGATGTGTGGTCAAAGTAGCCGGTCACGAGCGGCTCACCCATCGGGGTCCTGCAAGGGTCTTTGACAATGAAGAAGAAGCCTTTGCAGCGGTCCGTCAAAAAAGAATCAAACCGAATGATGTACTCGTCATCCGTTATGAGGGACCCAAAGGGGGACCCGGAATGCGGGAGATGCTCGGTGTGACTGCGGCGATCGTCGGTGAAGGGCTGGGAGAATCTGTTGCGCTTCTTACCGATGGACGTTTCTCAGGAGCAACGCATGGTCTTATGGCGGGACATGTTGCACCGGAAGCGGCGGTGGGAGGCCCGATCGCAGCCCTTCAAGAAGGGGATATGATTGTTTTTAATGTCCCCAAACGGCGATTGGATGTGGAACTTTCAACGCAAGAAATCAAGGAACGTTTAGGCCGTTGGACCCCTCCAAAACCCCGCTACACCACAGGGGTTATGGCAAAATACGCCCGCCTTGTTTCTTCAGCCTCTTTGGGTGCGATCTGTCCATAAAAGAGCAAAACTTGACAGCGCATTTTGTGGTATAATGAAAGATGACCTTGGAAAAGGAGGAAAAGATGAAGACGCGTGATGGGGTAGTTCTGTTAGGAATTTTTCTCGTAGCGGCTTTTGTTATTCCTGCATGGGCGGATGAAAAGAGCGCCGGGGATTTTCTCTTGGATGCGGCGTTGGGAGCCGGAGAAGGTGCAATTGTCGGACAGGCGAGCGGCGGGAAAGCCGGAAAGGGTGCATTGATCGGTGCCGGAACAGGTCTGGCCCGGGAAGCCATTATTAAACCGATCCTCAAAGGGGGCATCTCAGGCGGTACGACGACAACCACTACTCCTCGGACGCAAACCCGAGTGGTCGAAGAGCCGATGGATCCTTATACCCAAGGATATCAAGACGGATTCAAGGAAGGATATAACGAAGGATACAAAGCCGGACTCTCTGCTGCGCGACGGTAGTCTCCGCGTGACTTCCTTCTGTCCTCGGTGTGGGGTTACGCCATTTCATGTCATGACGTTGTGTGAGAGGTGATTTATGCCGAAAATGATAGAACGTACCGAAAAGAAAACGGCGCGGCTCTCGTCGCTCGATCTTGCCGATTATTTTCAAAAGAAACTTGAAGCGGGACTGGGACCTCACGATTTGAAACACCGGATGGCAAAGGGGGAAAATGATTTCATCGTCTTGGATGTTCGAAGCCGGGAGGGGTTTCAAGGGGGGCATATTCCGGGGGCAAAATCGATCCCCTTTGAGGAACTGGCGGAACGCTTCAGGGAACTCCCGAGAGATAAAGAGATCATCAGTTACTGTTGGGATGTGACATGCCTTCTCTGTACCAGGGCGGCCCTTTTCCTTGCCAAGAAGGGCTTTCAGGCAAAGGAGTTACTTGGCGGGATTGAGGAGTGGAAAAAAGCGAACTTCCCCGTCGAAAAGTAATCCTCTTTTTACCGGTTCCTAACACCCTCCTCCTCTTAGGAGGAGGGTGTTCTATCTCCAAGTGAGATGCCGACAAAACCTTCAAAACATCTTGAAGTCTTTCCAAATCCGAAGCTGGCACGGGATTACGAAATTCAGTTTGAATGCCCTGAATTTACCTGCCTCTGTCCTCGCACAGGACAGCCTGATTTTGCAACGATTCGGATCCGATACATTCCGGATAGACTCTGCGTAGAACTCAAGTCCCTCAAGCTTTACCTCTGGTCTTACCGCAATGAGGGGACATTTCATGAGAAAGTAACCAACCAGATTTTGGATGATCTGGCAGAGGCCGTAAAACCCCGCTCCATGAAAGTGGAAGGGGATTTCTTGGTGCGCGGCGGTATTCATACGACGGTCACCGCCACTTACGAGAAAAAAAGAAGAACATAGAACCGAAAGGAGAACAGCATGGCAGAGCAGGTCAATGTTGGAGACATGGTTCCAGATTTTGAAATGGAAATCTACGATCCCCAGAAGAAAGATTTTGGGAAGGTCTCTCTGGCAAGCCTTAAGCGGGAGAGAAAATGGACGATCCTTGTTTTCTACCCCGCCGACTACACCTTCGTCTGCCCGACGGAACTGTCGGACCTTGCGGATAAGTACGAGGAGATCAAGAAGGCGGGGGCGGAGGTGATCTCGGTTTCCACGGACACAAAATTCGTCCATCTCGCCTGGCAGAGGGAGGAAAAACTCCTCCACGATGTACATTACCTCATGGCGGCGGATCCGACAGGGAAGGTTTCCCGTCTTTTCGGAGTCTATGACGAAGCGACCGGCCTTGCCCTTCGCGGAACCTTCATTATCAGCCCCGACGGAAAACTGACCGCTTCAGAGGTAAACTTCTATAATGTCGGGCGGAATGCTGCAGAACTTGCCCGCAAGATCCAGGCAAATAGCTACCTTGCCAACCATCCCGACGAAGCCTGTCCAGCCAATTGGAGCGAGGGAAAGAAAACACTGAAACCTGGAGCGAGTCTGGTGGGCCGCGTAGCAGAGGCTGTGTCGCGTTAGAGCCACCCATGCCTTTGGGCAGGCCTTCTCTCAGTGCCTGGATCAAGGCGTCTGCAAAGGAAGTCGGGTTTTATTCTGCAGGTATCGTTCCTGCTTCTTTTCTTTTTGAAAAAGATTCCTCCTTAGCCGAGTGGAATCAAAAGGATTATGCGGGAACGATGGCTTACATGAAGGCGTTTGACAAACGACTTGAACGCCTGCGATCCTCCTTTCCGACGGCAAAAAGTGTCATTGTTTTGACGGCGAGTTACTATCACCCCGATGAGCTTTCCCGATTCACCCTTCAGCCGACAGGCCGCATCGCCCGCTATGCGAGGGGAAAAGATTATCACAAGGTCCTCAAGAAGAAATTAAAGATCCTTTCTCAGAAGATCAGGGAAAAGGTGGGAGAGGAGATCATGCTTCGGCATTTCGTTGATACGGGGCCGCTCCTTGAGCGGAGACTCGCGCGCCTTGCAGGACTCGGCTTTATCGGGAAGAATACCACCCTCATTACCCCTCATGGCTCCTATTTTTTTCTTGCGGAACTTGTCACCGACCTCGAACTTGAGTATGATAAAGAGGGAACCTTCGATGGGTGCGGGCGGTGCACCTTGTGCATTGACGCTTGCCCCACAGCGGCGATTCGCGAACCTTTCACCCTCGATGCCCGGCGCTGCATTTCGTATTTGACCATTGAACACAAAGGTCAGATCGAAGAAGGTCTTGCACGGCAGATGGGGGATTGGGTCTTCGGGTGTGATGTGTGTATCGATGTCTGCCCGTTTAACGCGAACCCGATTGAAACCCCCTGGGAAGAGTTAAAACCCTCTTCCGGCGTAGGAGGGGAACTCCTACTCGAACCGATTTTATCCCTTCAGAACGACGAGGAGCTTCGGGTCCGTTTCCAAGGAACACCTCTCTTAAGACCCAAGCGGGAGGGCCTTCAGCGGAATGCCTCTATCGTTCTTGAGAATCTTGAAGGGGAGCAGCATGGAAGAGAAGGAAAAGAACAACACGGAACAACTCAAAGCGCTCGCCATTGAGCTCTTTCAGCAGGCCTATGAGCATCAGATGAAAGGGGAGTTGGAGGAGGCGGTCGCCCTTTACACCCGGTCGATCTCACTTTTTCCGACGGCAGAAGCCTACACCTTTCTCGGATGGACCTATAGTTTCATGGGGAAATACGGAGAGGCGATTGCGGAATGCCATAAAGCGATCGAAGTCGATCCCGACTTCGGAAATCCCTATAACGATATCGGGGCGTATCTCATCGAATTGGGAAAATTCGATGAAGCGATTCCGTGGCTTGAGAAGGCGATTCATTCCAAGCGGTACGACAGTCACTGCTTCCCACACCTCAATCTTGGAAGGATCTGGGAGGAAAAAGGGGATTATGTGAAAGCGATAACCTCTTATGAAAATGCGCTCAGGGAAAACCCAGGTTATGCGTTAGCCCGGATGAGCCTTCGAAAACTCCAGGCGATGCTCAATTAAATGGAAAAAACTGTGGAAAAAAGGGGAAGTCTAGCGCTTAAAGAGTGGGCGGTCCTCTGTCAGGCCCTTGCCGAGGGAAAGCAGATCTTTCTTCTCCGAAAAGGAGGAATTCAGGAAAAAGAGTTTGAGACAAAGATCGATGAATTTTTGCTCTATCCGACTCTTGAACATCAGTCCCGAGAAGAGATCAAGCCGGAATTTCAGGATCTTTTTAGACGCTATCCTTCTTTTGATGAGGAAGAATATATCCCGCTTTCCCATGTTGTCAAAGTCGTTCAGGATATTCCCATCTCTTCCCGAGAAAGATTGGATTCTCTGTTTTCACACCATGTTTGGTCTTCTTCTTATATCGAGAAGCGGTGGAACTATAAGCCTGAAAAACCGCTTCATCTTCTTATCCTGCGGGTCTACCGGCTTTCCAAGGGGCGCCTCCACGATTTCGAATCCCGCTATGCCGGTTGTACATCATGGGTGGAACTCTCCGAAACGATCCCTACCGAAAAAGCAGAACCTGTTCTCACAGACACCGAATTCCAGAAGAAACTCGCCGAGCTAAAGGTTTAACCTACAGATCCTAGAAGGGAAGATAACTTAAAAGGGTATTCAGGTAGGAAATGAATGGGCTTGGGAAGATCCCGAGGCCGATCACCATGGCCACTGAAAGACCCAGTGCCAGTCCCATCGGAAAGGAGAACGGGATCGGAGCCGGTTCTTTCGGCTCGATGATGTACATCTGTTTTAGAATCCTAAGATAGTAGTAAAGCGATATTGCACTATTCGCCACCCCCGCGACCACGAGCCACATGAGGCCATATCCTTTAGGATCACTCCCCACCGCTGAGAGAAACACGTAGAATTTTCCAAAAAATCCTGCTAAGGGTGGAATGCCGGCAAGTGAAAGAATAAAAATGACCATGAGCATCGAAAGAAACGGAGTTCGTTTCCCCATTCCTGAGAAATCCTCAATCGCATCGCCACCGACTTTTGCAGAGATGGCGGTCACGACACCGAAGGCACCGAGTTGGGTAAAAGCGTAAATGACAAGGTAGTAGAAAACAGAGGCGATCCCCATCCGCGTGGCTGCAACAACTCCCACGAGAATGTATCCTGCATGGGCGATGCTGGAATAGGCGAGAAGCCTCTTCAAATTCTTCTGCGTCATCGCGACAAGATTTCCGAGCGTCATGGAAAACACTGCAACGATCGCAAGAGACGCCTCCCATCCGATCGGTTTCATGGCGAGGAGAAGTATTTTAATCAGAATGAAGAAACTGGCGAGTTTTGATCCGGTGGAGATATAGGCGGTGATCGGTGTAGGGGCCCCTTCGTAGGCATCTGGGGCCCACAAATGGAAAGGAACGACCGCTACCTTAAAACCAAGTCCCACCAGGATAAAAGCCGCTGCGACCCACAGGAGCGACTGCTCCGGCCCGAACGGCGTCGGTAAAGAGGCGAGATATTCACCGAGGAGGGTGAGGTTCGTCGCACCGGAGAGACCGTATAGGTAGCTTGCCCCGAAATAGAGGAAACTGGAAGAGAGCGCTCCAAAGAGGAAATATTTGATCGCCCCTTCGGAGGAACGTTCCGCCCCCTGATGAAAGGCTGTGAGGATGTAAAGCGAAACGCTCAAGAGTTCAAGGGCCACATAGATCATGATGAGTTCCTCGGCGCTCACGAGAAAAAGCATCCCAAGACAGGCGAAAAGGATGAGGGCATAATATTCGGAGACGTGGGGCGTAAAGGGTTTCTCCATCGAAAGAAGAATGGTCATGAGGGTGATGGCGAGGATCATCTCTTTAAAGAAAAGGACCAGAGGATCGAGGACCCACATGCCGCCTAAGGCATGCACCGTCTGAATGGAGTTTCCCCTGAGGAGTAGGATCACTCCGGTGACGATCACGAGGAATGAGGCGAGAGTTCCAAGAATCTTTACGCGTTCTATCGCATTCTTCTTTTTGAAAAAGAGAAGGTCGAAGGCGAGGAGGAAGAAGATGCCCGAAAGAAGGAGGATCTCCGTAAGAAATGTGGAGAGGAGCGTCATGGAAAGAGCCCCCGGATGAGTGGCCCAACGGTCCTATCAATGAGATCCGTCATGAGAAAAGGGAAAAGACCGATGAGGACGAGGTTACTGACAAGCATCACTCCTGCCACCTTTTCAAAGGGACTGATCGGCTCCAGAGAGTGGAATTTTTCGCTCAATTCTCCATAAAAGACCTTATGCAGGACCCGAAGGATATATGCGGCGGTCACCACGATCCCGATTCCTGAAAGGGCCGCAAGGATCGGGTAGCGGTTCCAGGTTCCGAGCAAGATCTGGAGTTCCGCCACGAATCCGCTTAAACCCGGAAGCCCCATCGAAGCAAAACCACTCATGATGAAGCAGAAATTTGCGAAAGGAAGCGGTCCCGAAAGCCCGCCCAACTCATTCAGGTCCCGCGTATGGGTCCGGTCATAGACCATCCGTCCGACAATTGCAAAGAAAAGTCCTGTCATAATTCCATGGGAAAACATCTGAAGGACCGCTCCACTGACTCCGACAGGGTCCATGCTGGCAAGCCCCAGGAGGACAAACCCCATATGGCTTACACTCGAGTAGCCGATCACAAATTTGAAATCCCGTTGCACCATCGCGATCATCGATCCGTAAACGATATTGACCGTCGCGAGCATCGCGATCCAGGGAAGCCAGAAGGCAGCCCCTTCCGGAAGAAGCACCATGGCTACCCGGAAGCAGCCGTAGGCGCCCAGTTTCATTAAAACTCCCGCATGGAGCATGCTCACAGAAGTGGGTGCGGCCACATGACCGACCGGACTCCAGGTGTGGAGTGGCCAAAGACCCCCCAAAACACCGAACCCGATAAAGATGAG
>JACQQV010000014.1 GCA_016206785.1 Candidatus Omnitrophota bacterium
AAGATGTCGAAAAAGCCAAGGGGGAATACGAAGAGGCGCTTAGGAAATATCAAGATCTAAGTGTTTTATACCAGACGTCTCTATCTTTGTTTAAGGCTAATAATCCTTTATCGGCAAAGGAAATTTTAAAAGAAAATTCTGATAGTTCCCTCGCCGAAACGGGTCGGCCCTCTCCTGTTAGGGATGCCATTGTTAAAATTTTTGTGGAAGTTGGGAAACCCCAAAAACTTAGTCAACTTCATGAAACGCTTAACCAAAAAGGTATGGCCATAGGTAAGAATAATGTCTGGATGGCGTTGAAGAAAATGGAAGAGAAAGGAATCATCCGCAAACGCAGCCGAGGTCTGTATCACTTAGTCACGTATGAGAAGAGTGCGCATAATTAGGAGGATGAAATGAATCTGAAATTACCAATGCGTGGCTGACTCGGCAGCCCTAGATAAAGCAACAAAGGCGTAGCTCCTGTTAAAGCGCCACGCCTTGTTGACCCGAGTTGGTCGGGATAGGCCGCTCGCCACAAGGTGGGCGGCCTATCTTTAATTATACATGAAAGAGATGTGTTAAGCAAGAATCTCTTCTTCATAGATCCTTCGGCCTGATGGGCCTCAGGATCAATTCGGACAGTGACTTACGTACGCTACGCTCCGTAAGTCACGTCCTCATTGACAAAAGAGGCGCCCCGTTTTATACTGTTATCTTAAATGTATGATCTATCCATTCATGCCTTAGGAAAGGAAAAAATCCATGGAAGTCATTGTTAAAAAAGGGAAGGCCGCTTCAGAGAAGACAACGGCACTTGTGGGATTTTTCTTTGAAGGGACCAAGAGACCCGAAGGGGTTTTGAAAGAATTAAACAGTTCTCTTAAAGGAAAAATTAGCGCACTCCTTGAAAGCGGCGATGTCAAGGGGAAATCGGGGGAAGTTTCCCTCATCCGGACCGATCGCCTCATCCATGCTCCGAGACTTTTCTTGGTCGGGTTAGGGAAGCGGGAGAAGTTTGAGAAAGAGACTGTCCGGCAGGCGGCGGGGACGGCAGCCAAGATGCTTAAGCAATATCGCCTCGAAGAGGGAACCTTCTTGGCAGAGACCCTTCCCACCCAGAAATTTTCTCCTGAAACATGGGGGGAGCTCCTCACCGAAGGAGCCAGACTTGGCGCTTATTCCTTTGAGCGCTATAAGACTGTTCAGGAGGAACCCAAGAAAGCGCTGAAGAAGGTCAGTCTCCTCGTCGGGCGTCAGGCCCCTGCGCGCATGGAGCGAGGGGTAAAGATTGCGACCATCATCACCGATTCGGTCTATCGGGTACGCGATCTTGTTTCTGAACCTTCTAATGCAGTGACCCCCTCGAGACTTGCCGCGGTCGCCAAAGAGATCGGTCAAAAAACCGGCGTCAAGGTCACCGTTCTTGAGAAGCCGGCGATCGAGAAATTAGGGATGGGGGGGCTCCTCGGCGTCTCCAGGGCGAGTCACGAAGGTCCCCGCTTCATTATTATGGAGTACAATCTAAAAGCCAAGCATCGGCCCCTCTTTATCTTTGTCGGGAAAGGGATCACCTTCGACACGGGGGGGATCTCCATCAAGCCGGCGAATAACATGGAACAGATGAAGTACGACATGTCAGGGGCTGCGGCGGTCCTCGGAACCCTTGAAGCGGTCACCCGTCTTAAACTCCCCTTCCGGGTCGTGGGTCTTGCCCCGACTTGCGAGAATATGCCCGGGGGGCACGCCTATAAGCCGGGGGATATCCTAAAAGCTTTGAATGGGAAGACGATCGAGGTCAAAAATACCGATGCGGAAGGGCGCCTTATCCTTGCCGATGCCCTCTCCTACGCCCAGCGGTATAAGCCGGATGGGGTGGTCGATCTTGCCACATTGACCGGGGCTTGTATCATTGCCGTCGGAAATTTTGTCATTGCCCTCATGACCAATAACGATCGTCTTGCGAAAAAGGTGATGCAGGCCGGAGAGTCTTCGGGGGAAAGAACCTGGCAACTCCCTCTTTGGGAGGAGTATTCGGAATTGGTTAAAAGCGAGATTGCAGACATTAAAAATATCGGCGACGGGACAGCGGGGACCATCACAGGCGCCGCATTTCTCAAGGAATTCGTGAATTATCCGTGGGTTCATTTGGATATCGCCAGCCGCGCCTGGACCGAAAAGGACCTTCCCTATATTCCCAAAGGGGCGGTCGGGATCGGCGTGCGACTCCTGGTGGACTTCCTTCGCCACTGGAAAAACGAATAAGGATTTCCTATGACCAAAGAGAACGGCTTGGTCCGCATGGAACTTTCCCAAATCCGCATCGATGAGAAGCGGGGAGAGCAGGTGATTGTGCTTAAGGAGAAAAACGGAAAGCGGCTTCTTCCGATCGTCATCGGGATTCTTGAAGCAACCGCCATCAAAATGGAAATCAGCGGCTATCACCCCCCCAGGCCCCTTACCCACGACCTCTTGAACAATACCATCGCGGAACTGGGGGCGGCCCTCTCCCAAATCGTGGTGGAAAAACTCGAACAGAATATCTTCTTTGCCAAACTGGTGATTGAGACGGGAAATGGCCAGACCATCGAAGTGGATGCGAGACCCAGCGATTCCATTGCACTGGCCGTCCGCGCGAAGGCCCCGATTTACGTGGCCCGAACCGTTCTCGATCAGGTCTCTTTTCAGCAGCCGGAGAGCTAAGGCGGAAAGACGTGGTCAACGCCATCTACCTTTCCATCATCGCGGTCCTCTTGGTCATTCTCTTTGTCACTTACCGAGAAGAAAGACGCACCCGTGAACGGAGCCGCTATGGTGTGGAAGAGTACTGGAAGGGGCAGGAGCGCCGGGAATTCAAGCGTTTCCCAAGAGTGCTTCAGGTCAGTTATGCCTTTCGCCCCGCCGATGGAAAGAGTCTCGAGCGTCGGGGGAATGGGGGGAAGACGGTCAGTCGCGACTTAAGCTGGGGAGGCATTCAACTTCTTATCCCTGAAAAACTGAAGGCGGGCACGCACCTCTCCCTTGCAATTGAATTGGAAAAGAGTCAGACACCTGTTCAGGCGGAGGGAGAGGTGGTCTGGATGGAAGAAGCGTTGGACAAGACTCAGAGCGACGGAACAAGGGTTTTTCGAACCGGCGTAAAATTTTTAAATTTTTCTTCCAAAGGGCAGGATCGGCTGATTAAATTCCTTTATGAATCCGATTCACCGCCCTGAAAAACCACCGCATTGACAGCATTTTTCTTTCATGTTAGAGTAGAGCGAAAGGAGAGGGCCGTGGCAAAAACATCCTCCCGCCATGCAGGTTTTACCTTACTGGAACTTCTGATTGTCATCATCATTCTTGGCATCTTGGCGGCCCTTGCCCTTCCTCAGTATCTTAAGACGGTGGAGAGAGGAAGGGGAGCCGAGGCGATTGTTAACTTAGGAACGATCCGTACAGGCGAGCTGAACTATTATGCGGAGAATCGGGTCTATACACCGGACCTTGATCTCCTCGATATCGATAACCCTAATTTCCTCCCCCCTCCTCCTGACGGAACGCGACTCTTTGACTATACCCTTAGCGTTCCTGCCCCTGACACATTTACCGCTATGGCGCAGAGGATACGGCCTGACGGAACCATAGAGATCATCACCATTAATGAAAAGGGCCGCATCACCCGGGTTACTTCATCCCCCTAACGCTTCTTCGTCCCTTTTAATTCAACGGGGTAACGATGGCCTATCAGGATCTCCATGAGTTTGTGGAACTTCTTGAAAAACGCTCCCTCCTTCGGCGGATTTCCCAGTCGGTGGACCCGATTCTCGAAATTGCAGAGATCACCGATCGGGTCACGAAACAGGGGGGACCTGCCCTCCTGTTTGAGAAGGTTAAGGGTTCTTCGGTTCCACTTCTCATCAATACCTTCGGGACGCTGGAGCGCATCTGTTTGGCTCTGGAGGTTCAAAGCCTCGATGACATCGCCCATCGGATTGCCAAGCTCCTCAAGCCGGAGGTGCCTATGGGGCTTCTGGAGAAGCTTAAGGCCCTTACCAAACTGAAAGAATTCGCAGATGCCTTGCCTGTCTCCGTCCGGAGCGGTCCTTGTAAAGAAGTGATTCTTCGTGACAGACCGAGCCTTTCCTTCCTTCCTATTCTTCAATGCTGGCCCAAGGATGGAGGCCGCTACATCACCTTTCCCCTCGTGATCACCCGAGATCCTGAGACCGGAGATCGGAATGTGGGGTGTTACCGGATGCAGGTCTTCGACGAAAAGACCACGGCGATGCACTGGCAACTGCACAAAGATGGGACGGCCCATTACCGAAAATACAAAGTGATGGGAAAACGGATGGAGGTCGCCGTGGCATTGGGGGCTGACTGCGCGACGATGTATGCCGGGACGGCACCCCTTCCGAGCGGCATGGACGAACTGGTCCTCGCCGGTTTTCTACGTCGGAAGCCGGTAGAACTGGTGAAATGTGAAACGGTGAATCTGGAGGTCCCGGCCCATGCAGAAATTGTTCTGGAAGGCTACGTCGATCCGCAGGAGGCACGCACCGAAGGTCCCTTCGGAGATCACACCGGATTTTATTCGCTCGAAGACAAATTCCCCGTTTTTCATATTACCTGCATCACCCATCGGAGAAATCCGATTTATCCCACGATTATCGTCGGAAAACCGGTCCAGGAGGACGACTTTCTGGGGAAGGCCTCCGAACGGATCTTTCTTCCTTTTATCCGGATGATGGTTCCCGAGATCGTTGACCTGCATCTTCCTTTTGAAGGGGCGTTTCACAACTGCGCCATTGTTTCGGTCAAAAAATCATATCCCGGCCAGGCGAAGAAGGTGATGCAGGCGATCTGGGGGTTGGGCCAGCTCATGTTTAGTAAAATTGTGATTGTCGTCGAGGATTCTGTGAATGTGCAGAACCTTCGGGAGGTCGCTTGGAGGGTCTTCAACAGCATCGATCCGAAACGGGATCTCCTCTTTTCGGAAGGGCCTGTCGATGAATTGGATGTCGCCTCCTGCTACGCCTATTATGGGACGAAACTCGGCATCGACGCGACAAACAAGGGGCCTGAGGAAGGGATGAAACGTCCCTGGCCGGATGAGATCGTGATGATTCCCGCCATCAAGGAACTGGTCGACCGGCGCTGGGAAGAGTACGGGATTAAGTTAAATCCAAATGCCAAAGCACAAAATTCAAAATAAATCCAAATTCCAAATGTCAAATGACAAAACGTTTTGGAATTTGAACTTTGAATTTATTTTGTCATTTGGATTTTGTCATTTGTCATTCATATGATACAACACCTGAAGACTTACATGGAATTTGTCAAGTTTGAGCATACGATTTTCGCCCTCCCGTTCGCCTATCTCGGGGCGGTTCTGGCTCAACGGAGGATTCCTCCAATTTCAAAGTGGTTTTGGATTACCTTGGCCATGGTCGGGGCGCGGACGGCCGGGATGGCCTTAAACCGGATCATTGACCGGAAGATCGACACCCAAAATCCCCGGACAAAAGATCGCGCGCTTCAAAAGAAAACTATCACCCTTCCCCAGGCCAAACTTCTCGTCCTCTTTTCTCTTTTCCTTCTCCTTGTTTCTGCATGGCAACTCAATCCCTTTTGTATCGTGCTGGCCCCCCTGGCGATTTTCCTCCTTTTTACCTATTCCTATGTCAAGCGGTTCAGCTGGTCGACCCATTTCATCCTCGGTTCGGTACTCGCCTGTGCCCCGATCGGAGGGTGGGTGGCGATCGAAGGACGCCTTGCGCTTTTACCGATCCTTTTGGGAGGCTCGGTCCTTTTCTGGGTGGCGGGGTTTGATATGATTTACGCCTGTCAGGATGTTGCCTTTGACAGAACTTTTGGGATCCACTCTCTTCCCGCTCGGTTCGGCGTCGCACAAGCCCTTTTCTTTTCAACGCTGTTTCATCTGGTTTCGCTCGCACTCCTTCTTTGGGTCGGTTTCTTGGGGAGGCTCGGTCCTATTTTCTGGCTTGGATGGGCCTTGGCCACCTTCATTCTTTTGGTGGAACATCGGTTAATTTCTCCTCAAGACCTTTCCCGTGTGAACCAAGCCTTTTTTGTGATGAATGGATGGGTGAGCGTAATCCTGTTCATTGCAGTGACACTAGACCAAATAGGAAAATTCCGATGACCAAATTCCAAGATACAAACAATCACCAAGATCCAAATCTCAATAACCAAACATCATGTTTGGTGAATTGGTTATTGAAGCCTTGGAATTTGTTTGGTGTTTGTAATTTGGTGTTTGGTTATTTCGTGGACAAAATATGAATATTTCAGGGAAACCTCGGATCGTCGTGGCAGTGACCGGCGCCAGCGGTGCCATTTATGGGTTCCGGCTGGCAGAACTTCTTGTCCAAAAAAACTTCCCCATTTATCTTGTGGTCACACAGGCGGCGCGCCTGGTCGCCAAACATGAACTTGGTCTCGATTTCGGAGGCGGGGGGAGTGGACAGGTCCATGAAACTTTGGTACACTATTTCAAATCGGGTGCCAGGCATATTCAATGGCTTGAACCGATGGACCTTCTGGCGCCGATCTCAAGCGGTTCCCACAAGACGCGTGGCATGATCGTCGCCCCCTGCAGCATGGGGGCCCTTTCAGGGATTGCCCATGGTTTAAGTCGCGACCTTGTGGAACGGGCAGCAGATGTGACATTGAAAGAGAAACGGCCACTTATCCTTATTCCGCGGGAAAGCCCTTTAAGCCCCATTCATCTTGAAAATATGCTCTCCCTTTCTCGAATCGGTGTTCATATTGTTCCGGCCGCCCCCGCCTTTTATCAGCGGCCGAAGCGTATTCAAGAATTGGTCGACTTTATTGTCGGGCGTGCATTAGACCTTTTGGGCATCGAGCATGACCTCTTCAAACGTTGGCACAAATAGGGACACTTTCGAAAGTGTCCCTCTAACTCAGCCTCATCATGGGACACTTTCGAAAGTGTCCCTCTCGACTTTCGTCACATCAAACGGCCTCTCCGACATCATCGACAAGGTGGCTGCAGGGGGACGGCTTACTTTCGAGGAGGGGGTGCGCCTCATGCATTCAACAGATCTTCTCCTCCTTGGCCGTCTGGCCGATGCCTTTCGCAGCTCCAAGGTGGGGGATGAGGTTTACTTTTCGATGAATATCAACATTAATCCGACCAATGCCTGTGTGCTCCGCTGCCAGTTCTGCGCCTTTTACCGTCCCCTGGATCATCCGGAAGCGTATACCGAAAGACTTGAGGAGATCCTCGATCGGATTGAACATGCCCACCGTCATGGCGTCCGAGAAGCCCATATCGTCGGTGGGCTTAACCCGAAGCTTCCCTTTTCGTATTTTCTGGATCTCATCCGGCGCATCAAAGCGCTCGATCCCGATATTCATGTAAAGGCTTTTACGGCGGTCGAGATCGATTTTTTTGCAAGGGTCTACAAGATGAGCCTGGAAGAGGTGTACAAGGAGTTGCGTGCGGCGGGGCTCGATAGCCTGCCGGGGGGCGGTGCGGAAATCTTTAGCCCCCGCGTAAGAGCACTCGTCTGCAAAGGAAAAATTTCAGGAGAGCGGTGGCTGGAAGTGATCCGCGTCGGGCATCTCTTAGGGATTCCCTCGACCGCCACGATGCTCTACGGCCATGTAGAGACGGTGGAGGAGAGGATCGATCATCTTGAGAAACTTCGCGCGCTTCAGGATGAAACCGGGAAGTTCACCTGTTTTGTACCGCTTCCGTTTCATCCGGAAAATACCCCCCTCTCTCATCTGGGATACACCTGCGGAGTGGATGATCTCAAGGTCTACGCGGTCTCAAGGTTATACCTCGATAATTTTCCACATCTTAAAGGACTCTGGAATTATCTGGATGAAAAATTCGCTCAGACGGTTCTCCATTTCGGGGTGGATGATTTAGGTGGGACGTTTGTGGAAGAGCGGATTGCCCATGCGGCGGGTGCCAAAACCCCGCAGGCTTTGTCCCGTGAGAAGATGATCCGGATGATTCAAAGGGCCCATCGCATCCCCGTTGAAACCGATTCCAGTTACAAGGTGAGATACCGATGGGGCGCGTAGAAGCAGCTCTCCAGAAAGCATACGACGGAAAGCGGCTTGACCGAGAGGAAGCCCTTTCCCTGTACGAAGCCCATCTTCTCGAATTAGGCATGGTGGCGGATCATTGCCGCAAGCGCTTTCATCCAGAAGAAATCATCACCTTCGTCATCGACCGGAACATCAATTATACGAATGTCTGTGTCACCTACTGCAAATTCTGTGCCTTTTACCGACCTCCCAACGCTTCCGAGGGGGCTTGGTTTTATACGAACGAGGAAATCTTTCAGAAAATTCAAGAACTGGTTGAGATGGGCGGGACCCAAGTGCTTCTTCAGGGAGGGCATCACCCGAAGATCACCCTGGAGTACTACACCGATCTTCTTCGGGAAATTAAGAAGCGGTTTAAGGTCCACATCCATTCTTTTTCAGCGCCGGAGATCGAACACCTCTCCCGTGTGAGCCGTAAACCGATCCGGGAGGTCCTCGTTGCGCTTAAGGAGGCGGGTCTCAATTCCGTTCCCGGCGGGGGCGCAGAGATCCTTGTCGATCGGGTGAAGGAGGCCATCTCTCCTTTAAAAACCAGTTCCGAAAAATGGATGGAGATCCATGAAACAATCCATTCGTTAGGGATACGTTCCACGGCAACGATGATGTTCGGGACGGTCGAGACCCAAGAGGAGCGGCTCATCCATCTTGAGAAGGTCCGGAGCCTCCAGGACAAAACAGGAGGATTTACCGCCTTTATTCCGTGGAGTTTCTGTCCGGATCACACCGAGCTTGAAAACGAGGTAGAGGCGGCGAGCGGAGAGGAATATCTACGCACCCTCGCGATTTCCCGGATTTATCTCGACAACATTTCCAATATCCCGACCGGATGGGTGACCGAAGGATACAAAGTCGGCCAACTTGGACTTTTCTTCGGAGCGAACGATTTCGGTGGAATTCTCATGGAAGAAAAGGTCATCGCCGCCACCGGCGTCGCTTACCAGATGGCGGTTGACCAGGCGGTCTCACTCATCCGCAAGGCGGGGAAGATCCCTGCCCAGCGGAACACGATGTATGAAGTGCTTCGGACCTTTGAATGACCACGCGGGTTGTCCTGGCACAGATCAATCCCACAGTGGGGGACCTCGAGGGAAACCGCCAGAAGATGATACGGGTTCTGCAGGAGGCGGAGAGTCTTAAGGCAGATCTCGTCACCTTTCCGGAACTCGCCATTACGGGATACCCTCCTGAAGATCTTCTTTTTAAAAAAAGTTTCGTTAAAGCAAATTTCTCCGCCGTCCGACAACTTCTCCCTTACACCCGGGACTTGATCTGCATCGTCGGTTTTGTCGATCAGGTGGGAGATCTTCTGTACAACGCCTGTGCGCTTCTATCCAACGGCCGCTTTTACGCCGCTTATCATAAAAATTATCTTCCGAACTATGGGGTTTTCGACGAGAAACGGTATTTTACTCCGGGAGAGGCGTGTCTTGTCTTTTCGCAGGGCCCCCTTCGGGGAGGTCTTAATATCTGCGAAGACCTCTGGGTGGAGAAAGGTCCTACTTTCATCGAATCGCGACAGGGAGGCGCGCGACTCCTTGTGAACATCTCCGCAAGCCCTTATGAAGTGGGAAAGGTGGAAGCAAGAAAGAAACTCCTTTCCCGACGGGCGAAAGAAGCGAACGCCTTCCTTCTTTACAATAATCTGGTGGGGGGTCAGGATGAACTCCTCTTTGACGGCGGAAGCATGATCTTTAGTGAAAAAGGGAAACTTCTTGGTGCTGCCCCCCAATTTGAAGAGGCACTCCTTGCCCGGGATCTGGAGATTCCTCTGAAGAGGATGCCTTCACGCAGGAAGAAGGATCGGGGAAAACATACGATCGTACAGATCCGCCTTCCGGAGAAAAGGGGGAAAGAAAAACCCCCTCCCCCGGCACAAAAGAAACCCCCTCCTCTTCACCGCGCGGCAGAAATTTACAAAGCCCTTGTGTTAGGCACGCACGATTACGCCTCGAAGAATCGCTTTAAAAAGGTGGTGCTCGGGTTAAGCGGCGGGATCGATTCGAGTCTTGTCGCTTGTATCGCCCTCGACGCGCTCGGAAAGGATCAAGTCATCGGAGTCTCCATGCCCTCCAGCTATTCTTCGAAGGAAACAAGAGAAGATGCAAAGGAACTGGCAAGGCGCCTCTCTATCCGTTTCATTGAACTGCCGATCGAAACACTTTTCAGGACGACCCTTCATCTTTTGAAAGGAGTTTTTCAAAACGAGGAAGAGGGTCTGGCGGCGGAAAACGTGCAGGCCCGTCTGCGGGGACTTCTGCTCATGGCCCTTTCGAATCAATTCGGGTGGCTGGTCCTCACGACCGGAAACAAAAGTGAAATGAGCACAGGCTACTGCACCCTCTATGGAGACATGGCGGGAGGGTTTGCGGTCATCAAGGATGTCCCGAAAACGATCGTCTATGAACTGGCCACCTATCGGAACCAGAAGGAAAAGGTGATTCCCGAGACGGTCATTTCGCGCGCACCGACGGCGGAATTGAGACCCCATCAGAAAGACTCAGACACTCTCCCTCCTTATGAAATCCTCGACCCGATCTTAAGTGCTTATATCGAGAAGAACCTTTCTCTTTCGCGGATGCAGCGGGAAGGTATTGATGAAACGCTGGCGAGGCAGGTCATTCAGAGGGTCGACGGGAACGAATACAAACGGCGCCAAGGACCCCCGGGGATTAAAATTACCTCTCGTGCCTTTGGCAAGGATTGGCGTTTTCCCATCACAAATCGCTATAGGGAATAACCATTGGAATTTTCTAATGATTTCCATTATTCTGCCTGTTTACAATGAAGAACCGATCCTTGAAAAGACCCTTCGCCGTTTGAACGAACAAAAGGGGCCTTATGAAGTGATCGTGGCGGACGGAGGGAGTCAGGATGGGGGTGTTGCGATCGCCCGGCGTTATGCACGGACACTTTCAACACCCAAGGGGAGAGCGATTCAAATGAATAGAGCGGCCCAGGAGGCCAAAGGGGAAACCCTTCTTTTTCTCCATGCCGATTCCTGGCTTGAGGGAGGGGCTCTTGAAGCCATTGAGAAAACCATGCAGACCCAAAGGGTCATTGGAGGGTGCCTCACCCAAAAGATTGAGTCGTCCCACCCCTTTTACCGCTTCCTAGAGGCTTCGGGATCCCTCCGGGCAAAACTTTTGCATCTTTTTTATGGGGATCAGGGGATCTTTGTTCGGAAGGAAATTTTTGATAAACTAGGGGGGTACCCCCCCTTACCGCTCCTGGAGGATCTTGGCTTCAGTCAACGCCTGCGTAGGGAGGGGAGGACCGTTATTTTACCTAAACGGGTATTTACATCTGCGAGGAGGTGGGAGAAAAAGGGGAAACTGCGCACCAGTCTCTGCAACCTGGCGATCATTCTCCTTTATGGGTTCGGGGCAAAACCGCAGAAGTTGGCAAGATTTTATTCGGATGTAAGATAAAAATAGACCAAAGACAAAAGACTCCGAGTCTTTAGTCTTATGTCTTAAGTCTTCGAGATGACAAGGAGGAAGAATGAGTAGAAATACAAGGTGGGTGGTGCTGTTTTTAGCGCTTCTGCTGATTTGGGTAGGAAGCTCATATGCCGAAGTGATTCGTGGGAAGGTCACCAATATGGACCTCAAGGGAAATCGCGTTTCACTTCAGTCCAAGGAAGGAAAAGATTACAGTTTTACCTTCGACCCCCAGGACTTCATCGTCTGGAAAGGGGATGACGAGGTGAAGGCCGACGAGATCAAAACAGGGGCTGAAGCAGAAGTCGGTTATTATGCCGATGAAACCGGAAGAGAAATTGCAAGTTGGGTCGATCTCACACCGGCGGAAGAAGGGGAAGAAGAGGTGACCGTGCCCGAAGCGGCCGCTCCTGCACCTGCGGCTCAACCTGCTGCGGCCAGTGCCACCCAGGAACATGCTGGAACCGAGATGCCAGCCAAAGAACATCCAGGGACGACAGAATAGTCCCACTCTTCCGTCAGGGGTTTTGACCATGGATAGACGGTTACGGAGTTTTCTATTGGGATTGGGATTTGATCACAAGGACGGGCATCTCCGCATTACGCGAGGGAAAAATTTTCACCTCATCGGGGGGTCCGAGCCAACGCATAAACAGCTGCAGGAAAAGGCGATCAAATTCAATGAGCAACTTAAGAAGCAGGGAAAGGTGCTGGATGACATCGGCGTCGAGGAATTTCGTGAGATCGCCCACAAGATCGGTTTGAAATCGTAAAAATTGATCGTGTCGTAACGATTTTACGGAAGGAAGTGAAGCGCTGGAAAGTTCCAGCGGTGGGGGTCATTCGCGAAGAAAGCGGGAATGACCCCTTTCATGTCTTAATCTCCTGCCTCTTAAGTTTAAGGACCAAAGATGAGGTGACAGAAATTGCCTCCCGCCGCCTCTTTCAATTAGGGAAAACTCCTCAAGCGTTCCTCAAGTTGTCTATCCCGACGGTTGAAAAAGCGATCTATCCGGTCGGCTTCTATCACACGAAAGCGCGAACGATTCATGGGGTCTGCCGCGATCTTCTCTCCCGTTTTCATGGAAAGGTTCCCGATTCACTGGAAGACCTTCTCACCTTGAAAGGGGTCGGCCGAAAGACCGCCAATCTGGTCGTAACCCTTTCTTTTAAAAAACCAGGAATCTGTGTCGATACCCATGTTCACCGGATTTCGAACCGCTTAGGCTATGTCAAGACCAAAACCCCCGAGGAGACCGAAATGGCCCTCCGGCGAAAACTTCCCAAGAGGTACTGGATCGAATTCAACGACCTCCTCGTCCCCTTCGGCCAGAACCTTTGCCGGCCGATCTCCCCTTTCTGTACCCGTTGTCCGATTGAGCGTTTCTGCTCCAAAGTGGGTGTTACGCATCACCGCTAACAGAAAGGGAAAGGCGGGACTAAGTCCCTTTTCCCCTTAGACCTAGTACAAAGGAACAAGTCTAACCGTCATTGGGACTTAGTCCCGTTTTCAGTTTTCACGTTTTCTTTCTGTACCCGCTGTCCGATTGAGCGCTTGAGCGCTATTGCGCAAAGATTGACGTCACCCTTCATCATTAGTCGAAACAATAGGTAGAAAATAAAATTTGACAAGGGGTGAAGGTTGTGGCATACTTTCTTCCAAGAGGAAATAAAGTTTCACCCTTTTTTTATCTCTTTTCATATGAGGCTCTTAAAAAGTCTTTACCGGAACACCAACCGCCTGAAGGAGGCAAATCGTACCATGAAAAGCATGAAACGTCTCGTTTCCCTCCTAACCCTTTCCTTATTTCTCTTCAGCCAAGTCGCTTCTACGGAAGCGGCTCATTCTCTTTCCAGATCCCATTTAAGGACCCGCGCTGCGGCACAATCCTCAGCCGATGGAGGGAAGGGGAAAGCCCCTATGGTGGGTGCCATATGGGAGGCGCTC
>JACQQV010000015.1 GCA_016206785.1 Candidatus Omnitrophota bacterium
ATGAGTCTTCCCTCCTTTTCCGTCCGTCGTCCCGTCACCATCATCATGTTTTTCATCGGGATCGTCCTTTTGGGAACGATCGCGTGGACGAAACTCCCGCAGGAACTTTTCCCTCCCATTACCTATCCTCAACTTTCCGTCATCAGCCGATATGAAAATGCCGCCCCTGAAGAGGTCGAGAGCCTCATCACCAAAATTATTGAGGAGGCCGTCGGAACTGCACAAAATTCCCGACGCGTGAGTTCCATCTCCCGTGAAGGTCTTTCCATCGTGACGGTGGAATTCAACTGGGGAACCAATATGGATGTGGCAAGCCTCAACGTCCGTGAAAAGATTGATCTCGTGAAGGAAAGACTACCGAGAGATGCCAAGGAACCGGTCGTTGTCAAGTATAACCCCTTTGAACTTCCTGTCCTCATCTTGAGTGTGACGGGGGATGTACCTCCCAATGAGCTCCTGGAGATCTGTCGAAAAGTCATCAAAGACGAGGTGGAGAAACTGGAGGGGGTGGCGTCGGCGAACCTCTCGGGAGGTCTGGAAAGAGAAATCGCGGTCGAGGTGAATGAATCTCGCTTGGGGGCGGCCAAGGTCGCCTTGACCGATGTGGTACGCGCCGTTTCCAATGCGAATCTCAATTTTCCCGCCGGCACGATCAAAGAAAGTTTCTACGAGTTTCTCATCCGGACGATTGGAGAATTCCAAAAGGTCCATGAGATTGATGAAATCGTGGTCAAGGTCACGGAACCGGAGAGCCAAACCAGGCCTGAAGAGACCTTCCGGAAGGCGAGGGGACTCCCGCCGCTTCGCCCTGAAGAACTCGGTCGGGCGATCCGGGTCAAGGATGTGGCGGTCGTCAAGGACACCTTAAAGGAAAGAACCAGTTACTCGCGCTATAACGGCAATGAGGATGTCTCTATCGCCATTCAAAAGCAGGCCCAGGCGAATACGATCCATGTCGCAAAGAATATCAAGAAGGTGGTCCGTACCCTCCAACCGATCTTGGAGCGCCGCGGCATCACCATGAACGTCGTCTACGACAAATCACAGTTTATCCGCGAAGCGATCGATGGCCTCCGAGACGACTCTCTCCAAGGAGGCTGTCTCGCCTTTCTTGTCCTCGTTTTCTTCTTAGGAGATATTTGGAGCTCCCTCATCCTTGCCACCCTTATCCCGATTTCGATCTGGGTCACATTTTCTCTTATGTATTTTACCGGTTTGACGGTGAATCTCATGTCCCTCGGCGGTCTTGCGTTGGGCATCGGGATGTTGGTCGACGCCGGCATTGTCGTGATTGAAAACATCTTTCAATTCCGCCAGCGGGGTCAATCTCCCCAGTCGGCAGCGATCCTCGGTACGGAGGAGGTGACGAATGCGTTGTGGGGGACGGTGCTCACGACCGTTGCCGTATTTCTGCCGCTTGTTTTCGTCATCGGGATTGCAGGGCAGCTTTTCCGAGAATTGGCACTCACCGTGACTTATGCGTTAATGGCCTCTCTCCTTCTTTCACTCACCTTGATGCCCGCATTGGCCGGACGGATTCGGGGGGAGGCGGCCGCCTTTGACTATTTGCTGGAAGACAGGAAGAAGAGGAAAGGGGGCACTCCTCTTAAAGGGCTTTTGGCGCGAACGGTGTTGCCGATCGTTGCCCAGCTTGAAAAGATCTACACCTCCTTCTTACAAAGTGCTCTTGAAAGACGGAACTTTTTTATTGGCGTGACCTTTCTTTTATTCCTGGTGAGCCTTGCCATCTTGGGGACGAGGGACCGGGAATTTCTTCCCAAAGTCGACCAGGGCCAGTTCATCATGAAGATGGACCTTCACGCAGGGACAAAGCTCGACGTGACAAACCGGATCGCCAGAGAGATCGAGGATCTTCTCTTTACCCTTCCCGAACTCGACAATGTGACGGTAAGCGTCGGATCGAGCCAAGAGTCTTCTCAGGGCGAAAAGGTGGAGACGCTGGGGTCCCACCAGGCCCAGTTTGTGGTCAATTTGAAAGAGAAGCGGGCGCGTTCCACAGCGGAAGTCCTCACCTTTTTGAAGAACACCATCAACCGGATGAATCTGGAAGATGCGCGCATCGAATATATTGTGCAGGGAACGATTTTTGCTTCCGCCATTGAACAGGGGGAGCCGATCGTCATCGAAATCAAGGGCCACGACTTTACAACCCTTGACTCCATTGCAAAACAACTCCAACTGTCTCTCTCCTCCATGCCGGCCCTCTTTGGGGTGAAGACGAGTCAGAGCGAGCCTTCTCCGGAGACCAAGGTTCATGTCATCAAAGACCGGGCCGCCCTGCATAATCTTTCTGTCACGACAATCGCCCAAAGTGCGCAGATTGCGGTGAAAGGAGTGGTCGCCACAAAATTTAAAGAGGGAGGACGGGAGGTGGATGTCCGCGTGAGGCTTCGTCCCGAAGATCGGAAAAATTTTGAAAAACTGCGGAGGATTCCGATTCAGACCCCCCTCAATCAAATCGTTCCGATTTCCGAGGTGGCCTATTTAAGCCGGGGATTTGGACCGAGTGAGATCAAGCGTCTGGAACAGAGCCGTGTCATTCTTCTTTCCGCCAATTTCACCGGCAGAACTTTTAACTCCGTTTCAAGAGATGTGCAACTGGCGATCGATCGCCTCAAAATCCCCCGCGGATTTAGCGTAATCCTCGCAGGGGAACAAGAACGGGTGAAGGAATCTTTTACCAGTCTCCGTTTTGCGCTCCTTCTCTCGATCCTCCTCGTGTATATGATCATGGCGGCGGAGTTTGAATCGCTCTGGCAGCCATTTGTCATCGTGGCGACGGTGCCGATGTCCTTGATCGGTGTCGCGTTCGGCCTTTTGGTCATGCAGATTTCTTTGAGTGCGTTGGTTCTTCTCGGCGTCATCCTTTTGGGAGGCATCGTGGTCAATAACGGCATTGTGCTCATTGAATATGTCAATATCCTGCGAAGAAGGGGACTCTCCCTGGAAGACTCTCTTCTGGAAGCGGGGAAGAGGAGACTCCGCCCGATCCTGATGACCAGTTTGACAACGATCTTCGGACTTCTCCCTTTGGCGTTGGGTCTTGGGCAGGGAGCAGAACTCCGGAGTCCTATGGCGCTTACCGTCATGGCGGGTCTTACGACCTCCACCTTCTTGACCTTGGGCGTTCTTCCAGCGATCTTTATGAGTATGGAGCATCTTTTGATGCGATTCAGAGAGACTGTTGCGGCGCGTCTTCCCGCTTTCCGTTTTCTCCAACTTCAAAAGGAGCCAGAGCCCGCCTTCGCGAGAGTTTCAGTCATTCCACCGCCACCACAGCCCTTGCCACCTCCTGCAATTTCCCTCCTTTCGAAAAGACAGGAAGAGGGTCTTGCCACTATCCGTGAGAAGGGGAGAATCACCCGCAAGGAGTATGCAGAGCATTTCCAGATCTCCATCCCGACGGCGGCAAGGGATCTTAAAGAACTTCTCCAGAAAGGGTATCTCCGAGGGGTAGGACCGTTAGGTCCCGGCCGCTGGTATGAACCCACAGGAAAATAATGGGGCTTCCTGATTTTTCCATCCAACGTCCCATCACCATTCTCATGGGCGTTACCGCCGCCCTCATTGTCGGCGCGATCTGCGTGCAGCTTCTGCCGATTGAGCTTCTCCCGAATATCAGTTTTGGAGATATCACCATCTTTACCGAGGTCCGAGGAGGGATTCCGCCGACGGAAGTAGAGAGTCAGGTGACCCGTCCGATCGAAGAGGCGATGTCTGCGGTCACCAATCTCTCGAGCCTCCTCGCCATCTCCAAAGAGGGAGAATCCCGGATTGTGATGAGTTTTGAACCGGGGACCGACATGGATTATGCAGCGCTTGAGGTCCGGGAGAAATTCGAAAAGGTGAAAGACAAGCTTCCTTCCGAAGTGGAAAAACCGGTGATTGCCCAATACGACCAGTCGGATGTCCCCATCATCACCCTCGCCATTTCGAGCCCCTACAAAACGACCGAAGAGGTGCGGAAGATCGTCGACGAAAGGATCAAAGAGCGCTTCCAGAGGATTCCAGGGGTGGCCAATGTCGAAGTGGTGGGCGGTCGGGAGCGGAAGATTCTTGTCGAAGTAGACCAGCGGCGGCTGCAGGCTTACGGGATTCCAATCCAGCAGGTGGTGCACATCCTTGGCGTCAACAACTTAAACCTTCTTTCAGGGGAATTGGAAGGGCGAAAGGACAAGCTCCTCGTCCGGACGATCGGAGAGTACAAAACGCTCGATGACATCAGGCATATTGGTGTCACCGCTTCTTCGCAAGGAGTGATCATCCGGCTCAAAGACATCGCCCGGATCGAAGACTCTTATCTGGAGCCCGAAGGGCTTGCCCGCATCGACGCCAAGCCGGTTGTCGCCGTTTATATCCAACGGGAGACCACAGCAAACATTCTCAAAGTTTCTCAGTTGGTGAAGGAAGAAATTGAAAGAATCCGGAAAGGTTTGGGCGAGGAAATCATCATCTTTCCTGTCGGTAACGAAGCGGAATTTATTCAAAAAATGATCAATGTCGTTCTCAATTCCCTCGTGACAGGGGCCCTTCTTTCCATCATCGTGCTTCTTATCTTTTTAAGAAGCGAGCGCCCCGTCTTTATCATCGGTGTGACGATCCCCATTTCTGTCGTCGGCACATTCGGCTTCATGATGCTTCCGCAACTCACCTTAAACATGATGACCCTTTTCGGACTCGCCCTTGGGATCGGGATGCTCGTCGATAATTCCATTGTGGTCTTGGACAACGTGGAGGTGCATCGGGACAGGGGCGAAGGTTCTGTGGAAGCGGCAAGGCATGGGGCGGGAGAGATGGCGGTCGCTATTATCGCTTCAACGATCACTACAGTCGTCATCTTTCTTCCGATTATTTTTGCCAATGAGGAGATCAAACTCCTTTATCAGGGGGTGGGCCTCACCATCACCTTTAGCCTTTTAAGTTCACTCATTGTGGCACTCACCCTTGTTCCGCTCCTCATTTCAAAACTGGGGTATGCGCGGAATCCTGTCACGGTCTGGACGGTACTCATTGTCTCTTGTATCCTGACAGCCCTTTTGACGCGTCCCCTGTCGATTCTTTGGGTCTATCTTGTCACCTTTCTCTTCATCGTAGCCATCGCCTTCTGCAATGAAAAACGTTACCGAAAGATCCTCCCCGAATTCTTCAGGCGTTTCGAGGCCTTGATCCTTTTCCTTCTGGGAATTT
This sequence comes from Candidatus Omnitrophota bacterium, assembly GCA_016206785.1. Classification (GTDB taxonomy): domain Bacteria; phylum Omnitrophota; class Gorgyraeia; order JACQQV01; family JACQQV01; genus JACQQV01. Next base: position 5,209 of record JACQQV010000015.1, read on the forward strand.
TCTTCCTTTTCTTTGTCCTTTTTTTCCTTGTCTTTGCCCGTTTCCTCGATAGGATCGGGGAGATCGCTTTCCTCTATGATCGTGCCCAGACCCTTTTCTATCGATTTCGTCCATGGATAGCCGCCCTCTTTTTTCTTTTCCTCATGATCGGGATTCTTTTCCACCGCTCTTTAAACCGGATTGCCCTCCGGTACCGTTACCTCTGTGTTGCGTTAAGCCTCCTTTTGTTCGGCCTCTGCCTTTATACCGCCATCTTCAAAATCGACAAGGAGTTTCTGCAGACGACCGAGGAAAACGATTTCACGATTTTTGTAGAGCTCCCGACAGGAGCAAAGTTGGATATTTCAGATAAGCTCGTCACCAAGGTCGAGGAGATCCTTAAGAAGATGAAGGAAATTAAGACGTTTCAGTCGAGAATCGAACGCTGGTCCTCCAAAATCTATGTGACCCTCGTGCCCCAGGATCAAAGGGAGAAGGCGAATGCGGAGGTCATCGATGAAATCCGCCCACAGGTCGAAGAGCTGGAACCCGCTTTTATTTATTTTGAGGAACCGTGGCAGGTCGGATCCCAAGAGGTCATCGTCGATATTTATGGCTACGACTATGAAATCCTCGAGGACCTGGCCAAGACGATCTATACCCACATGGCCTCCATTCCGGGTTTAACCGACGCCAAGATCCGCCACCGGGAGGGACGACCCGAAATCAAAGTGGTGGTGGATAAACAAAAGGCCTCTTTCTATGGACTGGATGTGGCGGAGATTGCAGAAGTGGTTCATGCCCAGATGAGGGGATTGGTCGCGACGCGCTATCATACCGAGGCGAAGGAGGTCGAAACCATTGCCCGCCTTGATGAGAAGTATCGGAAGAATTTAAATGATGTCCGGCGGTTGACGCTGACGACCCCTAAAGGGGAGCCCGTTTACTTGGAACAGGTCGCCTCTTTTGTCTTCGATCTCGGTCCTAGCGAGATCTGGAGAAAGAATAAGGCCCGCATGATTCAGGTGAGCGCTAGTAAAGGAAAACTTTCCTTGAGCCGGGCGGTGCAACTCATTAAAGGACGGCTCGATGAGGTGGAATTTCCGAAAGATTATTTTTACCACTTCGGCGGAAACTACGACCGGATGGTAGAAAATCAGAGCCAAATGATTATCGGGTTAGTATTAAGCCTCATTCTCGTCTACCTGGTCCTCGCCTCGCTTTTCGAATCCTTTTTCCAACCTTTTATCATCATGATGTCCGTGCCCCAGGCGGCCACGGGAGTGGTGGCGGCCTTGAAACTCGCCAAGATACCGATTAGTATCGGTGTCTATATCGCTGCTTGGCTTTTAGGGGGCATCGTGGTGAACAATGCCATTATCCTTGTGGATGCGGTCAACCGTTCCCGCAAGGAGGGAGTAAGGCCCTTACGAGCGATCCTCACGGTGGGCCAGATGCGCCTTCGTCCGATTATGATGACGACGACGACGACCCTTATGGGTCTTTTGCCTTTGACCCTGTATCGAGGAGAGGGATCCACACTCCTTTCCCCGACCGCCGTCGTTCTCTTAGGAGGGCTTTCCAGTTCCACCGTGCTCACCCTTTTCATTGTCCCCAGTATGTACCTCATTTTTGAAGAGACAGGGGACTTCTTCCGGAGAGTTTTCCGCCGCTCTGTTTAGTTGCGGGTCATTTCCTTTTTTGATATACTGAGATTGACATGAAGATCGGTTCAGAAACGCGGTGGGTCTCTTTTCTTTTTATCTTTATGATGACCGCAAGTGTTGCGAGTGCCATCTGGGTCTATCGTGGGCGGGAGAAGGCGCTCCAGGCGTTTCAGGAGCGGGAAGAATCCCTTCTTCAAACCATTACCTCCCTCAAAGAAGAACTCTCCAAGGCCAAGGCGATGGGGCTCGAACTGGAGGGAAAACTCCAGGAACTGGGCACTACCCTTGACCGCAAAAATCGTGAAGTCGAAGAACTCAAAACGAAATACTCCCTCTCCTTTCAGGACAAAAAGTCTCTTGAGCGAGAACTCATGAAGGTGCGCGAGGAAAAGCTCTCGCTTGAGGGAAAGGTGAAACAGCTTCAATCGAATCCTTTCCTTGCGAAACTGGTGACCGAGAAAAAAGGTTTTGACCAGGATGTGGAGGGACTGAAGAAAACGATTGAGGAGAGCCGCGGGGAACTCACCCACATTACCGAGGAACGTAACGCCCTGGAGGCGCGGCTTGAAGAAATTCAGACCGCGAAGGTGAAGATCGAGGAAAAATTGCGCCAGCAACAGGGAAAGATCGAAGCGATGGCCTCTGACCTTGAAAAGGAAAAGGCGGGACGCCTCTCTGTGGCAGAAAGTCTCAGTGAAAATTTTGCACGGGTGAAACGAGAAAAGGAAACCTTGGAGAGAGAACTGTCCCGTGTTTCCCAGGAAAAGATTGGACTGGAGCAGGAAATGGATCAAGTCCGCTCACGTCTCCAGGAGATCAATGAAAAGCGGGATCAGATGGCGACACAAGTGAAGGAAATCAACCAGGTCCTTGAGACACGGCTTCGGGAGATCGAACAGATCCGCGCCATCTATGAAAAAACGATCGAAGAAAGCCGCCAGATTGCAAGAGTGGAGAAAGAGGTGGTGGAACTTCCTCCGATCATCGTGAAGGGAGAGTTATCCCGGGAGCAAGAAACCGTTGTTGGAACGGAACCGGTGGTCGAACATGTACAGAAGGGAAAGGTTGTGACGGTAAATGAAAAATACCGTTTTGTCGTGATCGACCTCGGAAGAGATCATGGGATTCAAGACGGCATGACCTTCCACGTCTATCGGGAAGGTCAGGAGGTTGGACTCCTTCGCGTCACGGAGGCGCGCCAAAAGATCTCCGCCTGCGACATTGTGAAAGTCATTCCTCCCACCGCGTTTTTAAGGGAAGGGGATCTTGTCATTCAATAAATTTTTTTGGAGAAATTGTCGACCTAAATTTTGAAAGACGTTGACAATGCGGCAGGTCGTTGTCACAGGGATAGGGGTTGTTTCCCCAAATGGCGTGGGGTGCAGGGCCTTTGGCGAGGCCCTCCAAAGAGGCACTTCCGCGATTGCACCTCTTTCCCGCTTCTCCCCGGCAACGTCTCGCCGTTTTCTTGCCGCAGAGATTCCTCCTCATCTTTTTTCCCTCAATGGTCTTGACCGTCATATCACCTATGGGCTGATGGCCGTTCAAGAGGCCTTCTGTACCTCGAATCTTTCCATCGTCTCCCTTGATCGGGAGGGATGCGGCGTCGTCTTTTCATCCAGTAAGGGAGGAATGGAGAGTTTCGAGAAGGGAACCCTACCGGCGCTCATGCAAAATTTTCCGACATCCAGTGTCAGTGCGGAAATTCTGCGTCGCTATCCATTTCGCGGTCCTGCCCTCAATATCGTCTCCGCCTGCGCCACAGGAACGGATGCGCTGATCCGGGGGGCACAGCTCATTCTGGATGGCCACACTTCTTTGGTCTTGGCAGGCTCAAGCGACGCCTCCACGACCCCTCTTCTTATGTCCGGATATGAACAGATGGGGGTGTTGAGCCATGAAGGAATTTTCCCATTTGACCGGAGGCGCAGCGGCTTTGTGATCGGAGAAGGCTCAGCCGCATTTATCCTCGAAGAAAGAGGGCATGCGTTTCGACGGGGTGCCTCGATCTACGGGGAGATCGTCGGATATGCAATGGGCCAAGACCCGTTTCATCCCTTACGGTTTAATCCCTCCGATGAATGCCTTGCTCGTGCGTTGAACCTTGCACTTTCACGGGCCCGCCTCTCACCAGATGGGCTGGATTACATCAATGCTCACGGAACGGCGACGGTGGCGGGAGATCGATATGAGACGGAGCAGCTCAAAAAGGCTTTTGGAAGAAGGGCGTATCAGATCCCGGTCAGTTCCACCAAATCGATGATGGGACATCTTTTGGGGGCGTCCGGGGCGGTCGAGTTCGCCGCTTGCCTTTTGGCGCTTCAAGAGGGATTTGTGCCGCCGACGATTGGCCTTCGAGAAAGAGATCCCAATTGCGATCTGGATTATGTTCCTCAAACTGCAAGAAAAAAGAAAATTTCAACAGCCCTTTCGATTTCAATGGGACTCGGAGGGCATATTAGCGTAATTGTGGTTCGTCGTTCGTGAAGCGTTGTTCGCAAACGAAATACGA
>JACQQV010000017.1 GCA_016206785.1 Candidatus Omnitrophota bacterium
GCATCGATCGTTCCATAGGTCGGAGGAGGGAAGAGGGAAACCAAGATTTCAAAGGGTTTCAGCCACTTCGGATTTTTGAGTTTTACGGGAATTTCTTCATGTTCCCATTTTTCATGGGCGAGTTCTTTGAGCGTGACACTCCCCTTAAAGGAAGAACGTAGTGTCTCGACCAGAGCCCTCTTCTCATCTTCAGGAACCCAGGCGGTGAGATAAAAGACGTAGTCGCTTTCTGAAAAGGCGTTCAAAATCCGATACCGGTCAACACGTTCCCGCACAAAAAGAGTTGTGCGGAGGCACCGGGGCGCTTCCTTCTTTTGAAGGGTAGTGATCTTTTGAGTGAGTGCTTGGATCGCCTTTGGAAGTTGTTCTTTGCGTCTTTGCAGTTCCTTAAGGCTCGTTTCAGGATCTTTTCCCTTAAATTCGGAAGGGAGGATGACTTCATCCACCCCCTGGTGCCAGAGTTCGTCCTTGACGAACTTCTCCACTTCGCGCGGAGTGGCGAGAGCCCCGTACAGGGCATCCTCTCCTTTTTCGATCTCAAGGAGATAATCCTCTTTCGTGAGCCGCTCCAGTTTTGCTTTGAGTTCTTTCAGGGTTCCTTTATCGAAAGAGATGAGGCTTGTCGTATAATCGTCTCTTAAGGTTGCTTTTTGAAGAAGGGGAAGGAAGGCCTTGAGAGCCGATTCATATTTTTTGGCAAGGATGAGGTCTTCCTGACGGGAGTTTCTTTCAGCGATGAGAGAGGAGAGATCGTTTTTAAAAGTGCTTAATTCTTCGTAAAGCCTTTCATCGAGGGGAAGGTGACCCAGGGAGGCCTCATCCCCTTTGGTGACCACAAGGGGGATGAGTTCATGAAGGAGAGATTCAAATTTTTCAAGGAACGCTTTTTCTTTTGCCCTTTCTTCGCCAAGTTGGACCGGTTTGAGGAATGCGGGGAGGTGGGTATATTCGCTTTTTTCTTCAATATGAACAGAGCCAAACTCCTGGAGGGTTTCAACCACGTCATGGAGAACCCGTTTGAGTCCTAGGATCTCCACCTTCACCATATGAAGAATCATTGCGCGTCGTTCCTATGAAGGAAGAATCAGTTTAAGGACTTCTTGAGCGGCGAGGGGGATCCGTCTTTTCAGTTCCTCTTCAAGGGCCGCCCGTTTCTTTGCCTCTTCATCCCTTTTCGCCTTCATCTCCTCTTCCATCACAAAGGCCGCTTCTTTAAGCCGTTTCGCCTCCCGTTCCATGACGGAAGCACGCCGACTTTCAATGAGACGCTTCGCCTCTTCCTTGACCTGTTCAATCCGCTCAAGCGCCTTTTTCTCGGCAGAAGCGATTCTCTCGCGACATTCCTTTTCTTTCTTTTCGATAAGAGGAAGGAGTGAAAGCTCTTCGGTTTTTTCTTTTTTCATCGTAACTCGTTAGTTAATCTCTTATTATGAAGGAAAAAGGGGGGGATTGTCAATACAAAGATTTAATTTAAGGGTAAAGGAGTTCTTGGGGATGACGGGTGGGGAGGAGAGGTCCGGCGCGCCGGACGCCGTCCTTTGACTGCCAAGAGCAAGCAGCATGAATTGTCTATTCAATAGACTATCTAATCACATATTTATTTGACAATTTAATGAACCTATGGTATACTCCCTATCTATAAAGGAGAAAGAAGGCTCATATGATGACGCTTAAAGAAAATACAACCTTGGTTGGAATCTCCGAACTCCGGACCAAAATCAATGAAGTCCTGACAGAACTCAAGAAGCACCACGTTCTGATTGAGAAACGGAATAAACCCGTTGCCATGCTCCTTTCCATTGAGGAGTTTGAGCGGTTAGAATCACTCCTCGAATTTGTTGAGGATTATGGCCTTGCCATCTTGGCCAAACAGAGGGAAGGGAAGGGGAAGTACCTTTCCTTGGAAGAAGCAAAGAAAAAAGCAGGACTCACCTAATTCATGTGGGAAGTCAAGATTCATCCTCTTGTGCTTATGGAGGATTTGAAAGGATTAGATGCGCGTATCCGCCGAAAGCTCTTTCAAGTCATTGAAGAAAGACTTGCCACAGATCCGGAAAATTATGGCAAACCCCTTCTCGGACCCTTCAAAGGATATTATCGCCTTCGCGTCGAAGACCACCGTATCATTTATCGAATCGTGAAGAAGGAAATCCGGGTCCTTGTCCTCAAAATCGGAATCCGTCGAGACGAGGAAGTCTACCGTGAACTCTTCAAGCGTCTCCGGAAGCTGGGACTGTTATAACCTAAGGATAGAAGACCTCTTCAGGATGTCGAGAGGGAAGGAGGGGTCCGGCGCGCCGGCCGCCGTCGGGGGCGGATAGGTCTGGTGGACGAACCACCTTTTCCTTAAATCGGATTTCTCCTTCAATCACATCCAGCGCCCATTGAATGGCTCTTTGTACCGTCTCATCTTTCTCTTCCTTAAAGGCAACGTTTAATGTCTCGAGAGCGATGTCACTTTTGACCTTTGATTTTCCTACCGTCGTTCCCAATGCCCAAGCGGCGGTAGCGCGTACGTACCAAACTTCGCCTGTCTTTACGGCGTCTAGTAAAGGAGGGATGGCGCCGGGGTCTCCGATTTCGCCCAAAGCCCATGCTGAAAATGCTTGGACGATTTGATCTTCCTTCTTATCCTGTAAGATTGCCACGAGACCGTTGACGGCGGAAGGGCCGATGGCGGCAAGAGCCCTTACGGCAATGAACCGGACCAGCCGATCTTTCTCCTTTAAGAGAGTTAGTAATTCAGGCACAGCGGGAGGATCGAGTTGGGCCAGTGTTTTGACCGCTTCCTCTGACTTTTTGGCGATGTCTCGATTCAGCGCCTTGATCTGATCGTTTTTTTCCTTTTTCTGTCGGTTTTTGTAATTTAAGATGTCTCTGAATAACTGAGGGTCATCCGAAGAAGCTGCTTGTGCCTCTCCTTCGGCTATTTCCGTCTCTATATTTTCTATTTCGTCCTTTATCTTTTTGACCTTCTCTTCTGTTTTCTGTCGTAAAATATTTAATTCATCGAGGACCTTCCGTGCCCCGCCGTCCCTCGCGGCGCGCCGCCCGCCGTCGGGGGCGGTGACACCACCGATTCTTAAGAGTTCTTGGGCGAGGGCTTGATGGGAAGATGTATCATTCCTTGCTTCTTCCTCAACTCTTAAAAGAACCCCTTCAAGGTCTCCGGTATAAGCGGTTTTCACCAAATCAAGAACAAAGGGATTGGGGAAAAGGGCTTTTTCAAGATTCTGAAGATGGTCTGTGACACTCTTGACATAGAGTCCGTAATTTTCTCCCTCTTTCAGTTTTTCCTGAAGTGCTTTTAAGGCCTGATGGAGCCTTGATTCATCCACCTTGGCATCGCCTTCAGGAAGTCGGTATCCCTTTCCTAAAAGGAGCCCCACGGTTTCAGGATCAAGTCCTAAATAGTGCCTGTAGAAGCCTTCCATCGCTTTCTTAAAATCCTGATACACTCCTCCCACTTCACTTTGAGGATCTTTGCGATACTTAGAAGCTCCCAAACTCAAAGTCCCCAGTCTCCAGAGTTCCTTTTCATACCCTTCTCCAAGGATTCGGGCATAGATATTACTCTGCCTTGCAGAAGTCGGCGCTCCTCCTTCTTTGGGATCGACGGTCGCTCCGGTATAACTCCAGATTCCTGGGAATCCCGGCTCCTCCCATCCCTGTGAAGAGGAGGCATAGGGGAGTTCTGCATACCCTGTGGGGAAGAAGAAACTCGAAGAAAGAATTGTGATACTTTCCTCATCCAAGGGTTCTCCCACGGTAAAGGTATAGGGACTGACTTGGATGAGTTTCAGTCGAATCAGTTCATCCAATAGAAGCTTAAGTCCCACGATATGAGAGGGAAGAATCCTGATTTCAAGGCGTCTTTCATCTTCTTTACCCACAAAGTCTGTGATGGCTACTTGGTGAGGCGTCTGGACAAAGGAAAGGTACTGAAGAAGAAACCTTGGAAGTTGTAAGGATGCCTCCTTTTCTCTGGTAGGACTCACTTGATGAACCTCCACCCCAAAGGTGGGGTTCCCTTGATCGAGGAGATTATCCAGGATCCTTAGGGAAGGAAGAAGAACTTTTTCCATTTCTCTTTGAATCCTTTCAGGATCAACTCCTTCTTTGATCTTTTGGTAGAGATAGGCTTTGATATACTCCTGATCCCCCAGGAAAAACCCTTTCAAGGAGGACTTCTGGAAAAGGAGATTCACCCTTGCCAAAGTGGCAAGATCGAGTGCTTGAAGCCGTTGGGGAAGCCTTTGAGAAAGGGCTTGAAAGAAGGAGTCTGAGAGATGGGGATGAATCATTGGGAGGATCACCTCAAGCGCTGCCTCTTGAACCCGAACGTCAGAATCTGCAACCCTCCCTAACACCGCCTTCAGAAGATTATCCTCAGTCGCATACTTTGGATCTGCCTGAATGAATGAAGGGATCGCCCGAAGCGCTACCCATCGGACATTCGGGTCACGATCTGCAACCCTCCCTAACACCGCCTTCAGAAGATTATCCTCAGTCGCATGCTTTGGATCTGCCTGAATGAATGAAGGGATCGCCCGAAGCGCTACCCCTCGAACATGCCAGTCACGATCTGCAACCCTCTCTAACACCTTCTTCAGATTATCCTCAGTCGCATACTTTGGATCTGCCTGAATGAATGAAGGGATCGCCCGAAGCGCTGCCCCTCGAACATGCCAGTCACGATCTGCAACCCTCTCTAACACCTTCTTCAGATTATCCTCAGAGAAACTTAGAGGATTTACATGGAATGAAGGGATTACCTCAAGCGCTGCCTCTCGAACATACCCGTCAGGATCTGAAAGCGTTTCAAGGATAACGTTGAGATTTTCTGGAGTTGCAACCCTTGGATCGGTTTTGATTCTTTGAACAATTTCCTCAAATGAAAGAACTTTCTTTCGCCCGCCGTCCGCGGCGGTGACACCACCGATTCTTAAAAATTCCTGTGCCAGCTGTTGATGGGGTGTCATTGGTGTCATTGGGACTTGGTCCCAATCACGGTCAGACCTTCCCCTCCCGAAGGCGGGACTTAGTCCCCGTTCCTCCAAGGCAGCGCGCCGGCCGCCGCCGTCCCTTGCAGGGATGGATTCAAGTGAAACACTCATCAGACCATTGGGTCGACCGATAAGGAGATATCCTTTGTCTCGGAAAAATTCGGTCATGAGGGTATCGGGCAAGAGCGTCGCATGAAAGAAGTCCTCCCAGAAGGTTGTGTCATGTGGAATTCTCGCCATATCGAGGTCTAAAAAGGTTATGGCGGCGTGAGCCATGAAAGAAGGGGCGGAAGTTTCTTGATAATGAAGTGTCACAGGAACAACCCTTCTCTCACGTTTTTCATAGGTGACAAAGAGTCCTTCTTGTCCTTCGATGAGAAATCCCCCTTCCCGCAATGCTTGACCCAAAAGGATCCGGGCTTTGATGCGCTCTTTTTTCGGATAATGCTGAAAGACATTCATGGCTCGGATGAGATCGACTTGGGCGGGGAAGCGTTTCACCGGTTCTGAGAAACTCCCAGAAAAGACCTCGGCATTCCTGGGTGCGTTAGAATCTAATCTTCTTTGCATTGCGAGGTGGCTCTGATTGACTCTCACCACATCAAGACGATTATCAATACCGATCAATTCAATCGTGGCATCCCTTTCATGAAGTTTCTGCTCAAATTCAAAGAAAGTTGCCGAGGGACCGACAATCTCTTCGTGTGGCTCTTCAAGTGTAGCACCGATGCCGAAATCGATTACCCGATGAATAGGCTTTTGACCAATGATTTCCATAATGTAGTCATCCAGATGCTGCAGTCTTTTCGGAGAAGTGTACACATAAGTTCTTTTACCGAGCTCTTTGTCTGTGACCCACTTGCGCCCGCCATCAGGAACAACGAGAATCTCCCTCATTTCATTCAATTTGGGTGCAAGAATGACTTTGAGCGACTCGATGAGGAATTCTCCTTCTGCAGTGAGCGTGACAACTCCCTCTTCTTCTTGCCACTTGAGCTGCTGCAATGTTTTGAGATCCGGCAGGATGTCTGGGTTGACCTTGAAGCCATGGGTTGCTTCAGGATCTAGCCGGATCCACCATTTCTCATCAAGAAGCGGTGTGAGGGTTTCGTAACCTTCCACATGGAGCAATCTCCTCAAACCCTCTTGGAACTCTTTCCAAATCTGCGCAAGACGTCGTTCAGAGGGAGTTCTCTCTTTGTCTTCCTTCTCGTAAGCCTTTAAAGCCGTTGTCAGAAGCTGAAGTTGGGCGAGGCCGTCAAAAAGAAATGCTTTTGAAACCGCGGTCTCCTTCTGTAGCACAACGCTTTTTCCGATAAGTCTCTCCGTCAGAAAATCGGTTCTATTGGGAAATGTCTTCCCACCAAAAATGATCGGGGGAAACTGACCCATGAGACTCTCCTCATAGTTCTCCAGATCATAAGGAAACGGACTCATGATTAATCGGGAAAGGGCAATATATTTGACATCCTCTGTGCGCCTCCCTTCAAGGCTGACCTCAAGGTCAAACCTCGCCTCCATGACTCTTTCAGGAAGAAGCTCCGAAAGGAGAGAAAGAAGAAAACCCTGGATCATATAGCTTTGTGCATAAGGGAGGATCAGATGGGGAACTTGAAGAAAGCCCGATTCTCGATATTTGAACTCTCCAAAGAGAGCCGCAAAAAGCTGAAGAAGCATTTTCTCTTCCGGTTGGGCATTCCTGAAGTAGAGCTTACCGCCGATGGAAGGGACTTCTTCAAAGTCTTCCTCCAACTCTTGGACATCCCGGAGGAAACCCTCATTCAAAGTGACCCCCCTCCCCTTGACATCAAGGTCTTCAAGGTCTAACGGCTCTCTCGTTTCTATCGCTACCGTTTCCCCGGATTCTTCATCGATAACCTCTTCCTCTTCTATGGGACCTTCTTTCAAGAGATCCTCCTCGAGGAGCTTTTGGGCAAAGTCAAGCTGAATGTAGATGCGGGCAGAGGGGGAAAGATCCTTTGGGATCTTTTCCGGTAAGGAAAGTTTATGAGAGAGGGCTTTGAGAGTGAGAAGGCGTAAGGCTGAAAGATCTTCCTTTGAGGTTTTCGGATTTTTGAGGAGATCGATGAGATAAGGAAGTGCCGCCGAATTTCCAGAAATCTTTCCTAACGCTACTGCGGCGGCTTCCCGCACAGCCCTCTCTTTATTCGTGCTCAAGGTGGCCAGTAGGCCAGGAAGGGCACGAACATCACCCCTCTTTCCTAACGCTACTGCGGCGGCTAATCGGACATCACTGTTTTCATCCAGCAATGCGATGAGTAAAGAAGAAACATCCTTCCTTGATCCATCTTGAGCACTCTTTTCAGAGTCTTGAGAGCGCCACTCAAGGACGAGTTCTACGGCCCATTTCACCAATCCACTTTTGTTTTCACCTTGAGCGATCGCTTCGAAATAAGAAAGAGGTCGCTTAAGGTCAAGTTCTGAAAGAGACAAGATTGCCACAGGGCGAATATCCCGATATCTTTTTGATTGATTTGAAATGAATGCTTCTAAACGGGCGATCGCTTCCTCGCGAAGGGGCGGACTTAATTCTATATCGGGGAGGTGAGCTACTGCGAACTTCTTTACCGAATGATTGGGGGACCGGAGGAGCATGACAAGACGCTCAGCCACCCGATCCTTCTTTAAAATTCCGATGATTTTCTCTCGATCTCTGTCATTGACCCAACTGAGCATATGATGGGTATACACATCAAGTCGAACACCGTCTTCCGGTCGAATCTCTTGGAAAATATTTTTGTAAGCATCATACGTCCTTGCATGCTGAAAGGCCTCAGAAAGTCGTCTGAATTTCTCAACTTCTTCTTTTGTGAGATAAAGCTCCTCTTTTCCACCGTCGGAAGCATAAGCATCCCCCCGGATGATTCTTGTCGCTTTGCGCAACGCTTCAGCATCTTTCGTAGGTGTCACAGCCTTCAAGATCTCTTCCAATTGAGCCGCATCATACGCGTCAAAATCTTCCCTTTTCTCCCAGACGAAAAATCCGGCCACTTCAAAGGCGGCAATGCCTTTTCCCTCATAAGTTCCTTTTGTCCTAGGGACAACGATGACGCGTGAGGTCCCTTGGCCTTTTCCTTCGCCAAGGAGGTTGAATGTCAGTTCTTCCATCAACAACGCATCAATCACGCGGTTCAGTTCCCGAAGGACTCCCTCGCGAGTTCCTTCTACCACAAAAGCGGGGAGAAGGTAGTCCGAGAGCTGACTCACCCGCGCCCCTTCGCGATCCACCAGTGCTTCGGGATCTACCGGGGCCGTTAAGATGGGAAGGACAATCCCACTTCCTTCGGTTTCCTTTTTAGGATTTGGGAAGATAATGGTTTTTGGGAATGCTTGGAAGTGACGTCTCAGGAGATTGGTAGGGCCGGCGTTCGGGTGATTATAAATGACAACAAAACCGTCAAGTTCTTGGAGGAGATCAACGAAGTCTGCCGCGTGATCATGAGAAAACGCCTGGGCTTCCGGTTGCTTCGTCCAGAGGGTGAGATGTCCGGGGACAATGGGGGCAATTTGAGCCCCTATTTCGTAATTTTGCCATGCAAAAACCTCTTGCCCTTTCGGGCGGTTTTTCTCCTCAAGCGGATCGGCGCCTCGTCTTAAGAGGATCAAACGTTCTTTCCGATGGGGATTATATTGAGACATGAGGGGACTGTCTGGAAACGTTTTGAGTTCCATCGTTTTGGAAATATCGGGAACAATCCCGATTCTTTGCTGATCGATGACCAACGTCTTTACTCTCTCTGATAATTTTCCCCCATCCCGAGCGGTTTCGAGGTTTTTCTTTAATTCATCGCGAATGCCGCCATCCTTCGCCGCGCGCTGTCTCAACAGATCTAAACCCTGGGCTTGAGAAAAAGTCTTCTTTGCCGTCAAAGAAGGGAGGTTTTTCTCAAGCGCCAGGGCATAGGAAGGAAAGAGAGAAGTGGTGAGGAAAAATTGAGTCAGAATAAGAGATAGGGTACGTTTCATCTTAAATACTTCCATCCAGAATCCAAATTTCCGGCACATAGATTCGAAGGGGTGCCGGCTGCACTGCTCGTTTTCCACCGTCTCGGGCGGTAGCTCGATCCGAAGCCACATAATCGACAGCGGCGTTGTAGAGTTGAAGGGATTGATAGAGAAGGAGGAAAAGCTTGGCGATATTTTTGGATGTTGAGAAAAGATGCTCTCCGGAATTTGGATCGGTTCCTTTGTATCTGAAAGGCCAGTGGAAATCGGGGAAGGGGTCTTCGGTAATTCCTTCAACGAAATCGCCCAGCTCAGGAACGCTTAATGGCTTATCCCGCGACCACCCGAGGAGGACATCGACCTGATAAGGTGTTCCTTCCTTTTCGGAGAAATGTTGAATGACATTCTTAAGATAGAGAATACTTTTTCCTGTGCCGCTGGTGTCGAGAATGACAAGGGGTTTCCAATGAGGAATCTTCCATTCTTTAAAATGTTGATATAATTTCCACGAATAGTCTCTATAGACAGGGTCGGTTTCAAGCAGGACTCCGAACTTTTCTGAAAATCTCCTTTCAAAATCTGAAAAGTCATTTTTCAATTTTCTCCCAGGAGCCACATATTTCTCAGGAGCTTCCGTGATCCATTCATGCCAGATCTCTTTCACAATATTCGTGGTCTGCCCAAATACGTGCTCCAATGTCGTGTCGCGGGCACGCTCGGCAATTCCCCGAGTTGTGGGGGAGCCCGGCAGATATAAAAGATGGGCTTTGTACTTCTTTCTTTGAAGCAAAGCGACATATTTCCCAAATTCGTACATCGTGAGGGCATCCCGTATTAAGAAAATGGGAACCGTTCCTTTTTTCTGGAGGACCCCTTTTTCCTGGAGAACATCGAAGAAAAGAGGAAGTGCTTGTGTATACTGCTTCACATGTTCTACATCAGGAATCACCTTTGTGGGATTGGTGAAGTTGAGATACCATTCCTGGGCTTGTGGCGATGTCCTTCGAACGAGGGTGGGGATATTGAGTTCCTCAGAGGCGAAAAGATGTAAGATCTCATTAAAGATCCGTTCAATTTCTTGATGAGTAAATTTTCTCGGATGCCCTTTTTGATCCAGTGGGAAATCTGTGAGATCCAACGTCCAGAAAGGAGGATCGATGTCATTCAAAGGGAGTAGATTTTGATAGATAAAAGGGGATAACTTTTCAAAGATTGGAACCACCGCTACTGATAAATCGATCAGTTCTCCCCGCCGCATTCTCTTTGGAACGGTTCCTCTCCGGTAAGGATCTTTGAGAAGGACAATCACCTTCGTATTCTGGAGAAAATCTTCAATACTTCCACGTTTCCACCATCCTTTGATGTGAGGGACCCGTTGTCTCTTATTGCGCTCTTCTTCAAGGAACCCTTTCATGAGCTCTTTTTTATGAAAGGGAACCATACCGGGATTGAGGAAGAACCCCTTGCTATTCCATCCGTTGGAATATTTCCCGCGGATTTGCACCAGTTCCTGGCCCCGGAATTGTTTTCCAAGTTTCTGCACGACTCTCCGAATCGCGATATCCTGGAGATGTCGGGCGTCGGTTTCTTGGATGGAGTAGTCGGTACCGCTATTGACATTCGAGGGGTCCGTATCATAGACATCCTTCGCGACCTCCAAGAGCTCCTCCAGCAACTGTTTCCCTTTCTCATTTTCTGTGAAGTAAACGTAATAGGCCTCTTCATAAAGTCGGACCGCTTCCTCCTCTGGAACAAATCGATCGCCGATGCGATGCACAATCAGCCAACCATCTTCCCCGAGCCATTTATTGAGTTGTTCCACAATCTCGGGTCTTTGCCCTCCGAAATATCCGCCCCGGATATAGCCACGCACCCGGTGTTCGAGGAGAAACTGCGCCTTGGTCATGTTGAGGATCCGGTTTCCGCCATCCTTCGCCGTGAGATTTTCCTGAATCTCTTTGGCTATGCCACCGTCTTTAGAGGTACGCTGTCTTAGAAGATCGAGAGGCTGACCATACGGAATCCCCGGCGCTTGAGGAAAAGTCTTCTTTGCCGTCAAAGAAGGGAGGTTTTTCTCAAGCGCCAGGGCATAGGAAGGAAAGAGAGAAGTGGTGAGGAAAAGTTCTGCCATAAGAAGTGACACAACTTTTTTCCAGAAGTGAGTGGTGTAGGATTTGTTTATCATTTTTGCCAAAAAAATTGCCGGGTTACCCAGAATAACTAGGCAACCCGGCTATCCTTTTAAAGGACCCTTGGCTTTGTCCTCTCCTTAAGGGACGCTTTCGAAAGTGTCCCTATATAAGGAGAGGGGGACGTGACGGCCCGCCCCACTTTTACAAGTGGTTTACCCTTTTCTAGTCTTAACTCTTTTTAAATAAATAAGTTAAATAGGTAAAAAAATAACCCCATCCTTAAGGAAAGTATACCATCAGGGAAGGGAAAAAACAAGGTAAAATTACTTGCTTTTGTGTCGATTAACCTATCTGACTCAAGCGGGTCCTGGCTCGTGGTATGTTCGGCGCACCGCTTACTGAAGAATGTTTAAACTTTTCTACTTTTTCGTTTTAAATGAGCGAGGATTTTGGGAAGGGGGAGGGTGTTGAAGATGTCAGAAGGGGAGAGCCAACCTTTTTGCGCAATTCCGACACCGATATCGGTATCGGAAAGAGCGCGGGATTGGTGTGCATCGGGATTAATACTGAGGAGAACCCCTTTTTCTTTGGCCAATTTACAAAAGCGCCAATCGAGGTCGAGTCGATGGGGATTTGCATTCAGTTCGATAATGACGCCATGCTTTTTTGCTACATCGATCACTTGAGGAAGGTCAATCGCATACGGTTCCCGGGAGAGGAGGAGTCTTCCGGTCGGGTGCCCAAGCATTGTCACATAGGGATTTTGGATCGCTTTGATGACGCGGCGGGTCATCTCTTTTTCACTCATGGTGAAATGGGTATGGACAGAGGCGATCACAAAGTCGAAGGTCTTTAAATTTTTTTCAGAATAATCAAGGGTTCCATCTGCCAGGATATCGACCTCACTTCCTTTAAGGAGTAGGAGTTTTCCTTTATATTTTTCATTGAGCCCATCAATCTCTTTCTGCTGTTTTTTAAGGCGTTCCGGTTCAAGACCATGGGCATAGCGGGCGGATTGGCTGTGATCAGAGATTCCAATGTATGTGTATCCGAGTTTGAGCGCCTCCTTTGCAACCTCTTCAAGGGTGGCGGCACCGTCGCTATAGGTGGAGTGAACATGAAAAACGCCTTGAATCTCTTTGGGCTGGACAAGACTCGGAAGTTTCCTTTTTTCTGCTGCCTCGACCTCTCCGTTATCTTCGCGCATCTCAGGGGGGATATAGGTGAGACCCAATTTCTTAAAGATTCCCTCCTCGTCTTTACAGGGAACGAGTCGATTTCCTCTAAAGAGACCATACTCATTCATCTTGTACCCCATGCGCTGGGCGCGTGACCGCATCGCGATATTATGTTCTTTGCTCCCTGTGAAATGATGAAGGGCGTAAGGAAATTCTTTATGGGTCACAACGCGCAGGTCCGCTTGGATTCCTGATCTTAGAAGAACACTCGCTTTGGTTTCACCTTTTTGTTGGACCGTCTCTATGTCAGGGAGGGAGGTAAAGCGCTCCATGACCGATTCGTGTTCTTCAGCAGCGACGACAAAGTCGATATCCCGGATAGTCTCTTTTTTCCTTCGAAGGCTTCCCGCGATACTCATCTGCTTAATTTTCTTTTCTTTCTTAAGTGCCTCAAGTACCCTTGCCGCCGCTTCGAACGCCTCCGGATAGAGATGATATTCCTCATGTTTCTTGAGGAACTGGATCCCCTCGAGAATTTTTCGTTGCGACCTTTCTCCGAATCCCTCGAGATCAAGAAGTCGGTTTTCCTTACAGGCATATTCGAGTTCGCCCAGCGACTTGATGCCAAGTTCCTCATACAGTTTTTTCGCTTTTTTGGGGCCAACTCCTGAAATATTTAGCATATCGAGGAGGCCGGAAGGCAACCCTTTTTTAAGTTCCTCATAATACTTTGACTTTCCGGTCGTTACCAGTTCCGTGATTTTTTCGGAAAGTCCAGCACCTATCCCCTTGATCTCCTGGAGTTTCTTTTCCTTGACGAGCGTTTGCAGATCTTCGGAAAGGCCATCGATAATGCGGGAGGCGTTGGTGTAGGCGCGGATCTTGAAGGGGTTTTCGTTCTTCAGTTCAAGGAGGGTTCCGATCTCCTCTAAAACTTCAGCAACTTCTTTTTTGTCCATTCATTTAACTCATCAGCAACCTTTGCGCCGCCCTTTCGCACGCCTCGCTCAGGTGATTTTGCGGCGGGCTGAACACCAAAAACCCGTAAATGATCCTCGCAAAATCAACTTCGCTCGGCATGGAAAGTGCGTCGCAGGTTGCTTATATCCGTGCGCCTACCTTAGATTGATTTTTAGAATTTTGCTTCTGACTCGCTAATTCAATGACCGCCTTGACCAGTTTCTCAATCCCCTCGGCAGCCTCAGAGATCCGTTTGGCAAGCATATAGGCGGGTGTCGTCACGATTTTATTTTCACGATCGACGACAAATTCACGGACAGGGCAACTTTCGTGATCGGCCCCCATCGCTTCAAGGGTTTCAGCGGTTGCTTTGTCGGTCCCGATCGTAAGGCGCACCTTCTTTTTTCCTCGAAAGATCGTTGCGATGATTGCAGGGGCGATACAGATCGCCCCGATCGGTTTTTTGGCTTGAATCATGTTATTGACAAGGTGCGCTACGTCTGGATGAACCTTGGCCTCTTTTCCTTTCGAGGCAAAATCACAGAGATTTTTCGCAGCGCCATATCCACCCGGAAAGATGAGCGCCTCAATGTCTGTCGAAGAGACCTCTTTCACATTATGGATTTTCCCGCGTGCAATCCGTGCCGCCTCCACCAGGACATTCCGCTTCTCTTTCATCGGCTGATTGGTAAGATGATTGATCACATCTGCCTGATCGATAGGGGGCGCCATACATACCGCCTCCGCCCCTGCGCGATCGATGGCCAGAAGGGTGAGGACCGCTTCGTGAATTTCTGAACCATCCATCACACCGCATCCTGAAAGGACAACACCAATTTTCATTTCTTATCTTCTTTCTTGGTTCCGCAGCTACCGCCACATTTTTTCCAGAGGAAAAGGGCTGCGGCGACGACAACGATGATCACAATTCCGAAAATGTTCATAGGTCACCTCCTTGTTCTTTCAGTATACCATATTTTTGAAGGAGAATCACGCTGTTGTTTCGGCCCTTCTTTTGTGATAGAATGTCTTCAACTTTACACGTTTTTAAGGAGTCTCAATGAAATTTTTAGTGACGGGGGGTGCGGGATTTATCGGTTCAAACCTTACCCTTCACCTTGAGAAAGAGGGCCATGGGGTGACCGTCCTGGATGACTTTTCCTCCGGGCAGGAGAATAACCTGAAGGGGTTTAAAGGGGAAGTGATCCGCGCCGACATCGCTACCTTCAATCTTTCCTCAAAGTTTAAAAAACTCGACGCGATTTTCCATGAGGCTGCTATTACGGATACGACCATCACCGATGAGAAAAAGATGTTTCATACAAATGTGGACGGCTTTCAGAACGTCCTCGATCTTGCCTCAAGGATTCATGCGAAAGTCGTCTACGCCTCTTCCGCCGCCGTCTACGGCAAGGGGCCGAGTCCGATGAAAGAGTCGCAGAAGAGCGCGCCAACGAATTGTTACGGCGCTTCAAAAGCGAAAATGGATGAGATCGCCCAAGAAGCGATGAAAGGCGGCAAGATTTCATCAATCATTGGACTTCGCTACTTTAATGTTTTCGGACCTCGCGAAGAATATAAAGGAAGTGCGGCGAGCATGATTTATCAACTTGCCCAACAGATGAAAGGGGGGAGGCGTCCGCGTGTTTTTAAATATGGAGAGCAGAGAAGAGATTTTGTCTATGTCAAAGATGTGATGCTGGCTAACCTTTTGGCATTTCAATCTGGGAAAAGTGGCATTGCCAATATCGGAACAGGAAGAGCCACTTCCTTTAATGAAGTGATTGAAACGCTCAATCGTGCGTTAGGGTTTTCTTATGGACCGGACTATTTCGATAACCCTTACTCCTTTTATCAAGAACATACGGAAGCAGACCTCTCCTTCGCGAAGCAACTTTTAGGATACCACCCCCACTATACGACGCAGGAAGGGATAAAAGATTACCTTGGTCATCCGAGCGCCGCGCACTCGAAAAGTCGATAAGTCAAAGATTGTCAAAGACCCCAAACGGAAGGGCCTCCTCATGGTTCATACCGGTGATGGGAAGGGTAAAACCACCGCCGCCCTTGGCCTTGCCCTTCGGGCAGTCGGGTGCGGGATGAAGGTCATGATGATTCAGTTCATGAAGGGGACGTGGAAATATGGGGAACTCGAAGCGGCCAAGCGCCTTGCCCCCGATTTTACAATTCTCCAGATGGGAGAAGGATTCACATGGGAGACGAAAGATCGCAGGAAGGACATCGCCCTTTCCAAAAAAACATGGGAGTTCTGCAAAGAGACTCTTCAAAGTGGAAAATATGGTCTTGTGATTCTGGATGAAATGAATTACGTCTTAGGCTACGGGTTTCTCGATACGAAGGAAGTGGTCGATTTTTTGAAAAAGAAGCCGGAGGAACTTCATGTCGTGCTCACGGGTCGGAATGCCCCAAAGGAATTGGTCGAACTCGCAGACCTTGTGACCGAGATGAAGGAAGTCAAACACCCTTTTCAAAAAGGGATCATTGCCCAGCGGGGCATTGAGTTTTGAGTTTTTACTTTTGAATTTTAAATTGGTGAATTACATACATGAAGTACGATCCGGAAGACTGGGAAAATTACGACAAAGGAATCCGTTATTTTAATCGCCAGAAATTCTTTGAGGCGCATGAGGCGTGGGAGGAGATTTGGAGGAGAACCACGGATACCGAAGATAAGCGGTTTCTTCAGGGCCTTATTCAGGCAGCGGCCTTCTTGGTTCACCATCAAAGGGGAAATGGACGCTCTGCCGTCAAACTCTATCACGATGCTTCCGAGAAACTCGCTTCCTATCAACGGGGGTATTGGGGGGCTGATATTCGGAAACTCCTTGACGGTCTTCAACAAGCGAGAGAAAAAATAGAGAAAGGGGAAGAGATCAAGGCATATCCGCGGCTCTTTCTTCTCAAGAAACTCGAAGAGACACCATGAAATTTCGACCCTTCGGCAAAGCAGAACTTCAGGTCTCCGAAGTCGGGTTCGGGGCCTGGGCGATCGGGGGGAGCAGTTACGGCCCTACAGAGGACCGCGTCTCGATTCAGGCGCTTAAAAAGGCGCTCGATCTCGGTGTCAATTTTTTTGACACGGCGGATGTGTACGGGAATGGCCACAGTGAGGAACTCATCGGAAAGACCTTTCGGGGAATTCGCAAACAGGTTTTCCTTGCCACCAAGGGAGGGTGGGATTTTTATCATTCGAAGGAGAGGGTCAAGGACTTAAGCGGCTCCTATTTAAAGGAAGCGCTCCACGAGAGTCTTAAGAGGCTCGACACAGAGTATGTGGATCTCTACCAGCTCCATAATCCTGATCTGGAGACGATCCGAGAAGGAAAAATTTTTAAGACGCTTGAGCAGTTTAAAAAAGAAGGAAAGAGCCGTTTTGTCGGGATCTCGGTTCATGAAGTCGAGGAAGCGAACGAGGTTATCCTTTCTGGGAGAGCGGATGTGGTACAACTGGTTTACAACATGATTGAACAGGAGATGCGGCCCGAAATCCTTCCCCTCGCCAAAGAAAAAGGGGTGGCTGTGGTTGCACGAGAACCGCTCGCC
Organism: Candidatus Omnitrophota bacterium; assembly: GCA_016206785.1. Taxonomy (GTDB): domain Bacteria; phylum Omnitrophota; class Gorgyraeia; order JACQQV01; family JACQQV01; genus JACQQV01. The sequence goes on from JACQQV010000017.1 coordinate 16,807, forward strand.
TGTGGATTTCTCACAGGAAAATATACAAAGGATTCAGTATTCGGGGAGAAGGATCACCGTAAGAGATGGACGGAGGAAGAACTTGAAGAGGACCTCGCCGCTGTCGAAAAAGTGAAATTTATGGCAGCGCGTTACAAAATTCCCTTGGCCCAGGTCGCCCTCAAATTTGTCCTCTCCCGCGAAGAAATTTCTGTCGTCATTCCTGGCGCGAAAACACCTGAACAGGTTGAAGAAAATGTTCGATCTATAGAGGATGGTTATCTTAACTCCGAAGATTTAGATGAGTTATACCAGATTTTTGAGAGGGAGTTCGCTGAAAAAAATAATTGAGCCCCCTCTTGTTTTGTGATCGATCTTATGCTATACTTTACATAGCAATACAAAAAAATAAAAACCGATAAAGGTAAACCCTTTGAAAGAAGGGGGCGCAAAGTCAAGTGCCTAAAGCCGAGAGGCCATGGCGGGCTGACTGCCGAAGTTAGAAGAAAAACCCATTCTTTCGAAGAATGGGTTTTTTATTTGAGGTCACAACTTATGGCAACAAAATTATCGAATCCTTGGGTCTGGTTGACGGTGGAAGAGGTGGCAGTTCGAGTGGGCTTAAGCGAAGAAAGGGTGCGTCAGTTAATCCGCGCCAAAGCCATCAAAGCGACCAAGATTGGTGGCTGGCTCATCCGCCCCCAAGATCTTGATGCATTCATTCATTCACGTACCAATGTGGATACCCAAGAGAAGTCATTACAATCATAAGGAGATGGAATTATGGAAAAGACGAACCGAACGACCTTAGAGATTCAATCGGAGATTCAGGAACATGTTGGATTTCTTCCTTCCTTTTTTGAACCGGCACTCAAAACACCCGAACTTCTGGAACACCTTTGGCAGCAGATGCTCTCTTCTTCTCTTCGCAGCCCCATTCCAGAGCTCTTTAGGGAAAAACTCTTTGTGCGTCTTTCACGCTCCTGTGGGAACCCTTATAGTCTTGTCTCCCACAGTTGCGCCCTTCACGCTTTAGGACAAAAGGGAGGGGATCTGCTGAAACTCCTTCAGAGACCTATACCCGAGTCTGAAAAGGATGTCGAAGAAGATCTTCGTCTGCTCGGCGGAGCAGAATTGAGTTCCGTGAAGGAGTGGCCGGAACTTTCTCCGGCACTTGAAGAGAGACTCCTTCGGTGTTTAGAATTCATCTTCTTCAATGCGGGCCATTCAGGACGCTCCTGGATGGAGGTGCGCCGTTTCTTGGGGCCCAAAAATTACGCACATCTCGCTATCTTCCTCTCTTACATCAGGACCTTCTTTTCATGGACAGAGTCTCACCTCGATATTGCGTATGAAACTGATAGGCTCATCCGGGAAAATATGAAGGTCCTTCTTCAAGAAGAGCCCGGCTTGGATAATTTCTTCAAAGGCGAAAAAATCCCTTCCCCCGCCGGGGCGGCCAAAGCCCTCACCGAAGAAGTGAGTGAATACAAAAAGTCCCAAGAGGTCCTGCAAAAATCCTATGAGGAATTAAAGGCGCAACTCCAAGAGAAAACCAAAGAACTTTCCAATGCAAGTGAATCTTTAAAAGCCGAGGTCTCGGAGAAAAAGAGGCTTGAAGAACAGATGAGCGAAACACTTCAGAAGGAAATAGCCAAAGCCAAAGAATCCCAGGAGAGGCTCGGGGACGAACGGAAGCGTCTTGAGAAAGAGCTAGCCGACCAGAAGAAATCCTGCGAGTCGCTTAAACTCCAGCTCCAAGAGAAGATCCAGGAGTTTGACAAGGTAAGTGAATCCTTGCGGGTTGAGTCGGCAAAACGTGAGAAACTCGAGGCAGAGCTCACAAAGACCAACGAGATGTTACAGACTGAATCGCGAGAACGTAAACGCCTTGAAACGTCGCATGACGCCGAACTGTCAAAAGCCCTCGAGTTGTCACAGACGGGATCCAAGGAACACAAGCGTCTTGAGAAAGAATTGAGTGAGCTCAGGAAAACAGAGAAGGCGCTTCAAAAAATGAATGAGGAGTTGAGACTTCAGATGCAGGAAAAGAATCGAGAGCTTGCAAAAGTCGATGGCGCCTTCCAGACGGAGTCCACCGAACGTAAGAAATTGGAGAAAGAGTTAAAAGAACTTCAGGAACTCATCGAACGGACGCGGGCTGAGGAACTGCTCTTCTTGAAGCATGAAGAAGCGGGGCTGACCGAAGAACAACGGAAGGAATTTGAGCAACTGAAGACGGAACTTGCCAATACCTTAAACGATGAACTGAGAACACCCCTCATTTCCAGCAAGGAAGGGCTTTCCCTTGTTCTGGATGGTTCTTCGGGCCGTGTGACACCGGATCAGGCCCGTTTCTTGCAGATTTCAAAAAAGAATATCGACCATCTTCATCACACCATTAACAATCTTCTTGGAATTTCCAAGATCGAGACGGCTCCGCTGGAACTCGAGAGGGATCGGTTTGAGCTTCCGACACTTCTCAAAGAAGTCGTTGCCGCATATTCTCCAGAGGCACAGGAGAAGGGAATCCGACTCTCCTTCTTCCCCACCCCGGATAAGTTGTCGGTCGAGGCAGATTACGATTGGTTTCTCCATGTTGTCACCAACCTCGTGGACAACGCCCTGAAGTTTACTCCTTCTGGAGGAGAAATCGTCGTGACCGCTTGGCGACCCGATAAGGACTCTATTTACGTGAGCGTTCGGGACAGTGGCATCGGGATTAAACAAGAGGATCAGGAGAAACTGTTCAAAAAATACCAGCAGATTGTCGGTCAAGATGGAAGAAAGCCGAAAGGAAACGGACTCGGGCTTGCGATCTGCAAGGCGATTGTGGAAGCCCACGGCGGGAAGATCTGGGTAGAAAGCGAATATGAAAAAGGAAGTCGATTCTTCTTCACACTTCCTATCGGTCAGAAAGAGGTGGCCCATGTTTCGTCTTAATTTCTTTCATCGAAAGAGAATTTTGGTGGTGAACGACGAAGAGGATGTGCTTACGATTGTGAAGGCAAGGCTTAGGCAGAATGGCTATCAGGTTCTCATCGCCTCCGATGGCCTGGAAGGACTTAGGATGGCCCAAAAAGAGAGCCCGGACCTCATCTTTGTGGATGTCACGATCCCCCGCATTAACGGCTTTCAAATGGTTCAACTCCTTCGGCACGATAAATTGCTGAAGGAGATTCCGACCATTGTGGCGACCGCAAGCCACCACAAGGACGAAGTGACCTGGTGGGCCCAGATGGGGATTCATCATCTCCTTGTGAAGCCTTTCGAAACCAAGGTGTTGCTTGATAAAATTCAAGAGGCGCTCAAGAGTTCTCCACTCCAAAAAAGCGGCAGGAAATCCTTTTGGAAGATTCTTACTAGTCATGGTACATCTGATACCAAGAAATTACACGGAGAGATGAATTAGATGAGAAGAATCCATCTGTTCCGCTTGTTTGTGGTTTTTTCTGTTGCCGCCACTGTGGTCATCTTGTCATTAAGCAGTCTTGGCTTATATACCATATTTAAGCGCTCCACCCTTCAAAGAGCCGAGAGGGATGCTGTCCTCGTTGCAAACGTATTGCGCAACTTCGAGGCGGCAATGTTCATTCGTACCGATCCTGAAGGAGGGGAAGCGCTTTTCCTCAATCCAGCAGACCTCACTCAAGTGGACCAAGAGCTTCAAAAGGTCTTGACTTTATTCGAGGTGGTGAAGTTTAAAATTTTTGATACTGACACGAAGATCATCTATAGTACCGATGTCAAGATCATCGGCCAGAGGGACGCCGACAATCCCCATCTGCAGGCTTCCTTGAACGGAAGGACGGTCTCTTTGGCGAAGAGAAAAGAGGCTTTCCTCGATTTAAAAAATGAGACACGATTCAGCGAGGATGTGATTGAAACCTATGTACCCATCCTCGGTTCAAGCGGGCGGATCCTCGGAATCTTTGAGATTTATAAAGATGTAACACCGTATGCCCTTATCGCCAGGAAAAGACTGATTGAATCCATGGTCATCTTGGGTGGGGTGCTCCTTGCAGTCTTTGCCGTTTTGTCGGTATTGATGTGGCGTGCGTCTCTCATCATTCAGGCGAAAACCCTTGCCTTACAAAGGGAGGAAGAAATACTGTTGGCGAAGCAGAAAGAACTCGAAGGGGCAAATGAGAAACTTAGGGCACTCGACCGTCTCAAGACAGAATTTGTGAATACCGTGAATCATGAACTGAGAACGCCGCTCACCTCTATTAAGGAAGGGATCGCTCTTGTGTTGGATGGCTCCTCGGGTCCCCTCACACCCGATCAGGTCCGTTTCTTGCAGGTCGCCAAGAACAATATCGACCGACTCCATCGGATGATCAGCAATCTCCTCGATATCTCCAAGATTGAAGCAGGTAAGATGGAGCTTCATCGTAACCGCTTCGAGCTTGCCCTTCTCCTTGAAGAAGCGGTCGTCACCCATCGCCTGGAGGCGAAAGAGAAAGGAATTCAACTCTCTTTCGAAACGGTTCCTGATGTCTTGCCGGTAGAGGTAGACCGTGATCTCTTCCTTCAAGTTTTGAGTAACTTGGTCAACAATGCCATTAAATTTACGCCACAGGGGGGGAAGATCAGGGTCACGGCACGGGCGCAGGATGAGCATTTTGTTTGCATCGTGGTGGAAGACAACGGCCCCGGGATGAGGAGGGAAGATCAAGGAAAACTTTTCGGGAAGTTCCAACAGATTGTGGATGAGAATGGAAGAAAAACAGGGGGGACGGGACTCGGGCTTGCGATCTGCAAGGCGATTGTCGGAGCCCACGGCGGGAAGATCTGGGTAGAAAGCGAATTAGGGAAAGGAAGCCGCTTTTATTTTACAATCCCTATTTATCAGAAGGAAAACATCCGTGTCGCGGCATAAGTCAATCCGGCCTTATCTAAAAATGGCGTAAGGGGTGAAAGACATGGAGGAGTCAAAGAAGAAAATCTTGGTGGTGGATGATGAACCGGATATCTTGACCCTTATCACGGCAAGGCTTGAGCAAAAAGGGTATCAGGTCCTTGTCGCTGCCGATGGATTGGAGGGGCTGGATGCGGCCGAGAAAGAGAAACCGGATCTTATCCTGGTTGATGTTTCAATGCCGCGCATGAACGGATTCCAGATGGTTCAACTCCTTCGGATGGAGGACACCCTGAAGGAGATACCGATTATCGTGATCACGGCAAGCCGCCAAAAGGATGAAGCGGCATGGCGACAGCAGGCCGGGGTAGACCAATTTATTCTGAAGCCGTTCGAGGCGGAAGAACTGTTGGCGAAGGTTGAAGAAGCCTTTCGGTCCCATACGCCAAGAAAGGCGGCCTGAGGAGAAGAAGGATGGCAACTCCAAAGAAGATTCTCATTGTCGATGACGACGCTGACTTCTCAAAAATTCTTGAAGCGCGTCTTCAGCAGAAAGGCTACGAAGTAACGATGGCACACAGCAGTGCGGAAGCCTCTGCCATGGTGAAGACTTTTCCCCCGGACCTTGTCCTTTTGGATCTCAACCTCCCCGATGTGGCGGGAGACATTACCGCCTTAAGAATCAAATCTGAAAACGGAAATCGGATTATTCCTATCATTGCTCTTACAGGCTACAACGACCCTCTGGCGCAAGGGACGACGCGAGCCATGGGGTTTGTGGATCATGTCGTGAAACCTTACGAGCCGAACGACCTTTTCAACCGGATTGAGAAAGCTTTCTTTTCGTGCTAAAATAAGCCGCAATGAAAGCCATTTTTATTTCAAGACATGGAGGACCCGAGGTCCTCGAATACGGGGAGCGACCGACGCCAGAGCCGGGAAGAGGGGAACTCCGCGTCAGGGTGAAGGCCTGTGCGCTCAACCACCTCGATATTTGGGTTCGCCAAGGGCTTCCCGGGATCGAAATTCCTCTTCCACATATTTTGGGATCGGATATCGCCGGTGTCGTTGATAAACTGGGGAGGGGAGTCACGCATCCGTTGGTCGGCACACCCGTTATCATCACTCCCGGAATCGGCTGCGGAAAATGTCGGCATTGTCTTTCAGGGTGGACGAGCCTCTGCGATCACTTCACGATCATGGGATTCCGGCGCAACGGAGGGTATGCCGAATATGCGGTCGTCGGGGCAAAAAGCGCCATCCCTGTTTCAAATCGTTATTCCTTCGAAGCGTGGGCTGCCGCCCCTCTTGTTTTCCTTACCGCTTATCATATGCTTGTGACCCGCGCAGGACTTAAGAAGGGAGAAACGGTTCTCATTCATGCGGCGGGAAGCGGGATCGGAAGTGCCGCAATTCAACTGGCAAGACACTTGGGCGCAAAGGTTATCACCACGGCGGGGACGGATGAGAAACTGGAAAAGGCAAAGCGGCTCGGCGCACAGGGACTCATCAATTACCAAAAGGCCGATTTTGTCGACGAGGTGAAACGTCTCACGAAAGGGGAAGGGGTCGACGTCGTTTTTGAGCATATTGGGCCTGCGACCTGGAAAGGGAGTCTCGCTTCTCTTGCGAAGGGGGGGCGTCTTGTGACCTGTGGTGCGACGAGTGGCCCCAAAGCAGAAATGGATCTTCGATTCCTTTTCATGAAACAACTTTCTATTCTTGGTTCTTATATGGGAGGGGATGGGGAACTGCGAAGGGTGATCCGCCTCCTCTTGCAAGGAAAACTGAAGCCGGTCGTCGACTCGGTTTTTCCATTGGAAGAAGCCCACAAGGCCCACCAAAAGATGGAAAGCCGGGACCTCTTTGGAAAAATCGTCCTCCGAATCCCGTAAAGGGAAACAAAACGTGGCTTGACACTGCCACAAACTTCAGGTATACTTAAATTGTGCCAAATGCCTTTTGGCATTTTTATTTCTTAGTTTCTTAAAGGGTTTCAATATCCTTTGACTAAAAGGAGGCGGTGAGATGAAAAGAACGATTTTTCTTTTGTCGTTACTCATTGCCATTTTTACCGTTACAGATTCATTTGCCGCCTACAACCTTTCCTTAGAAAGGGGAAAGGCCCTGAATTGGGTGAGCCTCCAGCGGGTTCGGAATGGGGTGACCTACGATTGGGTCGCTGTCAATGACACCGCCACCTACGGGTACACCTATGACAACGCCCTGGCGGTCGTCGCCTATACCGCGGTAGGTCAATTGGACGATGCCCGCACGCTTCTTAACTTTCTTTCCCGCTATCAACTTTCAGACGGTTCCTTTTATGATTCGATGTTTCAGGCCACCGGTACAGTCCGCAATGCCACACGCAGTAGTGGGAATCAGGCATGGGCTCTCTATGCGGTCGCTTATTACACGCATCAGACCGGTGACCCCACATACTTTCCGATGGCCGACCGGATCGCCAGTTGGCTCATTGCAAGACAAGATGCTTCCGATGGCGGGATTACTGGAGGACTCAACTCAAACGGTTCGGAGCGCCTTTGGACAAGTACCGAGCATAATCTCGACGCCTATTTCGCATTGAAACTTTACGGTATTGTCACGAACAATTCCTATTATCTCGATAAGGCGGCTCGATGCAAGGATTGGCTTTTGAATGTGGGATGGAATGCGGCGGAGAATCGGTTTAATACCGGCGAAAACGATCCTTCCAAATTCCTCGATCCGCAGTCGATCGGGGCCGTCTTTATGAATGATATCGGCGATTTTACCAAACGGAACGCCCTCTTGAAATATGCGGACAGGACTTTCGGAACACGGAAGGTATTTGGGAACGGAAGCGTCCGCCAGAGTTACTCCGGCTACGAGTATGGTTCGAAGGATGGAAGTCTTTGGTGGGAAGGGACGGAACAGATGGCCATCGCCTACGGCCGTGCAGGGAGCGGCTCAAAGGAACTCAATCTCATCAACCATATTTTAATGAGCGATGACCCGACGCGGCTCGGTTCGGATAATGACGGAGACGGAGGTTTTCAGTATTCAATGGTGTCGGGCACCAACCAATTGGGAACTGTCGAGCAACCTTCTCCCGGCCTCTGGCTCATCTTCGCCATTAACGATTACCTCAAAGATAAACCGTCCGTTCTCTATCCTACCGTCTATTAAGTCGGTCAGAGCGCTTTCAAGGTACAAAGGGTACAAAATCTTCTTGATTTTGTACCCTTTTTGTTTTATAATACGGCACAAGAGGTTAAGACGCATGATCGCACCGAATCCATTTACGCCACAGTCCGGATGGGAACCGAAGGTCTTTGGCGGGAGGGAAGAGACCCTCAAGCACTTTGAAACGATTCTCAAGGAGGCGAGGGAACTTCGGCCTCATCATCTGGTTGTCCTCGGAGAATGGGGGATCGGCAAGACCTCTCTTCTTAAACAGTTTAAAAAGGTCGCCCAGAAAGAGGGATTTCCCGCCTCTTTCTGCGCGGTGAATCGGTTTCCGGAGAAGTCACGATTAGAAGAAGGGATTGCACTTCTCATGGAAGAGATCCTTCTGGGGTTTCCAAAAGTTCCCAAAGACAAAGAATTTTTTCCTTCCGGTCGGAAGAAACTTTCTCTCCAGCCCCAGGTCGCTTTGGTACAATTTCTCCAACGCCTCTGGGAATGTCTTGAAGCGGAACTTGCCCTGGTTCTTCTAGACGACATCCAGAATTTTGAACCGATTCCGCAGGTCATCGACATCCTCCGCGCCTCCTTGAGTCATGATACGCTTTTGGGAAAGAGCCGTTATCTTTTTATCCTTTCGACGACCCCCGAAGGATGGGATGCCTTCTTGGACAAACATGACCCCGTCGGCCGCTTTTTCCGGAAAAGGGAATTCATCCAGAATCTTGATAGAGAAGAGAGTCTTCTTCTTGTGGAAAAGACCCTTTCAGGAAGCGGGGTCGTTTTTGATCCAGAACTCAAGGAGAGACTTTTCGACGTGACGCAGGGTCATCCGTATGAAGTTCAGCTTCTCGCAAGTCACCTCTATGAGGCCCAGATTGAAGGAAGGGTGACTCTCTCCGCGTGGGAAGGGGCGTTTAATCGGACCCTTCGTGAATTGGGTGAAGATTATTTTGAGGCGATGCTAAGGCGCGCCAGCGACCGGGAGAAGGAAATCCTCGAGGTCCTCGCGGAGAAAAGGAAACCGATGTCGATCGCGGATCTTCGTCACGCGATGATTTTTGAGAAAAGAAAGAGGAATTTTCCGGTAGACAACATCAAAAATTTCCTATATCGTCTTGAAAGTAAGGGCCTCATCCGTCGCAGAGACGATGCCTTCTCTCTCTTAGATCCCATGGTAGGGGAATTTATCCTCCGTCTTTCTCCATGAGCCTGATGACACCTGAAATCCTTTACGAAGATTCGCATCTTATCGTTGTCAATAAGCCGGCCGGCGTTCTCACCATCCCCGACCGATGGGACAAGACAAAGGTCTCCCTTCTCGGGATCCTCAATGAGACGCTCAGCTCGAGCCTTCGGCTCGTTCATCGTCTCGATAAGGAAACGAGCGGGCTTATCCTTTTTGCAAAGGATGTGGAAAGCCAGCGGGAAATCTCGCGGCAGTTTGAAAACCACGAGATTTTAAAAACGTATGTTGCGCTCGTGGAAGGGGAAATACAGTTGCCGTCGGGGAAGATCGAACTTCCTCTGGAGGAAGATCCCCAGCATCTCGGCATGACCCGTGTCGACGAGAAACGGGGGAAGCCTTCCGTGACTTCTTATGAGGTTATGGAAAAATTTCGCGGTTTCACCTTGTTGCGTGTGCATCCCCTCTCAGGTCGGACGCATCAGATCCGGGTGCACTTCGTAGCAATCGGTTATCCTCTGGCTGTGGACGGTTTGTATGGGAAGCGTTCCGCCATTTTCCTTTCTGAACTGAAACCGAAGTTCAAAACGAAACATGAGGGAGAGAAACCGCTCATCTCCCGTCTTACCCTCCATGCCGGCGGTCTTCACTTTAAAAATATGGACGGCCGGGAGATTACCTTAGAAACCCCTCTTCCTAAAGATTTTATGGTGACTTTGAAGTACCTGAGGAAGTTTAAGTCAGTCTCCTTACAAAAACGTAAGGGATTTTTTTGAAGGAAGGTCGGTACGATTCCTTCACCCGCCTGAGACGTTCCAAGTCCGAATCATCCATTGCACTGATAAAGGGAAACTCTTTTTTCTCTCGGCAGAATTCCCTGAATAGAAATTGGGCGAGTCCTTTCACGCTGGGATCGGCGATTTCAAGGAAAACAGACCACGTGTCGTTGCCTGAAGGATAGCCGAAGGTATAACCCTTCACCTCACCTCCTATCCTCACCACCTTTCCTTCCACACCCAGTGCCTCTCCATGCAGAAGGATCCGACGGTGGACAAAGGCGCTATCCTCGAGAAGCGCCAGTTCATACGGGTCAGTCGTCTTTTTTTCCCTTTTTTCCTGCCACCGTTTGAAAAGGGAAAAACATTCCAAAAAATCTTTTCTTTGATAAGGTTTAAGGGTGAAAGGATAATGTTTGACGAAATAATTGCAGAGGGAACGTTTTGATTTGTAGGGATCTCCTGCAAGTTCTACAAGGTCTGTTCGGCGGTAGAGGTATTCGGGACTTTTTGGGTAAAAGGTACAGCCAAGTGCTTCTGTCAGAGGAAGGTTTTCCTCTGAAAGGCCCTCAATCCGTGAAGGGACGCGTCCTTGGTTTAATGCATCCAGAAGATCAAAACTTTTCGTAAGGAGTTCAGGGGTTAGCGTTTTTGTAACCGGAGGGACCGGCATAAAGAAATGCCTTCCTTGCTCAGCGATGACCCAGGCGACCCCTCCTTCTTTTTTCCAGTAGAAATGGAGGAGATCTTGGAAAGCGATCATCGGCACAAAGGATTCTTCAGAAAAGTGCACCCGGTCCTTCAGGGTGAGAGGGGAAAGATCGAAAGAAGCGATGGGGGGCTTCCCAAAGAGCGTTGCATGACAGAGTGTTTCCGTAAGGCCCTTAAGAGGAGAGAATGGGAGAATGGTTTCTCCGTTATTCCCGATGAGTGCCGGATGTCTGGCCACCGCCTCCACCGTTTCCCTTTCTTCAAGGAAGTGCCAGAGGTATTCTCCGTAATTCACGAGGGCCTCTTGGTGGGAAGGATCCTGCACAAAAGGGCACTGTACATCCAGACCGAGAAAGATCCGCTTTTGGGTCTGGCCGAAGATGAGCACAAACGGATAGAGCTGACAATCGAGCGGCCGGTCGAGATAGATGGCGCATGCTTGGGTCACAGGATTAAAAAAGGGGCAGGCGCATTCCTGTCCATGGACTCCCTGATAAGGTTTTGCGACGGGGCGGAAAATTCCATCTTTTGAGACAAAGAGGGGCTCGTGCACCGAAGAAAGCCGCGAGACTTCCTCTTTCATGAAGACAGGAAACATGTCACTCTCTGGCGTCGGAAACCGACAGCAGACCTGGCATTTTAGACAAACGTCGCTTGGGATCAGTTGTTTTAAGGAATTCATACCTTCATCCTACCGTAAAAGCCTCCCACTTGACAAGAGGGGAGGGAATGTTATAATTGTTAAAAATCTAAAGGAGTAGACCGATGCAAAAGAGTAAACTTTTTTTTGAAGTCTTGGCTGTAGGATCCACTTTACTCATAGGGTTTGTAGGATGTGGGCAGCAGGTGACCAGTGAAGTGACCCCGTCTGGAGAGACCCTCACAGAGTCTTCACAAACGATCGTCTCTTCA
>JACQQV010000021.1 GCA_016206785.1 Candidatus Omnitrophota bacterium
GCTTCATCGCCGGTATTTTTCCTCAATAGAGGATTTCCCAAAAGCTCAACGGTCCGATTCGCCCAGACCGACGGGTCCCATCCTGAAACGAGAAATCCTGTTTTCCCGTCTTCGATCATCTTCCGGGTGGGAGGGATATTGCACGCAAGGCAGGATCGACCCGCCGCCATCGCCTCAAGAAGCGCCAAACTCAGCCCCTCTGCCACAGAAGGAAAGAGAAATAGATCGGTGATCTCGAGAATTTCTTTCACGTCGGAACGGACACCCAGAAAAGAAACGTGTGACATGGATAGACCCAGTGTTGAAGAGAGATGTTGCAGTTCCTTCTCCTGCGGTCCGCTTCCTAACAGTAAAAGTCTTGTCCTTGGGGAAGACTTGAGAATCTTTGGCATAGCCTGAAGGAGGACCCTTTGTCCTTTTTGGGGCACGAATCTCCCAACACAGGTCAGCACCTTGTCGTCTTGCTCAATTCCAAGCTCTTTCCGTTTTTCTTCGAGAGAATCAGGATGAGAGCACCCCCACTTCTCCAGACAGAGGGTATTGGGAATAACGTGTACCTTCTTTTCGGAGAAGCCGAGATGGCGCATGCTTGATTCTTTTGTATGCTGGGATACCGCGATAAATGCCTGCCGATTCAGTCGGAGACTGAACCCATCCACTATCTGGCGGAAACGGATTTTCCATGACAGACTGTTCCCCGCATAAAATTTTTTTTCATAATCAGGAAATTGAAGGGTCGTTACGACAGGTATTCTCAAAAGAGAGGAACCGATCCTCCCAAGCACATTCGCCCCAAAAAGCTGGGTATGGACAAGATCCACTTCCTGTTTCCGAAGAATCCCCATAAGCCGAAAAAGGGCCTTGGGGTCCCAAGGAGAATGCGCCTCCAGGTCATAGCAGGGTAAACCCAATTGACGAATTTCCTGTTCCAGATCATTTTCGGCATGATAGAGAACAGCGACGATACTCTTTATCTTCCGCCGATTGAGATGCCGAAGCACGTTTAAAAGCGCCTGTTCTGCGCCGCCACGGCCCAGACTTTCGATGAGATGAAGTACGGTGATCCTGCGATCCATTTGACTTTTACTCTTTAGGAAGATACGCTTTTTCAATGGCCTTCTGATATCCTTCTTTCCATTTTCCTTGGGATGTGAGAATCAACCGTATGGTTTCCGCAACGGCTCCTTCGCCCCCCTTCTTTCGCGTAACATACCGGGCTGCCCTTTTCACTTCCGGAACCGCATCGCTGACCGCCACGGGCAAACCGACCCTCTGGAGAATGGGAAGATCCAGAAAATCGTCTCCGATATAAGCGATCTCTTCTTCAAGGAGATGATATTTCTCTCTGACCATTTTCAGAACGTCGAGCTTGTTCAAATTGTTTAAATAAATACCGTCCACTTTCATGCGCTCTGCACGGTGTCGCACCACCGTGGAATCCCGTCCAGAGACCAGCACTCGGAGAAGACCCGCCTCTTTCGCCGCCCAACTCGCCGCACCATCATGGACACAGAATTCCTTGATCTCATGGAGACCGTTCCCGTCAAAAGACCCGGCCCAAATAATGTTGGGCTTCGCCAAGGCCCCATCGACATCAATCATGAACAACTTAATTTTTTTTAATTGCGCCTTCAATCCCTGCTTCATCAATGACTCCTTCCGACTCTACCACCTTCCGGACTTCGAAGAGATCCGATAGGGTATCGACACTGATTGTTTTATGACGCGTCTCAACGACCCTCACGTTGATCCCATTTTCAACCGCCCGTAAAAGCTCCACACCTTCAATAAGCTCGAGGGGGGTAGGGGGCATCGCTGCAAATTCAAGAAGAAATTTTTTCCGAAAGGCATAAAGTCCCACCTGTTTATAAGCGATGTAAAACTGACGGGTCTTAGGATAAGGGATGGGACTTCTCGAGAAGAAAAGGACATTCCCTTCACAATCCGCCGCCGTTTTAACCACCGTTGTGTCAATGAAGTCAGCGGGATTCTCGATGGGAGAGATGAGAGTGGTCACGAGGATTTTTGGGTTCTCCAAAAGAGGCCGCATCGCCTGTTCGAGCATTTCGGGATGAACCAACGGCTCGTCCCCCTGTACATTAATCACAATATCCACATCTAAGTTCGAAACTGCTTCCGCAATCCGGTCGGTTCCCGTCTTATGCTCGGGGCTGGTCATCACAACCTTGCCGCCAAACTTTACCACCGCCTCACGGATCCTCTCATCATCCGTTGCAACAAAAACATCCTGTATCCCCGTGGCCCGTTTCGCGCTCCGGTACACATAGTAAATCATCGGTCTGCCATGAATGTCTGCCAGAGGCTTCCCTTCAAAACGGGTGGACTGATACCGTGCCGGAATGACAGCAACAATTTTCACTGGAGTATCCTTTCAATAAATTCCTGATGTCTCTGAAGTGCCTGCCGTTGAACACCGACCCATTCGCGCGACCTTCTTCTCAGCCCTTCCATGAGTTCGGGATGCCCGAGGAGATACGAAACGTTTCCTGCAAGCGCCTCCGGGGTTTCCACCTTGAATCCCTCCCAAAAGGAGAGGAGCTGATCCATAAGGACGCGCCGGAAAAGGATATTCTTTCCGAAAAAAATAGGTTTCTCGTGAATGAGCGGCTCCGCCACGTTGTGGCAAAGACCCTTCCAGGAAGGGTCGTCTGTCTCAAGACTCCCCCCGATAAAGACAACGGTCGCGATGCCATAAAGATATTTCAACTCACCATACGTATCGAGAAGTATTACGTCTGGCTTCTCTCCCCCCTGAGGCATGTTGCTTTTCCGCGCGCAAGAGAGTGAGAAAGAATGAAGGACGGTTTCCATCCGGGCTATGTGCTCGACCCATCGCGGCGCCACAAGAAGGCGCAACCCCGGAAGATCCCTTTTCATCAAGGCATGGGCGGAAGCAATAAATCGAATCTCCTGCGGATGGAGATTCCCCGCTATCCAGAGGGTTTCGCCCGGATCAAGGTTTAACTCCCTTCGAAAACGTTCTTTCTGTTCCTTCGAAAGGAGAATGTCTTGCGCGGTAAATTTGAGATCCCCTAGCACAGCAACCCGCTCGGGCTCCACACCCAAACGCCTGTATCCTTCCGCATCCTCCTCTCCCTTGACGCCGACCCATTCCAGCGCCTCATAAAACCGGAGTGCCATCGGTCTTCTCATGAAGCCGTTCTGCTCCCACCCGGACGGGAAAAATCCGCTTAAAAGGGCTGTCGGAACCCCGTTTTGAGAGGCCATCCTTAACCGAAAGGGGGTTTTGACATGTTCCACGAAAAAGAGAACCGACGGCTTGAGAAAACGGAAATAGCGACCGGTCGGCAAAGAGAGGTCCCACGGCGAATGAAACACCCCGTCGTAGATCTCCTCCTCCTGCGCCTTCCGGAAGGCGGTGACGTCGCTTGCCGAAAGAACAAGGGGGCGGTCAGGATACCTTTCTTTCAGCCAACGGCAGAGGGGGCGTATTTGGTAAAGTTCCCCCAAGGATTGCGCCTCGACCCACACCGCCCCTCCTCCGTTCACCCGTTTCAGGGCCTCCTCGGACAAAACACCCCATCGGTTCCAGAAAAAATCCTTCCAAAAGGGATCCCTTCCAAAGACAACCCGCTTCATAAAAGTAACGGGCAGGTATCCGTAGGCCTTCAGCGCGTATTCGGAAGGAGCCGTCATTTTCATCCCGTTATCCTGACCTCCTCACATCTTGAAAATCTTCAAAAGCGGAGTTCCTTCCCGCACCACCGCATAAAAGGGAGGCGCTTTTTCGAAATACTCGAAGAGCTCCGGAGAGTAGCGGGGGCTTTTGTAGTTTTCCCGCCGTGTGACATAGACGACATAAACGGGGCTCTTCTTCGCCATTCGGAAGAGAGACTGGATCGACCCGATTTCCTGTTTGTACCGAACATTCCCGATCAGCTGAAGATCCTGCCGGAGGGGATACAGTTTGAACAGATGGTCGTAAAGGGGTGCGACCACCACGGCATCGGAGGCGGCATGGAGATTTAGCCACTCAATCCCCTCTTTGTAGGAAAGACCCCAATAATCGGATGCGTAATGAAGATCATTCCGGGCCTGGGCCCCCTTCAACCCCCCTGTCAAAGAGTTGAAATAGAGATATTCGTAAGGATGGAGCCGGATCATGGAAATGAGAATGGGCAAATAAAGGATCCCCGAGAAGAGGGTCCAGAGACCTGTCCTCACGGTTTTGATATTCACACGGGCCTTCTTCAGAAGCCATTCCATCCCCTGCGCCGCACCGACACCGGCGAGGATAGCCATTGGAGGAACAAACTCCAAAAAATGCCTTAAGCCCTCGTTGAACATCACCGGGAGACTGGCCCTCGCGACCGGAATTGCAAACCAAAGGGATATGAGAAGTCCGAATTTTCTTTTGTTCGCCTCACGCGACCGGCCCGCAACAAAGAGACCGAGGAACGCAAAAAAGAGGGCTGGAAGGGGCGAAGCCAGTAAAAGATAACGGAGCCCGTCCCAGGGCGGAAACGAACCGATGACGCTTTGTCCTGTAGGCAAATCGACCGTACCCCGCGCGGAATAAAAATAAATATAGAGGTAGACCAAAAAACGGTGAAACGAGTCGAACCAGAGAAGCGGATAGAGGGCAAACAAGGTGAAGGCCCCGATGAGTGGAAAAAGAAAGAGCGCCACATAAAAGGCCTTGCGTTTTGACATCTCCCCCCGTACGGAGGTGAAACGCGACTTCCTTCCGAGAAGAAAAAGTCCCGTCAGAAAAACAGAACCGAAGAGGGTGAGCAGTAAGAAGAACTCCTTCCCCATGAGGTGGTCCACAAAGGGGTAAAGGCGCTTCTCCATCATTTCTCCAAAGGTGACCACACCCCGATTGAGACGTACTGGCCAGTCTTTCCCGAACCAGAAGAGTGCCTTTACCCCCAGGAGCCCGAACATGCAGAGGCCGCCGACGATGAGAGAGCTTACCGCCGTGCCCCGAATACCGAAGCCGAGGAAAAGCCATGCTAGGAGGACGGCGGGGATGAAAAAGGCGTTGATCTTGGTAGCCAGCGCGAATCCAAAAAAGAGGGAGGAAAAAATAATCCAATCTGCCCGCCGCGTTTCGACCCCCTTCCAAAACGCCATGAGGCTCAGCGAAAAGAAGACAACGTTGGGAATATCCTTCGTATTCATGAAAATTTCTCCGAAAAATCTCGGGAAGAAAATGAGAAAGAGAACGGAAAGTGCCGCCGCTTTCCGTCCCCACAGAGATTTTGTCACATAGAACATCCCAGCGATGAGTGCCAGTACCAGAACCTTGCTGACAAGACGGTGGGCCTCCAGCGGCGTAAACCACCCCAATCCCCGGTAGAAGAGATTGCAGGAAGCGGCGGAGAGCATATACGCCAAGGGGGCAGGCTGATGCATAAAATGCCGCGTGCGGAAGTGAGGGTGGTCTTGGACTTCAAAAGGATAACTCCCTTCGTAGTATTCCAGAAGTTTTGGATTGCCGCTCAGAATAAAATGAAAATCCCTTTCGCCTACAAAGTAATAATCCGGCTCATCCCGGCTGATCCCGTAGTCTCCAGAAATCCTGACCATGATGCCAATGAGTACGAGGACAATGAAAGAGAGAAACAGAAAGTCATTCTTAAAATTCATCATGGAATAGAAATCATCTCCCCGACTTTTAAATCCTGTTTACGTTTGCGCGCAGAACTGACAAGGTAAGCCCCGTATTTCTTTGAGAGCGGAATTGCTCCAAAGGCAATTTCAAAAGAATTATAGAGGGGTAAGAACCGGCGGGCCCAAGTCCCCTCAAGCCATTGATAGGTCATGCCTGATATTCCTACGACCTTGGGTGACTCAAAAAAACGGTTGAGGTGAGTCAAAATCTCCTCAGCGGTTAAAAGCCTTTCATTGGGACTATGCCCTGCCGAAGAATAAAAAGGAGAACGGCGGTCGCGGTAAAACCGCATGGCCGGATGGCGCTGGTTCGGATCCAACGCATAAAAAACGCCCCCCGGTTTCAGGACGCGAAACACTTCGCTCACCATCTGATCCATCTGAGGCATATGATGGAGCAGGTTAATGGCAACGACAATGTCAAATTGGTTGTCTTTAAAAGGTAAACATTCGACGTCCCCTGTTGTAAAAGTCCCTTGCGTACGTTCCCTTCCGATCCGAAGGAGCTTCTCGGTGAGATCTACCCCGATCACTCTGAGCCCGAATTCACAGAGATATTTCGTGAACGCCCCGGACCCACACCCCACCTCCAGGACACTTTGGGCCTTCTCGGGATGCGCTTCAGCAATAAAAGATCGAAGAAGGCGCTGATAAGTCCTTTCCTCAAAAATTTCGAAACCTCCATCCCAATTTGAAAAAAACTCTTTTTCTTTCGCCTTGTCCTGCGGAATGGGTCTGGTATAGAGATCTCCCTTGAGCAACGTTTTCTCAAGCCATGCCTTTAAGACGGTGTAGAGATACCGGCGTCCCATGACGCGAAGGGTCAACTTGGAGACGCCACTTCGACGCCCGTACCATTGGATCGGGATGACCGCCCGGGAGAAACCCCGGTTGATCGCTTTGAGCGGTATTTCCACCGTGATATTAAAATGTTCCGCTTCCAAAGGTTGAACAGCGTCAATCACCTCTTTTCGGTACGCCTTGAAGGCGTTTGTGATGTCGTTTTCCGGGACGAAAAAAAGACACTGAATAAAGAAATTGGCCAAGCGGTTAACGAGGAGTTTTAGAAACGGATAATCCTTGACGAACCCTCCCCGCACGAAACGTGAACCAAAAACGCAATCAATTCCTTCCTCAATTTTTCTTAAATAACGCACCACATCGTCCGGACTGTCCGAGTCATCCCCCATAAAAATGACGATCACATCCCCTGTCACGTGCAGAAGCCCCTCACGGATCGCCCTTCCTAACCCGGCAGGAGGTTTCCGCGTCACGATCCGGATTTGAGGAATTTTCCGTGATAATTCAGAAAGGATGAGCGGAGTCCGGTCTTGACTGTTATCATTGACCGCGACCATCTCATGATCGATCCCTTCGGAAGAGAGGGTCTGGGAGAGTGCCGTCACAACTCTTTCGATCTGTTCTTCTTCATTATGAATAGGGATCACGACAGAGAGCCTCATGAGGAGAGCCTCCGGATGAGCCCCGCCAGTCGCTCTGACGATTTCCCATCCAAACGATAACAAAGTTTCTCCGCCATCTTTCTCCGTGCTTCCCGGTCCCGGGAGGGGTCTTCTAAATAGGTGTTCAATGCCTCGAGGAGTTCTTCCTCGCTCCGCACGTTCCAGGCCCCTCCGCTTTCCAACACATGGTGATAATGTTGCTCATAGTGGTCGCGGAAAATCTTTTTCTGGAAATGTCTTTCCTGAACAGTTGAAAAGCCGACGTTGATGACCGGTGTATCCACAATGGCCGATTCAATGGTAATGGTGGAGGCGATATTGACGATCACATCGCTCTGTTTTAACGTATTCGCCAGGTGAATCATCTCTCCCCGATCGGGATCCCATTTGATAAGGCCAGAATAACGCCCAGGGTAATCAAAATGGATGAGCGGATTCCCTTCGAACTCCTTGTAGAGATCTTTCTGGTCTAATGGGTGGACCCGGCAGAGAAGCTGAACAGGATGGCGGAAAAGCCCCTTTCGCGCGAAGCGTAAAAGCATCTGAACAAGGTAGCGGTGGTCAAAGACAGCGGGAGGGGCTGTGGTGAGGGTCACAATTTTTTTCTTCGGATCTAAACCGAGTTTTTTGCAAAAAGTCTCTCTCGGAAGATAGACAGAGGGGTCCTGATAGATGTCAAAAGCGGTAGGTCCCACAATGAAAATCTTTTCAGGATCGTAGTGGTGAATCGTGATGGCCTCCTCTTTCATCAGTTCATTCCACACCGCCAAATAGTCAGGCCGGGTGGGAAAAATACCGTTTGTCGTTAGATTGTCCCAGCTAAAAACGGCACAGAGGGTCTTCACCCCGTGGTCCTGCGCCTCCCGGATAAGCGGAATATCCTTCTGAGAATGAAAGCCGGGAGAGGCGGTGATTAAAAGTACCGGTTTCCATGTCTTAAAGAGAGATGTGTAACGTCTTGGGCTCAGGTATCGATAACAAAGATGATTCAAACGCATCAAAGGGAGGAAAACGGAACGATTTTTCATTGAAGCAATGCATCCTTTCCAAAGCACCCGTTCCCATCCATTATGAGTTGGCCTTACGTCGTACAAAGGAGATGTGAAAATTCGCCCATGATTGGAAAATTCCCCAATGAAATCAGGGTCTTGATACGCAGGTGTTGTAAGAATGAGCTGAAGATCCGGATCGGGAGCGAGAAGGAGCCCCGGCATTCCTGTACGGAGAAGATTGCGGGCATAATACCCTACAGGGATGGAGATTAAAATTGTCTTCATCAATGAGTGCTCTTGGTTTTTGCGACGATCGTAAAATCGTTCCAGTTAAGCGGTCGTATATCCAAGCCTATATTTTTTTGGGGCGCTTCCCACACCTCAATGGGATGGAAGCCGACATGTTCTAACATCGCGATGAATGAGCGGGGTGTCCAGTATGAGAAAAGCCGCCCTTGGGTATCGTTCGTTTCGACGAGCCCTTGTTGCTCCCTTCCCAGAAGCTCCTCCAAGAGGGTCTCCGGAACACGGTTTTCCACGGGGTTCTGAACGTATCGTTTGTCCGAAACGATGCTAAACAGAACCCCACCCGGTTTCAACACCCGGCGCCACTCCTTAAGCGCTCTTAAGGGGTTATAGAGGCGCTCCAGCAGATGCGAAGAGAAAACAAAATCTCGACTCTCGTCCGCAAAGAAGGAGAGATCGTAGGCGGTCCCGAGGATATCCGGTGGCGGATAGATTCTGTCTTTGAATCCAATGTAGAGGTCTACCGAGATCGCATTAAGATGGGGAAAGCGGTTTTCTCCTGGGCCGACCTCCACACCCCTTCCGATACAGTAGCGATGAGCCAGCTGCAAATCGATCCGCTTCGGCCTATACCACCCGTAGACGCGCCTTTTCTTCAGGCCGAGTCGGATCATCTTCCGGACGATTTTTGTCTTGAGGCGACCCAGTCGACCTTCGATGACAACATTTCTGTCGGGCGTCTCTTTCCGTTCAAAGTAGAGCTTTCCATCGAGATCCCTGTCGAAACTGGCGTGCTGGAAATGATAGGAAAAACTGTTCATGACCCGCTGATACTCCATCCCCCGTTTCCAGAGGACGCGCTTCCTAAAGATGCGGTCGTTCGGATATGGAAAGGGGCGTTTGTTCGGCCAGCCCCCGAGCCGGAGAAACAATTTTCTGTCGATAACGGTCGGGATGAAGGCGCCGTCCATGGCCAGACGGTTTTCCTCATGCCCTCTGACGTACTCCAAGAAGCCCTTCTCATCGAATTCCTTTGCCCCTGCGCCGAAGTTGCGGACGAGACACGCGTGATAACTGCTGAAGATTCCTGATTCCACCAATTGAGAGGTCAGGATGTTTTTCCGGGTGTGATGGGCAAGAAGACTGGCGTCCCATCGCGGGGCCATATACTGATCGGCATTCATAAAGCAGAGGATCTCCCTCTTCGCCAGTCGGGCTCCCTTGTTCCAGCTCCCATAGCAGCCGACGTCCGTTTCATTCAGGATCAGGCGGACCTCCGGAAACTGGCGGGCGACTTCTACAACGCGCGGATCGTGCTCTCCTTTGGGTTGCGGATTGATCAACACCAGCACCTCATTGGGAAGAGAGCTGTTTTTTTTAAGGCTCTCCAGGCAAACCTTCAGTTCCTCCGGCTCATTGTAGGCCGTCACAATCACCGAAAATCCGTCCATGAGAATTACTCCCGAAGACTCAGAGAAGAACGGGCCGTCTGAAACTCTGTTTTAAAAAATCCGGAAAATGTTTGAATGACATGCTGCAGCATGTCATCCGTCAGACCCGGATAAACGCCGATAAAAAAACTGTCCCGCATGATTCGATCGCTCTGTTCAAGTGTGCCGTGAATGCGCGCAGAAATACCTTGGTATCCAGGCTGTTTCAAAATATTGCCTCCGAAGATTTGCCGCGTTTCGATGTTCGCATTTTCCAACCACTGCACAAGCTTGGCGCGCGACAAGCCGTTCGTTACAGTGATCGGAAAGCCAAACCAAGAAGGATCCGACCGGGGATCCAGCGTAGGCAGGATCAGATAGGATTGATACGGTTCCAGAGCTTTGTAAAACTGTCTGAAATTTCGGTGCCTTTTTTCTACGAAATCGGGAATCCGCTCTGCCTGGGCAACGCCGATCGATGCCTGCAGATCCGTCGGTTTGAAGTTATACCCCAGGTTGGAAAAGATATATTTATGGTCGTACCCCCTCGGTAAATCCCCCAATTGCCAGCCAAAACGCTTGCCGCAGGTATTGGATTCCCCGGGAGCGCACCAACAGTCCCGTCCCCAGTCTCGCACCGATCGGACGATGCGGGCGAGCCGGGCGTTATTGACAATGACCCCGCCACCCTCCCCCATCGTGATATGATGGGCAGGGAAAAAACTGAGGGTGGCCAGATCCCCAAATGTCCCGACCAATTTCCCGCGGAATGTCGATCCCAAGGCGTCACACGTATCCTCAATGAGGTAGAGGTTGTGGCGGCGCACGATATCGCAGAGGATATCCATATCGCAGGGGTTTCCAAGGGTATGCGGAACAAAGATCGCTCTCGTCTTGTCCGAGATGGCCCCTTCGATGAGAGAGGGACTAATGTTATAGGTTCCAACGTTACAATCGACGAAGACTGGAATTAGACCGCTGTGCACCAGGGGGGTGAGGGTGGTGGGAAAGGTAACAGCCGGCGTGATCACTTCATCTCCGGCTTTCAGCGGACGTTCCAGTTGTCTTGAACAAAGCGCCATGACGACGGTCAAGTTTGCCGTAGAGCCAGAATTCACCAAGACGAAATCTTTGGACCCGAAAAACAATTTCATTTTCTGCTCGAACAGATCCCCGTACACCCCCAAGGTGAGCCAGAAATCGAGAGCGCTGTCCGTCAGATTGACCATCTCCTCTTCTCCAAAAACCCTGCCCGAATACTGAACCCGAGATTTAAACGGGACAAAGGGCTTGGGCTGGTGGACGAGTCGGTAATACTGCCTCACCTTTTGCAGGATCTCCTGCTTCAATCGTTCTGCCTCCGTCGAGACGGCGCCTGGGACGTGCGTGATGTGGGTATCCGCCCTCCACTGACGGCGGAATCGCTTCAGCGACTCGCCCAAATCATGAGGCACCGTTCCAAAAGTCTCTTCCAACTTTTTCGTCTTCAGTCCTCCCTCAAGGGGCCTCGGCGCGCGCGGCCCCAGTTCAGGGGTGGAAACGGGAAGAATCAGTTCAGGGTCCAGCGCCATGGTCCGTGCCAAAGACTTCGCCAACTCAGAGCGGGGCAACCGATCTTTCCCAACCACATTAAAGGTGCCGTGGGCCCCAAGCTGCACCAGGCGGACGCTGACCTCCGCCAAATAGTCTACCAGCGTCGGATTACACCACTGGTCCTTGGCAACGCGCATGGATTGGCCGGCCTGGAGACGCCTCCAGACCTGCATGGCAAAGTTCTGGGAGGCCCTGTCCCACCCAAAGACGGCGGTGGTGCGTAGAATCAGAGAGGTTGTCAGATTTTTTTGAACGATCCGCTCGGCTTCCAGCTTCGTTTGTCCGTAGATGCTCAGGGGAGAGGGAATATTTTCCTCGGAATAGGGGCCACTTTTTCCGTCGAAGATGTAATCTGTAGAATAATAAACGACCTTCGCGCCGCATCCGATAGCGGCGGAGACGACATGGTGTGTGCCCGTGATGTTCAGGGTTCGGGCTTCGTTTGGGTGTGTCTCACAGAAATCCACCCCTCCTGCCACATTGACAGTTAAAAATACGACGTCTGGCTTGATGCGTTCAAGACAGCTCCGGACAGCCTCCCCATCCGCCACCTCTAGAGGGAACATCTCAGGGGAGCGATGGGTATGGCAGGTTCCAACGGTCTCGATGCCACTCCGCTCCAGAGCCCGCACCAACGCTCCGCCGACAAGACCTGATGCGCCAATGACAAGGGCTTTCATCTTAAGCACATTTACCTATCTATGTTGGAGTTCCCAGTCATAGGGGATCTCCTTCGTAAAAGGGTCCATCCGCTGAATTTCTACCGGGTCATGAGGAAGGGTGGCGCAATTGGCGACGATGGCCGGTTTGACGCCAACCCCCTTAAACCCGTTCCAGATCCCGGGCGGAATGGTGACAAGACAGTAGTTGTCCTCTCCCGCAAAGATTTCTTGAATCTTTCTCTCGGTCGGTGACCCAATTCTAGCGTCATACAGTACCAGTTTGATCGTTCCGGAGACGACGGCATAGTTCAACGTCATCTTTGTATGGAGGTGCCACCCCTTGATGACCTCCGGGTAAACGACCGAAAAGTAAATCTCCCCGAATTGTTTAAAATGTGGATCGTCACGGCGCAACATATGCATGACCTTGCCCCGTTCATCGACAATTTGTTTCAGAGGGGTAATGAGTACGTCTTCGATCATCATTTTCCTCTCCCCTGTTCCATCGATTGAAAATAATTCCGATACCACGTCACCGTCCGGTGCAGGCCGTCATCCAACGTAAATTTTGGCTTCCAGTCCAGAATCCGCCTCGCCTTTTCTGAAGAAAGGTATTGATGCCTGATCTCATGTTGCGCCCGATTCAGAACCACCGGTGTCAGGTCTTCCCGGCTCATGACCTTGAGAATCCGCTGTACGATTTCCAAGACGGGTACCTGCAGCTCATTGCTGAAGTTGAAGGCCTCTCCGTGAATGCCGCTATCTCCCATCTTCTCGGCAAGGCAGAGGTAGGCAAAAACGGCATCCTCGATATAGAAATAGTCACGGATATAGGTACCGTCGCTTCGGATCAGCGGCCTTTGACCGTCCTGAATCGCCCGGATGGTCCCCGGGACAAGGCGGTTAAAATTCAGGTCCCCCCCTCCGTAAAAGTTTCCGCATCTTGTGACAGAGAGAGGAAGGCCAAACGTCTCATGGTAGGAGAGAGCGATCAGATCTGCACAACTCTTTGAGACATCATAGGGATGTCGCCCCTCCAGGGGGGCTGTTTCAGTATAGGGCAGTTGCACTTGATCCCCATAGGCCTTGTCACTGGAGGCCACCACGATCCGTTTGACGATGGGAGAGCGCCGGCAGGCCTCGAGGAGAACCCATGTTCCCTTGACATTGCTTTCAAATGTAGAGAGTGGATTTCTGTTGGAGATTTCCACGATCGTTTGGGCCGCAAGGTGAAACACGGTATCGATCTCGTATTCATTCAAGGCGCGCTCAATGGTATAGAGATCTTCAACAGAGCCCCTGACGACGTTGATCCTCTCTTCAGTACCAGAGGAGCGCAGGTAGGAATAGGGGTTGAGGTCGCGGATAAGCCCCGTGACCATGGCGCCACGTTCGACCAGCGTCCTCGTGAGCCACGATCCAAGAAGGCCAGTGCATCCCGTCACAAACACATTTCGGTTCTTCCAAAAATCATCCTTCATCGCCACACCCTCCAAGGCGGGTCTCCAGTCGTCCATAACGCGTTCAGCAGTTGGAGGTCTCGGTAGGTATCCATGCACTGCCAGAAGTCCTTGTGGGGATACATCACAAGCTCTCCCTCTTTGGCAAGGCGCTCCAACGGCTCCCTTTCAAGATAGCAACCGTCCTCGTCAGAAAGATAGTCGAAAAATCTCTTTTGGAACACAAAGAAACCCCCGTTGATAAACCCGTCGGCGGTGGCAGGCTTCTCGCTGAATTCAAACACAGTTTTCCCCTTTACCGTCAGTTGTCCAAAACGTGAGGGGGGATGAACACCGGTGACAGTCCCAACTTTACGATGTTGTTTGTGAAATTCCAGAAGTTGGATCACATCCAGCGAGGCAACGCCATCGCCGTATGTCAGCATAAATAAATCGGTATGGATGTATTTCTCGATCCGTTTTAGCCGGGCCCCTGTCATGGCCATCTCCCCTGTGTTGGCCAACGTCACGGTCCAATCTTCTTCGACACCTCCACCATGGAAGTGAATCTGGTTGGGTTTTCCGAGAGAAACTGTAAAATCATTATTCATGGTTTCATAGTTCAGAAAATAGGACCTGATCATTTCCCCTTTGTACCCCAAGCACAAGATAAAGTGTTTAAACCCATAATGGGCGTAAAGTTTCATAATGTGCCAGAGGAGCGGCCGTCCCCCGATCTCTACCATCGGCTTGGGGCGGAATTCCGTCTCCTCTTGCAATCGCGTACCTCGACCGCCGCACAGAATCACAACGGGGATATCCTGATGATCTGAAGGGCCCACCGAAACTCCTTCTTTTAGTTAATCCTTCTCCTCAAACCCAAGAATAGCTGCACTCCTTGTCAGCCGACCCCAGAATCTATTGATGCCATATACAGACCATGCGATCTTCAGCTCCTCCACTCCGAAGATCCAACTCGCCACGAGATAAATGGCTAAGCCGAAAAGACAGAGTGTGGCCGCCTGGAAAATAGAAATCAGCGGGGATGTTCCTCCCATGCGAAATGTCTCGAAAAGGACATTTAACCCCCCACACCCCATCACCATCACGATCGCTGCCCCTATGGTTTTCATGAGGCACTTTCCGAAATAACGGAAGAGAGAAGAAAGGTCTGCGACTTTTGCATGAACATACCAAACCATCATCCCCAGATAAACGGTGGTCGTCAAAGGCGACACCGCGGCAATCCCCAAGTATCCGAACGGTCTGACAAGGATAAAAAGGAAGAAAAGATAGACGACCAGGCCGCATGCCATGAGTGCTACGGCCGTGAAATTTCTTTTAAGGGCGAACAACAGTTTCTTGAAAATGAGGATCGCTCCTTCCACAAAAAACCCTGCGGAGAATATGGCGAAGACACTCGAGGTCATGAGGACCGACGTCCTGTCGAAATGGCCCCGTTGATAGATCGCTTCGATCACAGGGACACGGAAAGCGATCATCAACACCATCGCAGGGATGGTAAGAAATAAGAGCATCTGGAGGCTCTTGCGGAGCACTCCCACAAGTTGTTCTTTCGCCTGTTCGATGCCGGAGAGGGCGAGTTCCGAGAAATTCGGGAATACGACAATGGAAAAGGGGATGGTAAGAAGAGCGACGAGCTGCGTAAAAAGATTCGAACCGTAGCGGACAACCGCCATACTTCCTTGAGGAAGAAGCGAGAGGACAGCCGTTGCCAGCCACACCTGAAGCTGCAGGAGGATCATATATCCAAAAAAGGGGAGGAGTGACCGAAGCAAAAAAAGTATTTCCTTCTGTTTTAAACTGATGCCCGTATGAAAACGGAACCCTTCCCTCCAAGCGTAAACAGTCAAAACAAGCGTTTGGACAAGAGAGGCGCTTAAAAGGGAGATCGCGATCGCCGCGACCCCTATCTTTCGGACAAAGGCCACCAGCAAAAAAAGCATGAGGATATTTCCGAATAAGGAGGCATTTTCAACAGGAACAAAGCGGCGGTTGGCATGAAGGACGGTCGCCATGAGCGTTGATACGATGTCCAGAAGGATCGTCGGAGTGATGATCCGAAAAAGGAACACGACAATTTCTCTCTGGGTGCTTCCGAAACCGGGGACGAACCAGGGGACAATGGCGGGAGCGAACCAGAATAATAATGCGGATACAGAGCCAACCAGTAGAAAAAGAAGGGTCAAAAGATTGGATGTGAGTCTCCATGCCGACCTCGGGTCCCTCTCCTTGACCTCCATAAAAATGGGAAGAAATACATTGCTAAGCGCCCCTATCTGGAAAAGTTTCGTGGAGACAGTCGTCATGGTGGAAGCGGCAAAAAGGGCCTCGATCCTTACGCCCGTTCCAAAGAAGAAGGCGTAAAGGATCTGGCGGAAAAATCCGAGGACATTCCCGACCACCTTGAAACAGAAGATGGCCCTCACAGAATAGGCCGCTTTTTTATAGGAGGAACTATTGTTCACGAGACGGACATCTCCAAAACCGTTTCAAACGACCCCCTTTTTTCGGAAAACTTCCCTTCCCGGATCTCCGTGACCAATGTTTCAAACCGCTTCCGAGAATTCTCATAGGAATAGCCTTCAAGCTGGGAGAGCGCTTTTTTCTGTGTCGCTTCATAAAACGGCGCATCGTTCAGTAACCGCTCTGCCAACTCAAGCGCTTTCGCTGTTCCTTCAATATCTGCGCAGACAAGATCGGGGAAGCATTCCTTCTGTCCATTGGCATTACAGCCGATGCAGGGTGTGCCCACCGCTGCAGCATCCAACGGCACCCTTCCATTGGTCCACCAGATGTCCGTATTCAAGATGAAAAGAGCTCTTGAGGTTTCCTCCAAATACTTCTGCCAGGGGATGCGGGACAGAATTTCATATCGACACCTTCTGAGCGGTTCCAAATTCATTTTCCCCCAATCCGTCAGTTTGATGAGGTACTCCGGGTGTCTTCTCTGAAAATCTCTCGCCCTCAAAAGCCCCGCAAGGATATCGACTCGTTCTGTATTCCCTGCGACAAAAATCGTCTTTTCCTTATCCTCTCTCTGGCGGAAGAAGCGCCGGGTGTAGTCGTAGGGATAAAAAGGAGGAAAATAGACAATAGGCTTGTGGGTAACAAGCTGAAAATAATCTTGTGCGGCTCGATTCACGATCAGAAACAGATCGCTCGTTTCGATGAACTCCATGAAACTCCGATACCACCGCGGATTTCTCCAGAGTTCTCGAACCCGCCCGAGCTGATAAGCCCCGTACGTGGCGAGAAAGAGCGTCGTCGGGGAAATCGCCTTGGCCTTTTTCAAAAAATGAAGCATCTCCCAGTGGGCGCTTTCGTGATGGCAGACCAACACAACATCAAACTGCTTCACATATTCGAGGTTGCGGTAGGAAAGGTTTTCTTTGAAAAGAATTTTCTTGGCTTTGTGGACGCCTCTTTCGAAAAGTGTCGCCTTTTGACGTGCAGGACGCCCTTTTTTCCCCGTCACAAACCATGAAAGCGGGATATGTTCTCCCTCCAAGGCACTCGCCCAGCACCCGAAGGAGTTGACGTCGATCTCCCGACGCTGGTCGCAGAGATAATTCGGCCTCTCCGGTGTGGGGCGCCAGATTCCGCCCGATTTCGTCAACAATTCAACGCACGCGAACTTCATTTTGAATAGTTCACCAAGCGGTCCAACCTCCATCAACAATCAAATTTGCCCCCGTCATATAAGAGGAGGCGTCAGAAACCAGGAAAAGGACTGCACCCTTATATTCATCCCGATCGGCCATCCGACCCAATGGAACCCGTAAGGAATAGTTTTTCACGAAGGTTTTGTCGTGACCGTCGTAGACACCGCCGGGTGAGAGGACATTCACCCGGATATTTTTGTGAGCCCAATAGGTGGCAAGGTAGCGGGTGAAATTGATCACCCCGGCCTTTGTCGTCGAATAAGAGACGGGCGTATTGAACGGCTTTCCTGAATAAGGACTTCTCACGTTACGATAGATGCGATGGTCGGGGCCAACGACGCCGGCCGTTGAAGCGATGTTGAGAACCACACCACGTCCCTGCCTGGCCATGACCTTTCCTACGGCCTGCGTGCATAAAAACATGCCTGTGAGGTTGACCTTAAGCGCCCTCTCCCAAAGGTCAAGGGGATACTTCTCAAAAGGGAAAAAGTATTTTTCCGAATCTTCACCTCCCCCCTTAACGGTCAGGGCGGCATTGTTGATGAGGATATCGATACGCCGGAATCGCGCCACCGTTTTTCTGACCATACGCTCCACTTCTTTTTTTCGCGTAATATCGACGGAAATGCCCATCGCTTCAACGCCAAACGTTTCGGTAATGCTTCTGGCAGCGGAAGAGACCCGTTCTTTGCCAAGATCTGCGAGCACCGCATGGCCGCCCGCCTCCGCAATCGCTTCCGCATGCCTCACTCCCAACATGCCTCCGCCACCGGTAATGACCGCGACCTTGCCGGTCAAATCAAACATCTTTTTGACAGATTTCACTTTCATGGACCGAAATGACCTCTCCTTTTTCAAGAGATTGTTTTGCGGCCAGGGCAATTTTGAGACTGTTCGCACCGTCCCGGAGTGTGACGATCGGTTTCTCTTCCCCCCGGATGCACGCCAGAAAATGCTTTACCTCATTCAGAAAAAGCTGATTTCTCTCAAAACGCTCCAAACGCCGAACCTCCGGCCCTTTCTGAGACGCGCGCCAAATGGTTAGAGTCCCTCCATGGTAATCCCAAACAATCTTCCCTGCGTCACCGACAATCTCGCAGCGACGGCTGGGTGGTTTCTGAAGGAAATCCTGATGAAGGTGGACAGGGAGCACGTTCCCATTCCACTGACATTCCATTAAAATACTGGCGGTATCTTCCACATCGATCTCTAAACGGCTCAGTTTCCCTCCCAAGGCGAAGACGCGTCGAGGCATTCCGAAAAGCGAGTAGACATAGTCCATCTCATGAATTTGGGAAAGGATAACCCCTCCTCCCAGCGCTTTTCTCGCCGCGTACATTTGGCGGTAATCTTCATAGGAGTGCCAGCTGGGAAGATGCTCTCCCACCTCGAGACGAACGGCGAGAAGGTGACCGATCGCCTCCGCCTTGAGGAGTTCACGGATCCAACCCAAACAGGGATGAAACCGAAGCTGGTATCCGACGACGGCGACGAGTCTGTTTCTCTCAACCGTTTCGATCAACTCGTCCACACCTTCCAATGAATCGGACAAGGGTTTTTCAATGAAAAGATGGCAACCGGCTTTTGCGACCTCCCGTGCCACGGGAATATGCAAACTGCTTGGATTGGCAATAAAAGTGGCCTCGGGTTCTTCTTCTAAGGCTTTCTGAAGATCAGTGTAGGCACGAATATGGTACTTTTCCTCGAGAGAGATTCCCCCTTCGACGGCTAAGGTATTGCTGATCACCGCCGGAGATCGCCGTACGCGATAGGCAACCACTTCAAGATCGTTTGGGATGAGGATTTTAAGATTCCTCAAGTGCCTCTGCCCCACCCCTCCTAACCCCACCATAAGGACCTTCATGCGGGATGCCTCTGGACTATCTTTTCCGCCTTCAAAAAACTTTCTTCATAATCGATCTCGATATAATCTTCCTTGATGATAAAAGGGAGGATTTTTTTCCCAGACATAAGATTTTCTTCCAAGATGATCTTCGGGCGAACGATATCGATATACCCATTCTGCCAGAAAATCTCCGGAAGGATCTGGCGAGGCATATTGTAAGGCTCTGTAAGACCTTCAAGGGTGAGCAGTTTTTCCAGATACCCCTCCGGATTCACCCGCCACATCTTGTAAGGGGTTTGAGAAGGCCAGATGACAGACCGCAAGGAATCGGCCTCTGGATGTTCCATCAAAAGACGAATCGCCTGATCGACGGTACTCGCCTTCCGGAGCGGACCGGTCGGGCGTAAATCAACCACAAGGTCCGGCCGATATCCCTCCTTCTCCTCTAACCACCGGAGGGCATGCTCAAATACAGGAAGATCGGGAGTTAAATCTTCCGCAAGTTCTTTGGGACGTCTAAAAGGGACTTCCGCCCCGTATTGCTCCGCGATCCGGGCGATCTCCTCATCTTCGGTGGAAACGATCACGCGTCGAATGAGTTCCGATTGTTTTGCGCATTCAATGGAATAGGCGATGAGGGGTTTCCCTGCAAGGAGCCGGATGTTTTTTCGAGGGATCCCTTTGGAGCCTCCCCGCGCAAGAATGAGACATAAAATTTCAGTGGGAATTTTGCTCATGGAGTTCCTCTTGGAAATAGCCCTTCACAAATTCAAGATAATGTCTCGCAGTCTCCGTCTCCTCGCCGGCGCGGGCTCCTTGTAAAATATAAGGCCCTTCAAATCCTCCTTCACGCAACGTCCGGAAACAGGTCAAAAAATCGGCGTCTCCCGTCCCCAGAGGGACACTTGGGCCGAAACGCTTCCGGTCTTTAATATGGACGCCCGAAATCCAAGGAGAGAGTACCCGGATGTCCTGTCTCATCTCATAGCCCATTGCGGTGCGGTTCCCGACATCGTAGTAAATCTTGGCGAGGGGATGCGCAAGCGCCTCGATCAGCGAGCGGTACCGATCCGCTTCAAGATTCGACTCGATGGCAAGTTCTATCCCGAAATCGTTTGCCCTCCCCAGGCACTCTTTGAGGCACGCAATGAGTTGCTCTCGGTCTGTTTCGGTTTCTATCTCCGCCTCTTCCAATACGGGTAAAAGAATTCTGCGAATACCCAAACGTGCCCCCTGCTCAATGAGCCGAAGGAGGGTTCGGATCGATTCAGCCTGCTCAGAAGGAGAGGTTCGAAAAAACATATGCTTCATGAAATAATCTGCGCAGACAGAAGGAATTTCAATGTGGTATTCTCGGGAAAACCTCTGGATTCTTTCGGCGCCCTCGTCCGTCCAGATGGGATTGTCAAAGGCACCGGTGTCTTCGAAAACCCACTCGATCGCATCAAAACCGCATCGCTGAGCCATTGGAAATTCTTTTTCCCACGTCTGTGATGGAAAAGCCTGGACCTTTCCGTCCATTGGGGGTGAAAGTCTTCCTTGTACGATTCCGATTTTTGGACTCATGGATGAGAAGACTCTTGCATCACCAAGTCGCACAATTCGCGGACCGCCCCCCTTCCTCCTTCTTTTTTAAGAACCACTTTCGCCTTCGCCAGAACTGCAGGTTCAGCATCTTTCACAGCGACACCGCAGCCGACCCACTCCATGCATTTCAAATCGTTGATGTCGTTCCCGACATACACAACATCTTCTGCGTCAATCCGCTTTTCCTCAAGAAGGGCTTTGAGGGCCTGGAATTTGTCCCTCACCCCCTGGTAACAGGGAAGTCCCAATTTCTTGCTGCGCGCAGAGACAACGGGATTCTCTTCTGTAGAAAGAACCACCATGAGGATCCCTTTTGCAGCGAGTAGGGAAATCCCGAGTCCATCGGCACGGCTGCAAAAGACTGATTCGCTTCCGTCTTCGTGGACGAGGACACCATTGTCCGTGAAGACACCGTCAAAGTCGAAGACGATCAACTTGGGTGATTTGAGAAGAGGCATGTTAAAAACGACGGAGTTTTGTCAAAACAGGGAGTTCACTTTCATAGACCCGTTTGATCCCGTCTCCCAACGCCGATTCGATGAGCCGGATATCCTTGACAAGGTGTTTAAATCCCTGCGGTTCAACCGAGGCTGCCTGATCGCTCCCCCACATGCTCCGGTCTAACGTGATGTGCCGCTCTATAACGCATGCCCCCAACGTCGCAGCGGAGAGGGTGGTGGCAAGGCCTACTTCATGGCCGGAGTAACCGACGGGGCAATCAAATTTCTCTTTGAGTGTCTGAATCATCCGAAGATTTAATTCCTCTGGTGTGGAGGGGTAAGTGCTGGTGCAATGAAGAAGAACAAGGTCTTCAGGGCCTAAGACGTCGACCGCTTGACAGATTTCTTCCATGGTACTCATCCCGGTCGAAAGAATGACCGGTTTTCCTTTTCTCCTGTGATAACGGAGCAGGGCGTGGTTGGTCAAAGAGGCGGAGGCAATTTTATAACACGGCACATCAAAAGACTCGATAAAATCAACGCTTCCTTCATCCCAACAAGAGGCAAACCAAAGAATTCCCTTCTCTTTGCAATAGCGATCGATTTCGGCATACTCTTTTTCATCAAACTCAAGACCTCTCTTCAAATCGCCATTGGTGAAACCAAAAGGATTTTCCCGAGGACGTGCAAGTTCCTCCGGCGTGTACACGACCTCCACGGTCCGTTTCTGGAATTTGACCGCATCGGCACCCGCTTCCTTGGAGGCGTCGATGAGCGCCTTCGCCAATCGGAGGTCACCATTATGGTTAATACCGATTTCTGCAACAATAAAGATCGGTTCCTCTTCACCCACCAGCCGTTCTTCAAGTTTCACCCATTTTGGCATTTTGATGGTCTCCTCTTTCTAAAACTCTTTGAGAATCTTCTCCGCGTCTTCAGCAAGGGTCTTCTGTTTTTCCTCCTCCCGAAGCATTCTTACATACTCTCCAAAGAAAAAGAAAAAGTAGATGCCTATTCCTGAAAAGAGGATCGCCCCGAGTACTTTTTTCACAAGATGCCTTGGATTCGGGAAAGGCGGGGGTTGTGCCTTGTCAATGACCTTCACCAACGGTTTATCGCTTGTCAGATTGAGCTGTTCATTAATGACGTTTAAGTTTTCGACGCAGAAATTGGCAACCTCGGCGGAAAACGCCGGATCGCCGCTCGTGACCTCAATTACAAAAATAGTCCCTTTCGAAATGTCATACCCATTCACCATACGGCGCACCTTCCGGATCGCTTTTTCTCGAGTCGTCTGAAATCTCTTCGTCCAATTGAAATGATCCACAACTCCCTCAGCCATCCTCCGACTCTTTACCAGAAAGAGCAGTGCTTCCACCGACGTTGGGCTTCCTCCCCCCATCATGGAAAAACCGACTGAGCCAAAACTGGAAAGTAGATTGACAGGGCTGGCAGGCGGGAAAACAGAAACACTGGCTGTGTATTCACGGGGGGCCGTGAATACCATGATGGCTGTTATGAACGCGGAAAGTGCCGTGACGGTGATGAGAGGCCGTTTTCTTTCCTTTGCAACCTTCCAGTACGTTAAAAGGGTGATCTCAGCCATGTCGTCCTCTCAATCATTCACGGCCGCAATGGCGATGGCGCCAAAGGCGATCTGATACAGAAGATTTACGGTGTCCTTAACCAGTAGACCCACCGGGGTCCTATACCTGAATTCCTCCGGCACGATGACGGTATCTCCCCGCTCAATCGGCTTGACCCTTACAAATTGGCTTGCCGCTTCTCCGTTGGCTTTGACGACATAGACACGCTTCTTATCCGCGCTCTTCGTCATCCCTCCCACCTTCCGAAGATAATAGTCGACATTTTTCCCATCGACGAAGGTGACGGCGATCGGATTATAGACATTTCCAACCACCAAGACCGACGACGGTGGCCGCGGAAGTGCGAGGGAATCTCCATCCTCAAGGACAATGTCGTCAGAGGTACCGGACAGCGTCTCGGGATCCGCCAACCGGACGATCATCCGGCCGAGAAATTCGCTTTTGTCGATTTCCTTTAAGAACTTCTCACGGTATTCCAACAGTCCCATACGGGATGCCTTCTGAGTGGGATCGTAACCGAGGCCCAGCGACGCCTGTTCTTGAAGCAATGCATTCTGTTCCGCCTGGAGGAACTGCTTCATCCGTTCCCGCTGCTGATCCCTCAAACTTTTGCGGGTGAACACGGCCCCTCGCAAAAAGGCTTGATCCGTGAATCCTCCGGCGCGTCGGATCACGGAACTCAAGGTTTCCCCCCGCTGAATGGCGTACTTCCCGGGATACCTGAATTCTCCGCCGAGAACAATCGTCCCCCCCTCTATCTCCGCCGGGGACTCCCGGATGAAAAGTCGGTCTCCTTCCAAAAGGTAGAAGTCCTTCGTGGTCTCACTCCTTAAGATCTCTTCCAAGTTCAATGGGATGATGCGTGGAGGTTCGTCTCCGCTTGCGCGGAAAAGTTCTGCCACTTCAGGGGTCGCTGAATGGCTCATCCCACCCGCCCTGAAGATGAGATCGCTCATCCGCATCCCCTCGGTCAGTTCATAGGTCCCCGGTTCACGGACAGCGCCATTGATTTCTACGAACTTGGGGGGAATCACCTCGGACCTTGAATAAA
The DNA here is from genome assembly GCA_016206785.1 of Candidatus Omnitrophota bacterium. Lineage (GTDB taxonomy): Bacteria > Omnitrophota > Gorgyraeia > JACQQV01 > JACQQV01 > JACQQV01. Next base: position 23,701 of record JACQQV010000021.1, read on the forward strand.
CTGTCACTACATCCCATTCTTTGAGGGGAAGATTGAGGCTTTCATCGCCGCTCAAAAGTTTCCAAAGGTCGATACTGAGGATTTCCCGACTCTTATCCGTCTGATAGCGGGCCAGTTCTGCACGCTTCAGGTAACTCCCCGGAAGAACGCCCCCCGCTTTTTCAAGAAGGTCTCGCAGGCGCATCCCATCCTTTAATTCATAATCACCGGGCCTTTCTACGCTTCCCAAGATCGAAACAAAGTTGTATCGCTGGGAGGTAATAGGAAAAACCGAGACAAGGTCGCCATCCTGAAGGAGAATGGAAGACCCTTTCTTCTGAAGGTCTTCAAAAACGGTGAATTCAAAATCCTGAACCACCTTTCGCTCGTGATCTTTGATCCGTTCGATCTGAATCCGCTGAAGATACCCCGAGGCGCTGGGACCTCCTGCCATCTCCAACATTTGGGTGAGTGAGACAGGAGGAACCGTTTCATAAATCGCGGGGCGCTTCACATTGCCGGCAAGGCCGATCACGTTTCCGATGGGAGGAACAAGAATGGTATCATTCGCTTTAAGGGGAAGATCCTGTTTGTTGTTGCCATGAATCAGAATCTCATAAAGGTCCACGACCTCCTCGGTCTTATCCGCCCGGAGAAGTCTGATGTGACGTAGGCTCCCGATCTTCTTGGGTCCCCACGCTGCATAAAGGGCGTGAAGCAGCGTCGCCTGCGGACTTACATAATAGGTGCCGGGAACATTGATTTCTCCGAAGACAAAGACGCGGATCGTGCGGAGCTTTCCCATCGAAACGCTGATGTTAAAATTGGTGTAATGCTCCTTAAGACTCTTCTGGATGAGGGCTTCGGCCTCCGACAAGGTGAGGCCCCATACATAAACGGGCCCCGCCTTCGGAAGGATGATTTTCCCGTCGGCATCGACGGTGACCAGAAGACTCTGTTGGGCAGACCCCCAAATATTGACAACGAGGGTATCGCCAGGGCCGACCACATAATCAGGGCCGACCGCTGCACCTGAATAGGTGCTGCCCACACTCCCCATCGGTTGCTGCGTTCCCAGAATTCCCTTACTCCCGAATACCGAGGCACTGTCTCCCAGGCCAAACACTTCTCCAAATTGACGGAGGAAATTGGATGCGACCTCGGTACTTTGGGTGCCGGTTGGAGATGGTGTGGCAGTGGGAGTGAAACCTTCGATATACTGTGGGAAAATGTCATAACCGAACTGCCGGATCCCCTTCGAAACTCCTTGGGAAATTCCTTTTACGAACATCTCTTCAATGCGTGAGAGTTCAGGTTTGATTCTTTCCATGGGCTCCACCCCCATCTGCCCGATCGGAGAGAGGGTTTGAACCTGCGTTAACTTTTGAGAGGGGAGTCGGGATCGGTCAAAAGGAGAGAAAAGTTCTTCTTTCGTTCCCTTCTCAAGAAAGGCCCGGAACGATTTTGTATCCGTAGGGCTTTTAAGCGTTGTCATCCGGTCGATCGTTTCCGGCTCCGTCTCAGGGGTGCCTAAAACGCTTAACCGGAATTTTGTCCCGTCATACGGACAGCGGAGGCTCGCTCCGGAACGTCCCGCAAGGAAATCTTCGACGTTCATCTCCGCTTTAAATTCCCGGCCGTCTACAGGACAACGAACAGCCACCAAAGTCAATTTCTCCTTCTTCGGAACGCCGGTCTGTGTCAGACTCGGGAAAAAGACGGTCCCGTCATAAGGGCAGACCACCCCTCTTGTGCCGTTTCGAAACTCGATATCCTCCGGAGTCACTCCCACCTGAAACTGGCGTCCGTCCACCGGGCAGGTGAGTGTGACAAACTCCGCTTGGGCCGCTGTTTCCTCTTTGCTTTCGCCCTTCAATACACTCGTAATCGTTTTTGGAAAAATGGAGGTATTCCCTGTTTGCGCCTCGGAAAGCGAGAGGGGAAATTCCATGATAAAAGCGCAAAGCACGAATCCTGCTATCCAAGTTTTCATTGTTCTCTTTTTCACGTTTCCTTCCTCCTTTTTTAAATTTTAAAACAAAAGATGCGCCAGAATCGTCACGATATGGTTTTTTGCTTCCTGCCCCGTCGCGTTTCTGAAATTATCAATATCCTCCACTTCATAAGCGGCCTGAATCGTAACGCGATCGTTCAGAAAATAGGAGAGGTCTACCCCTCCCTGGTTTTTGATATTGGGTTGCGCCCCAAAAGGAAGAGAAGTGCTGCTTCGCCCCTGGCGTTCCCGGTCGAAAGTGACCCCCACGGTGATATCGTTCTCGAACCGTTTGCTGAGTCGAAGGTAAATATCATCGGCATCGGGCCCGATGTGGTGTCCCAAAAATTCGCCTTTATACCGATAGCCGGAAGTATAGATAAAGTGTTGATAAGCCCTCGCATCCGTTTCGGCTGCTTCCGCCTGAATGTCTAGTCCGGAAAGACCGAACAGGTCGGTGACCCTGAGACCACCGAGCCGGCTGACAATCACGGGAACGTAGATCCCTGTTGTGTCTTCCGCATAAAATTCTCCGTAGACATTGAGCCCGGAACCGAGATGCGTCCATTGGGCAATCTGAGGAATGAAAATTCGGAAGTCACTTCCATAAAGGTGATTTGGATTTTCATTCTCTCCACCCCCTTTGGTCGGATTGAAGGTGTCCCATATCGTTCCAAAATTCGATTTCTGAGTTTCTCCTCCTACCTGAATAAGGTGGCTTGCGCCGAAGGTAAGCCAGCGGATTGGAAACCATTCAACCCTCCAACCTCCCAGAAGAGGCTTTTGGACAACCTCTTTTTTACTCAACCTTCCCAAAAAAAGATTGGCATTCCAGCGACCGAGGCTCCTCAAGGCCCATGGGAGTTCAAAAGGATGGTCTGAACCGACCGCCACCGAGTGGAAGGGCCTCGCATTGTCTGTTAAAAGGAGCGTCCCATGGGACCCGGATCCCCACCAGTAAGAGGTCCGACCCCCCTTAAGATAAAGGTTGCGGTAGGAAAATTTTGCGGTCGCTTCATCAAAATCGGGATCAACCTCGCCGTCGTCCTCCCTGTGGATGTTCACTCTCGGGTGAAAGGACAGTGCGAGAAAATCGGCGTAGCTGGCCCAAAAGGGAAAGCCGAACCGCCCGTTCAACCCGTCGTGAAGTCTGAGTCCTTTCGAGTTTTCAAGGAGCGTTGTCGCTTTCTCTTTCTCAAGACTCGTGTAATACTTTTCGGTCACAAAGGAACCGCCCAAAGCGAATGGACCTTTTTGGAGCCGGCGCAAAGAGGTGCTTTTCTCCCCGGACTCCACAAGGGGGATCCCTTTTTCTCTGAGCTCGACGGCAAATTCTTCAGAGAGCCTCAATAGGGATTCTTCAATCAGGCTTGCCTCCTCTGCGGAAAATTCGACTTCCCCTTCCCGCGCCGTCTCCAGTGCCTCCGCGACTTTCCCCGCCATGGCCCTTCGCGAAATGGGCCGGCTACTGAGACCCTCGCCACCACACAACCCCATGGAGGCAAGACGTTCGATCGCTTCAACGCTCCAATCGTGAACCGGAAGATCGACAGAATTCGCAGAGGCTTCTGCGCAAAGGACGAACAGACCTAAGAGTAAGAGCCGTCCTTTCAAGCTTATTCCTTTGTCAAAGAACGGAGCCACTCGACCGTCTTCTCCAACCCTTTTTTAAAGTCGGTCTCGAAAGGGTAATTCAAAAGCCTGCGGCTCTTTGAGAGATCGGCTAAGGTGTGCCGGACATCCCCCGGCCTCGGCGGCCCGAACGTCGGTCGAATGGACTTTCCTAAAATGTGATTGATTGACTCGTACAACTCCAAGACAGAATGGCCCCTTCCCCCTGCGACGTTAAAAACCTCCCCCCCGATGCCAGGGGTGGTGGCCGCCTTTAAATTGGCCGCCACCACATCGTCAATATAGGAGAAATCGCGAGATTGCTGTCCATCCCCGTCAATGGTAGGAGGTTCGTTGCGAAGAAGTTTGAGGATAAATTTGGGGATGACCGCTGCATATTCAGAGGCGGGGTCCTGATGGGGGCCAAACACGTTGAAATAACGAAGACTCGCCGTCTCCAGACCATAAAGTCGCGTAAAAGCGATGCAGTAATGCTCGGCAGCAAGTTTGGAGATGGCGTAGGGAGAAATGGGATGGGTGGGCGACGCTTCGGAGGTGGGAAGGTGGTCGCTATCGCCGTAGACGGAACTTGAAGAGGCGTATACGACCCGCTTCACCTTTTGTGCGCGGCATTCCAGAAGGAGGTTTAGCGTTCCTTTGACGTTGACATCGTTTGTTTCGGAAGGGTCTTTGACCGATCTTTCCACAGACCGGAGGGCCGCCTGGTGAGAGACGTAGTCAACCCCCCGGACCGCTTTGGCGAGTGTGGAGGCGTCTCGGATATCTCCCTCCATGAGTTCGATCTTATCCAGAACTCCGGAAAGGTTTTCTCTCTTCCCTTCAGAGAAATTATCAAGCACACGAACCCGTTCGTTTCGGCGAACCAGTTCGCGTACAATACTCGAGCCGATAAACCCCGCTCCCCCCGTCACAAGATAGAAAGCCATTTATCTGGATAAACTCAAATCCCGTGAAAGAATTTTGGTCACTTTATCTATTACAACATCATGGGGAAACGTGAGTTAGGCAGGATTTCCCCAATTGGTCTCTTGTACGGCACCCTGCTCTATCCCGTAGGTCCGGATAAAGCAAATTTATTATAGTAATAGCCATTTTTGGTGTCAAGTATTTTAAATATAGCAATTTTTCAGGGGAAAACGGGGATCAAAAAAGGCGAGAATTCGTTTGACTTTTAAGGGGGGATCTCAGAAAATTGAAGGTATGCGCGCGAAGCGTTCCTTCATGATTTTGTGGATTTTCCTGATTCATCTTCTCTTCTATTTAAAATTCTACCACAATTTTTTCCTTTCTCGCTAAGAGGCCGTATGTCTGTTTTCCTGTTTCACCTCCTCCTTCCCCTCCTTGCCGCTTTCGTCCTAAGCCTTTATTTCGTCACTCTCGGACGTGTTATCCTAAGCCGCTTTACCAGGGAAACTTCCTTCATCGAAAATTGCGCTCTTTCCTTTCCCTTGGGTATCGGTTGCGCGTCCACAACCATTTTTTTTCTGGGCCTCATCGGCCAGCTCCGCCTTTGGACATTCCTGTCCTGTATTCTCTTAAGCTGGATCTTGTTTCATCAAGAAACGCTCTCCTTCTTAAGGGAACTAAGAGAGTGGATAAAATCGCTTCCAGAGCGACTTTCTCCTTTTGCCGTCGTCCTTTCTTTTCTTTTGCTTACGCACCTTTCGCTTAATCTCCTTTTTAGTTTAGCCCCTCCCATTGGCACCGATGCACTTTGGCATCATCTCGTTCTTCCCAAAGAATACGCCACAACACATTCCCTTACCCCCCGCCCCGATATTGTGTGGTCCTTCGGACCCCAATTGGTAGAAATGCTGCTCACCCTAGGGATGGTCTTTCACTCCCCCGCCCTCGCCTCTCTCCTCTGCTTGATGTTTTCGTTTTCGCTCCTCGGTGCTCTTTATAAACTCGGGAGACAGTTTCTAAAAAGAGACGTCTCTCTTCTTGCGGCATCTCTTTTTTGGTGCATGCCTTTGGTGATTCACTATGCCCCCCTCATCAAAAACGATCTGGGGATGTCCGTTTTCATCGTATTGGCTTGTGACCAGTGTTTTCTGCTCACTCAGAAAAAACCGATCGGAAGAACCTTCCTACTTCTTTCCGCTTTCCTGGGGCTTGCCGCCTCCTGCAAATTCACGGTGCTCCCCTCTCTGATCGTCATCGAAGGTGCTGCGCTCTGGTCCTTAAGGAAACGGTGGCGGGAACGGGGCACAGGAGGTACTTTACTCGCTGGACTTCTTCTTATGATTGCTCTTTGCCTGCCCTACTTGATTCGAAGCTACTGTCTCACAGGAAATCCAGTTTACCCCAACGCCTATCGGATATTCGGAGGACGTTTTTGGAATTCTGAAATGACTGAAGTTTTTTCGGAAAGATACGCGAGCCCAAAGAATCCTGTACAACTCTTCACCCATCCTATCCGCTTCTCCCTCGCTGAATCCTTCGGAGGTCATGTGGGAACACCTCTTTTTCTTGTCTTTTTACCACTTCTCATTTTCTGGAGACCACTCGACAGATCGGTCAAAAAACTGCTATGGATGTCTCTATTCATTTATACGCTCTCTTATCTTCTTTTTGATGTACGCAGTCGATATTACTTTCCTGTCCTCTGTTTTCTAAGTTTACCGACCGCCTATGCGATTCAAAAGATTTGGGAAGAAAGGGGGATTGTTCGTTCCGTCGGATCTTTTTGGGTAGGGCTTTTTTTTCTATTTAACCTCTTTGTGACCTTTGCGTTTACAAGACACCAGATCCCAACGGTGCTGGGAATGGAATCAAGTGCCTCTTATCTGTTGAGAATGCTTTCTTATCATCCCGTCATCCAATACACCAATGAACACACGCAGCCAACGGACCGCATCGCACTCTTTGGCGTGCCTAGTTATTATCTAGAACGCAAATCCATTTACACAAACTTCTACGGTGGCGAAGTGATGTTTTACATATTACAAACCGCTGAGAAATTGGAAAAGCGCCTCCATGAGTTAGAAATCCGCTATGTCATTTTCCCGCCAGATCCGGTAAAAGAAATTGCCGAGCGGTTGGATTGGAAGCTACTCGGTGAGCTCAGACAGAAGGGAATACTGAGAAAAGTTTATACAAAGAATGGATATACCCTTTATCGCTTTCATCCCACCCCTTGACATCTTTCCTACGTCTTATCTGCCCGGAAGAAAAGACAGCAGAGATACGTGAGGCAGGTTCCGAAAAATTTTGCTTTTGCGAAAAGAAGGGCCCACCCTCTTTCCTGAAAAAAGGGAGCGGTATAGCCATATCGAAGGGCGATCATTGCGAAAGCGACGCTTGTGAAAAGAATATGCTTCGTGTTTTTCTCGGGATATTGGAAAAAGAGAGAAACGAGGATCGAGAAGGGAAAAAGGAGAAGGACAAGATGGGTCTCCATCATCGTACTTGCAGAGAGAAGCATGGCGCAGATGATGGTGGCGTAACGCAATTCCAGCGAATGAGCTTTATCTTTCCGGAGAAAAAACCACAAAGAAAAAAGGACTGTGACCGAAAAAGCAATACTGCCGGTCCGGATCCAGAGAGAGGATTTCCCGATTTCCTCCCTTCCTAAAAGTCTTTGAATGGAGAGAAGAAGATTTGTGAAAGACAGATCGAGCCGATTGCCGGCGCTGTTCTCCAAAAGCGCGGGGACCCCGTAAAGGAAAAAATCGGCCCACCCCTTCGTTCCGACAGAGAGAACGGACAACCCCCCAAAAAAAAGGAGTCCTCCTATAAACCCTGCCATCGATCTCCATTTTTTAGAGACGAGGAAATAGAAAAGAAAATAAAGAGGTGTCACCTTGATCAGGGCCCCGAGGGCAAGGCATGCCCCTGATCCGAAGAAAAGTCCTTTCCGTTCGAGACGGTACGCCACGACCAAAATAAAAAGAATAAGAAGGTCTGCTTGATAATAAGATAGTCCCACATACAACGGTTCAAATTGTGAAAAGAGAAAGATCAAAAGTGCCAAAAGAAGTGAGGATCTCTCCGAAAAAGAGGTAAAGAGAAAAAAGAAAGAGCCCGCAAGAGAAGCGAGGAGGATGAAAAACCACAACTTTTCAGCCACGTCGAAAGGAACACTGGCAAGAGGGGCGACCAAAAAGGCAAAAAAAGGAGGATAAAGATACTTCGCAGCAGTATAGAGCCCCCCTGTGGAGAGGAAAACATTCGTCGCCACAGGATAAAAAGTCCCTCTAAAGTCGTTGGGCTCGATGGGTGGATAAAAAAGCGGCAGGAGAAGTCCCCTGTATAAAAAACTGGCTACCGAAAAGGAAACCAGTAGCCAGAAAAGAATAGCGTTTTCTTTCCTCTTGTCTGAAGATCCCATTTAGGGCTGGGAAGAGAGCAAGGGAACCGGTTGCGGGAGAAGACTGTTTTCCAATTGAAAAAGAATACGATTTGTTCCGAAGAGATTCCAGATATCACAAATGATGCAGCCCGGTTTTACCCACTGCCCGATTTTCTCAAGGGAAAGTTCCTGATAACTCCGATGGTTGACCGCCACGAGAAGTACCTCCGCATCCTGAAGCACCGTCCCCAGGTCTCCCGGTTTGAGGTAAGGGTCATGAAGAAAAACCTGGGCCCCCTCCTTCAAGAAAATTTTCTTGGCTTTGTAGGAAAGCGAGTTTCGGTTGTCGTCGATATCCCGCTTAAAAGAGAGACCAAGGATTACGACCTTTCGTCCCTCTAACGGCTGACGTATTTTGATGTTGTGAATGAGGTAAGCGGGTACCGTCTCATTGATCTTCCAAGCGATCGAGATGAGCTCGTTATAGGGAATGTCATTGATGAGAAAAAAACCGTCCTTATAGAGACAGGGGCCCCCGGCGAAGCCAGGCTTTTTAAGGCCCCCCCGCACATAATCTCTATTCACCAATTCGATAATCTCGTAAATATTGCGTTCATAGTTGTCTGCGATCATCATGAACTCATTGGCCATAGCAAATTCAATGTAGCGATACATATTGCAGAAGAGTTTCGCCAATTCCGCCGAACGGGCATCCGAAGGGATAATCTTAGAGGTGAGATGTTTAAAAAGATGCTGGGCCTTAAGACTGCTTGCCTCATCCAGTGTTCCAACAATTTGGGGGATCACAGCCAGTTCTTCGAGGGAGTTCCCCTCCGCAATCCGCTCAGGACAACATGCGAGAAAGAGCGTTTCTCCAACGATAAGCCTTGTCTCACGCTCGATAAAACGCTTAAGCTGTTCCGTCGTTCCAGGATAGACGGTGCTCCGAAGGACGATGAGATGTCCTGCCTTGAGAAAGGGAGCCATCTTCACCATCGTGGATTCAATCTGTTCAAAAATAGGATTCATATGTTCATCGATGGGTGTTCCCAGGGTTAAAATAATCACGCCCGCTTCGGAGACCGCCCCTTTAAGGTCCGACGTCACGGTAAAACGTTTTTGAATCCATCGACGAAGAATGGGTTCCGCCCCTTTCTCAGAAAAAGGCATTTCTCCTTTTCTCAATTGCTCCAATTTTTTCTCGTTGACATCGACGCCGACCACAAAGAATCCCTTCTCAAGAAAGGCCAGGGCAAGAGGAAGCCCCACACGGCCCAGCCCCACCATAGCGATCTTCTCGGAGTTCTCTTCTTCAAATGGCATGGTTGTCACACCTCTCTTCTTTGAGCCCGATAGCCCAAAAATTCTAGACGGAGTTTTAAAAGACACCACAAATATTTCGGGACTTCCCGAAGAATATTGACTTTCGAAGCACCGTATCCTTTTGAACGCTCTTGAAACCGAACGGGAATCTCTCCGATGCGGTAATGTAGGCGGTGGGCCCGATAGGTGAACTCGATCGTAAAAGAAGGATGGCCTTTCGAATGGATATCCTTTTTGACCCGGTCATAAACCTCCCGACGAAACGCCCTGAAGGTATGCGAGGCGTCTCCATAAGGGAGCCCCAAAAGAACCCTGCTTAAAACATTCATCCCGACACTCCCAACGTGACGGACCCACGACTTGCCATGCATGGCCCCTCCCTTGGTATATCGGGAGCCGATCACGAGATCCAATCCGTTGTCAAGCGCTTCCTTAAACCGAACCAGGTCGTGCGGGCTTTGAGAAAGGTCCGCATCGATCGTCATGAACATCCCTCCATGGGCCGCGCCAAAGCCGGCCATATGTGCGGCGCCGATTCCCTCCTTTTTCTCCTTCGTCACAAGGCGGACGGCAGGGTGCTCCTCGGAAAGATGCTGAATGACCTCCGCGGTTCCATCAGGACTTTTGTCGTCCACGAAGAGGATCTCAAAAGGAACGCGCAGGGGCTGCAGAACTCCTTCGATCTCCAAGGTTGCACGTTCCACATTGGACCGCTCATTATAAGTAGGAATCACAACAGAAATCATGAAACCCCCTTGAGCTGGAGACGGCTCCGCGTACGATACCACTCCCACGTTTGACGCAACCCCCTGTCGAGATCCACCTGAGGCTGAAACCCGACGATCTGCTTCAGTTTTGTAATATCGGGGCAACGCCGCTCCACCGCCCCCGGCGGAGCAGGTTCATCTTTGATCCTCGGATAACGCTTGGCGATCTCGAACAGCCGCCTTGCCAGATCGATCATGGCGATTTCTTCATGGTCGTTGCCGATGTTCAAAATCTGTTTGTCGGTCTTGGTGTTTTCCATCACCGCCTGCGTCGCTCGGACGGCGTCGCTCACGTAACAGAATGCGCGACGGTAGGTCGTTCCAAAAATGGGAAAAGGATCCTCCCCCTGAAGAAGGCGTGTGCAAAAATTCGGGATGACATGTTCAAAACCCATGCGGGGTCCGTAAACGTTATGATAACGGACGATGCTCATCCGAAGCCCTGAATGAATGAAAAGAAGTTCTCCTGCCATCTTGCTTCCTGCATAAGAAAACCGAGGGTTGTAGAAATCGGCAACTCCTCCGGGAACCGTCTCATCCGTCGGAACCGGAATGGGTAAGACCCGTGTCAAAGAGGCGTATACTTCCGAAGAAGAAGCAAAAAGGATTTTTCCACAGCGGGCTCTGGAGGCCCAATCCACAAGATGAAGCACCGTGAGCAGATTCACCCGTAGGACTTGCAGAGGCTGAGTATAGAAATGGGATGTGCCATTGATTGCCGCCAAGTGGTATACAAAATCATACCCCTCACCCAACGTTTCCCAAGAGGAAATCTGTGTGAGGTCCCGTTGAAACCATTTGAGGCGGGGATGCCGGCGTAACTCAGCAAACTCTTCGTCCTCTCCGGCCATCCTCGAGAGGTTGTCACAGATCGTGACCTCCTGTCCCTGTTCCAGGAGAAACCGGGCGAGATGCAAACCTATAAACCCAGCGCCTCCCGTAATCAGGACCTTGGGAAGAGTCATCGGTATCTTTCCAGAAACTTGCTCAAAGTTTCAACAACGTACACGCGTTCCGCCTCATTGATTTTAGGATGTACGCCGATGAAAAGTGCGTTGTCCCGGAGCCACCGTGAGACAGGAAGCTTACCCACGATGCGGCCCGGTGCTTTTCGAAAACCGGGCTGGTCAGGAAGGCACCCTCCGAAAAGAGGACGGCTTTCAATCTTATGATCGTCCAGAAAAGAAACGAGGTCCATTCGTGAGAAAGGGCTCTTTTTTTGAATCACCAATGAAAAGCCGTAATAGACATGGCGGTTCCCCGGCTGTTCGACGGGAAGCTGAATCAACGTTTCATAAGGTCGAAGGCGCTCACAATAATATCGGGCAGCTTCTCTGCGCTTCTCGTTCATGGCCTCGACTTTCTTAAGTTGGGCAATCCCGCAGGCTGCGGTCAGATCGGTCATGCGCATGTTGTAACCACGCCGCTCAAAGACCTGGCGGCTATCATAATAGGAGAGTCGATCGTCCGAATAATAACGTTCTCCACCCTGTGGCATGCGTCCAAATTCTCTCAAGGAGCGGGCCAGTGAGGCGTGGGACAACGTATCCGTGACGATCATGCCTCCTTCGCCGGTTGTCATATTATGCGCCACAAAAAAGCTGAACGTCCCCAAAAGTCCCATGCTCCCGACCGGACGTCCTCGATGAGACGCCCCGTGAGACTCGCAACAATCTTCCATGACCAAGAGCCCCGCCGACTGCGCCAGTTTCGACAGACGGGTCATATCTGCGGGGTATCCTAAGGTATGTACCGCGATCAAAAGTTTCGTTCGGCGACCCATCGCCTCCTCCACCTGATGGGGATCGATGTTGAGCATTTTCGGGTCCACGTCGACGTAGACGGGCTTTAATCCCAATTGAAGAACAGGTGCAACCACTGTGGCAAACGTGGCGGCCGGTACGATCACCTCATCCCCCGACTTTAACTTTCCATCCTGCATCAGGAGATCCAGGGCAATGAGATTTGCAGAGGACCCTGAGTTCACGGCAACGGCATAACGGCGCCCGACCCACTCCGCGTATTTCTGTTCAAAGCTCTGCACCAGTCGGCCCTGCGTAATCCATCCGGAGAGGATCGCTTCCATGACCCCCATCGCCTCTTCGGCATCATACACCGTTGTACTCAGCTGAATTTTGCTCTGACCGGGGATAAAAGGATCTTCCTCAAGGGCATAAAAAGTCTCCAACAATTTCTTGAGTTCTTTTTTCAAATCCTCTTTTCCTCTGACCTGCAGGGTAGGAGTCGTCATGGATTGTGAAGGAGCTCCTTCTTTTCAGCGGCGTATGTTCTCCGCAGCCCCTCCTCCAAGGAAACCTGAGGAGACCATGAAAGCTCCTCTCTCACCCGATCCAAGGAGGCGACTTGACGCGAGGGATTCCGCTTCTCGTCGGCTCGCACCGATGTCTCATCAAAAACAACCTCTTCCGCAGATCGACCTGCAATTTTGAGAAGGGTTTCCACGAATTGCCGAATACTGGTCTCAACGCCCGTTCCGACGTTGAAGACCGCCCTCGGTTCGCGTACCCCTCGTGCCGCCAAAAGGGCCCGAACCACGTCGTCGATGTAGACAAAATCACGGGTCGGTTTCGAACTTCCGAAACGGATCTCTTTTTTTTCCGTCACTTTTTGGATCGCTTGAATTGCGAACTGATGCCTTCCGGAACCCGGCCCGTACACGGTAAAGATACGGAGGAGCGTGAAAGGGACACCGTAGCAGTACCCGTAGACCCGGCAGAGGGCTTCCATCCCCGCTTTTGTTCCTCCAAGGGGCGAAGTAGGATGGAGAGGAAATTCCTCCCGGAGAGGATAAGAAGGGGCGTCTCCATATACATAACTTGAACTCGCAACGATCATCTGTTTGATCTTCCACCGGCGGGCGGCCTCCAACACCTGTTGGGTCCCCAAGACATTGATACGTGTCATAAGGAGTGGATCCTCGATTCCTTGCACGGGACCACTGATACCGGCAAGATGATAAATGACATCGATGGGGGCATGGACCTGATCTATCCAGTCCGACTCTGTAATGTCTCCTTGAATCACCTTCACCGAGGCCTCTATGGCAGAGGGGGTTAACGGTCGCCTGTGTGCTAGGGCAATGATCGGGACACCCTCTTGCCCAAGGGTTTCCAATAGATGTGAACCAATAAACCCGCTCCCTCCCGTCAGAAATATGGCCATCGTCGCTCCAAAGGATTTATGACAGAACCGGAATAGGCGGCCGGAAAACTAGCCGGTCAACAAAAACCAGGTCTTCTGAAAGATTTCCTCGAGGGTCCCTACAAAGCCCCGCATCTTGTAAAGTTTCCAAAGATAATTAAACCCAATCCTCGGCCGCTTCAAGGTCTGCAAGATGCGCTTCTTCTTCACGGTCTTCATCGCGGCGAGAATCTCCTCGGCGGTGAGACCCGGCACCCTGATGATCGACGACCCCGCCCCCTCGTATTTGGACCAATCCTTCGTCATGAGCCAGTCGTTCTTCTCCGCCATCTCGTAATATTTGGTACCGGGCAGGGGCGTCGCGATGGAGAACTGGCAAGTGGTGGAATTGAGAGAAAAGGCGAAATCGATTGTTTTATACATACTCTCCTTCGTTTCCCCGGGCAAACCGAGCATGTACGTTCCATGGGAATAGAGCCCCAGCCGGTTACAAGCATTGACAAAGTTTTTCACCTGTTCAAGGGTCGTCGGCTTCTGAATCGTTTTGCGAATCTGTGGATCGGCTGATTCGACGCCAAATTTAAGGCCCACGCATCCCGCTTCTTTCATGATCTTAAGTGTCTCGTAATCGGCCCGCGGGTCCCCCATGCAGCTCCACTGCATCTTCAACCCGCGCCTCAGGATCTCCTGGGAAATCTCCCTGGCCGACTTCATACTGTTGGTAAAAGAGGCGTCGTCGAAGTAGGGTTCCTTCATCTGATACTTGTCCACCAGGCAGACCATTTCATCGACGACACACTTGGCGGATCGGGTCCGGAGACTCGACCTTTCATAGAAGACATAGGGCTCCAAGCAAAAGATGCAGGTGAAGGGGCACCCCCTCGAGGAGATGATCGGCAGATTCGGATAGTCCTTGCAAAAGGGATCATTGTATTTATGGAGGGGGAGCGAATCCCGCTCCGGATAGGGGAGGATGTCCAGGTCCTTAATGAGTTCGCGTCTTTCATTGACACGAATCTCGCCGTTTTCCCGGAAGGCGATTCCCTTAATCTCCTTGTAATTGTCGGGATGTTCAAGGAGTTCCAGCAGCACAAATTCAAATTCATTTCCCAAAATCACGAAATCGGCCGCCTTGTTCTGCAGCACCTGTTCCGGAACGGCGGTGGCATGGTTTCCCGAGAGGATGATGGTGGTAGAGAAGGCCTCCTTCAGTCTCTCCGCGAACTTAAGGTCCGTGTCAATGGAAGGGGTGCAGGTTTCCAGCACCACCACCTCCGGTCTGAATTGGGTGGCGAACTCCATTGTTTCATCCAGCGAGAGCCCTTCGGCAATGGCGTCTTTGATAACCGCCTCATATCCTTTGCTCTTTAAGAAGGAGCAGGCATAGGCCAGCGTAAACGGGAAGGGGTAATGCATAATATTCTGTTTGAGATTCCGGATATTGGCCCACCGTGAGCCTGCCTTGACGCCATACTGGGTCTTCGTCTGCACCCAGGGTGAATTGAGCAGTAAAATTTTCATCTGGAATTCTCCCTATGTTTCGATATTGACAAATACATTCACTTTTTTCTGGCCTCAGCAAAGAGGGAAATGCCGAGCGGAACCGGCATCTTTTGTTCAAAGGAGATGACATTCCGTGCGACCTTGGAAAGAAACGTTTTTTTTGTGACCTTCTCGTAAGGGTATGTCTTCCGTAGAACCTTGCTATACCAGAAACAAACAGGAATCAGAGAGAAACCGATCCAGCGGAGGGCCACCTCCTTGAAGAAACGATCCAGTTTCTTCTGAAGGTCTCTCTTACTGTATCGGCGAAAGTGTCCTGCCTCTACGTCGTGGTAGCCAAAGAGGGCTGGAAGCGCCGGGACGGTCAGTAGGAGTCTGCCCCCTGGATTGAGATACCCGGCCATCTTGGCGAGGACGAGCGCGTCGTCCGGCATGTGTTCGATGACATCCGTTGCAACCACCGCATCAAAGGGCTCCACGGGGCGGAAGGTCAAGAGGTCCTCTTGGAGGATGATGATCCGATCCAGGTTTTCTTGGGAAGCAGAAGCACGCGCCTGCCGAACCGCCTCCGGCAAAATGTCGATCCCGGTGACCCGGTGTCCTTCTCGGGCCAGGAGGTTGTTTAATTCTCCGGAACTGCAGCCGACGTTCAGGATCTTTTGATTCGGGCCCGACCTTCGGACGCTCTCCACCACCTTCTGATATTTGGCTTCCCGATAGAACTCATTTTTCCGGAACTCGGGATGCCGAAGGGCGTACTGCGGATCCTCAATCCCCATGACACGTTCTTCTGTCACGTGGGCGTCGCAACCGGCGTTCATCACTTGCATGAAGTCAACCCTCCCCGAAAATTGGCAGACCTTCGCATTTTTCAGAAGGAAAGAAGAAAAAAGACCGAAAGGGTTTCCCCTGAAACGTTTCAAAAGCATCTTTCTTCACATGATACCCGAAAGGACGGTAAGACTTCTTGGAGAAAAAATCGTTTACAGATGGAAATTGATCGGATTTGACCTCAACCAGAAAAAACGGCCTGACCGCTTCAATCGTTTTCTCCATTCCGAGGAGCGCATTCAATTCGGCCCCTTCCACATCTATTTTGACAATATCCGGTGAGATGGACAGATCATCCACCCGGAGCGTCCGGGTAACCACTTCTTTGTAAACAAGCCGTCGGCGATGAGAGGCAAAGGGCAACATGGAGAGGTTTCTTTCCACCTGTTCCCGGGCCAGGGAGGCCACCCTGTGAATGGAAATGGAACGAAAGGCGGGTACGTATAATGTCGCCGGCTCCCCAGTTGTTTGACCCACCGCTGCAATCAGAAAATCAAAATTATGGAATTTCCTCTTGAGACGTCCCAGTTCAACTTCATGGAACGGATTGGCCTCGATGGAAAGTATCTTCCATCTGTTGTTCAACTTACGAAAAGAGCGGCAGGAGATGCCGTCGTTGGCGCCGATATCAAGAAAGAGGCCCGCATTTTGTTTCATCAGGTGACGAAATCCGTAGAAATCTACTTCGTGGGGAAGGAAGAGAGAAATCCTCGTGAGGAATTTCTTTGTGAACCAGTAGGTGTAGGGATTGCTCTCAACGATGTGTTGGACATATTTTAACCGCCACTTGAGTGTAGAGAAGTATTTCATCGTGGATACCATGTTACCAGATTCTCGCCTCCTTTGTCAATGCAGCAGACCCAGTGGCAGAGGATATCGTCTTCTCTATTTTTTCATGAGGAAATTGCAGGGCGCCCCATACTGAAGTAACGGAACCCGAGTCTCCGCATCCGTTCAGGATCGAATAGATTCCGGCCATCCACAAGGACAGGATGGGCCATGAGCGACTTTAACTTTCGGAGATGAAGTTGTTTAAACACCCGCCATTCCGTCAAAATCACAAGGCAATCAACGCCCCGTGCCACTTCATACGCGTTTGCACAAAACGTTACGCCTGTCAAAAACTTCTTGGCATTCTCCATCGCCGCTGGATCGGTTGCCTTAACCTTAACCCCTTCCTTCTGAAGTGCTCGGATAATATCGATGGCCGGTGCATCGCGCAAATCGTCCGTGTCCGGTTTAAAGGAGAGGCCGAGAATGCCAATCGTCTTCCCCCTCAAATTCCAGACCGCCTGCTCGATCTTTCTGACAACCCCTTCCCGCTGATGCTGGTTGATGCGCTGGACTTCTTTAAGGAGTTGGAAATCAACTCCCGCCTTGCTTGCAATATTAATAAAAGCGGCGAGATCCTTTCCGAAACAGGACCCCCCAAAACCGACGCCGGCGTTTAAAAAACTTTTCCCGATCCGTTTGTCCATGCCGACCCCTTCGGCAATTTTGACCACATCCGCCCCTACCTTTTCAGAAAGGGTTGCGATCGCATTGATAAAAGAGATCTTCATCGATAAGAAAGAATTGGAGGCATGTTTGATGATTTCGGCACTCTTGATGTCCGTCACCACAATGGGGGTTTTGAGGGGGCGGTAGACCTCCAGAAGGATTTTTTCGGCCTTCTTGGATTCGACGCCGATGACAACGCGATCAGGTTGAAGAAAATCTTTAACCGCCTGGCCTTCGCGCAGGAACTCAGGATTCGAGGCGACATCAAAGGGGATCTTTCTACGAAGGCTGTGGCGAATCGTCCGGCGAACCCATTCTCCTGTTTCCACGGGGACGGTGCTTTTCTCAACGATGAGCCGATACGTGGTCATCGCATGCGCAATTTCACGCGAGACCACTTCCACATAAGAGAGATCCGCCTCCCCGCTGGGTCTTGACGGTGTGCCAACGGCAATAAAAACGACTCCCGATTTTCTCACCCCTTCTTGGATAGAAGGGGAAAACGAAAGACGCCCCGTTTTCAAATGTTTGCGAACGAGCCTCTCTAGCCCCGGCTCATAAAAAGGGATCTTCCCTTTTTGAAGAGGCGCCAATTTCTCCATGTCATTATCAACACAGAGAACCTGGTGGCCGCTCTCGGCAAAACAGGCCCCTGTGACAAGTCCGACGTGTCCTGCACCCACAATGCTTATCTTCACGATCAAGTTCCTCCTTATTATGGACGACGCTACAATAACTGATGCTCCAATAGGAAATGTTCGAGGACATCGCGAACAACGCGGTTTGCCTTCTCATTAGGGTGACCATCAAAGGAAGTCACCCAGAAATCGGAAGCCTTCTTCCCTAGGAAAAAGTCCAAGAGATCTAAAACATAAGGCTCTCCAGCCAACGCTTTCCCAACCTGCTGATGATAAAATTCAAAATTGTAGCCACTGTCATTGTAAACATAGCCGATCACCACGAGGTCAGGATGATATCGAATCCCTTCCTCCTCAAGCAATTGTGCTTCATAAACCGTGTTATAGCTTGGCACACTCATATTTAACACTTCAATGTGTTTCTTTGGGAAACGACTCCGCAGGCGCTTCTCCAACATCTGGGGGTAGGTCTGTTCAAAAGGAAGGCCGGGGCCGAAAGTGACTGAATCGCCAATACATAAAATCCGGAACATGCCACGCTTTTTTTCGTAAGAACGTTCAAGGTCCCGAAATCCCTTCGAATTAGTTTGAAAGGGAACCCCTAAGGAGAGGCCGGTGAAATTCGGTTTCAGGGTGTAGCGACGTGTGGGATGGCTTTGATACGCGCCGGGGGGAAGATATCGTCGAACACCCAGATGGGTAACTCGAAGCCATCCCTCTAAAGCGAAGAGGCAGAAAAAAATAGAGGCCGTCGAAATAAGGAATCCGCTGTACAAACGATGTTTCCTTGACAAATTCTCTTTCCTCTTTACCTGCGTTATAGAAAACAGGAGAAATGTCAAAAAAGCGTATAGATAAAAGGACCGATCGCCGTCGATTGCGCAAAGATCAAAAGAACCGCAAAAAGCATGAGGATCGTCACCATCGGAATCATCCACCAAAGTTTCTGTTCCCACAGAAAACGGAAAAGCTCCTGGAGGATGCGCACCCTCCGTTGAATCCCTTTGAATCCCATCTCTTACTCCCTTTCTCCCTTGGGAAGATTTCCCTTTTCAATCACGAAGGAGCCGATCACCAAGGTGTCCATTCCGCTCCGGAGGAAAGTGGAATAGGCCTCTGCGGGTGTCGCGACGATCGGCTCTCCCTTCAGATTGAAAGAGGTATTAAGAACCACGGGCACCCCCGTTTCTTCTCCGAATCGTTCGATTAAACGATAATAGAGAGGATTTATCTCTTTAACAACTCCTTGAAGCCGCCCCGTCCCGTCCACATGGGTGACCGCAGGAATTTGGGAACGCTTCTCCTCCTTGACCGGCGGCACCAAGAGCATGAAGCGCGGGGGGTACCCGCCGTCGCTATTCCGCAGTTCAAAGTATTCCGTCATCCGGTCGGAGAGGACCGAAGGGGCAAAAGGGCGGAACGGCTCTCGAAACTTAATCTTGCGATTCACGATGTCTTTCATCTCGGAGCGTCGCGGATCCGCAAGGATGCTCCGATTTCCAAGGGCGCGAGGACCCCATTCAAACCGTCCCTGCATCCATCCGACGACATCCCCTTTTTGCAGATGCGCCACAACACGACGTACCAGTGCCTCTTCATCCGGCGCCTTCCAGAACGGAATCTTCTCCTCCTCTAAAAAGTTCAGGACCTCCTCATCCGTAGAGGAGGCTCCCCAATACGCATGTTCCAAAACGAAATTTCTCGGCTCCCCCAAAAGGGCCGCCGCCAAAAGGGCGGCGCCCAACGCTCCTCCGGAATCGCCGGAGGCGGGCTGAATGAAAAGTTCCCGGATCGGTGTCTCTTTCAGAATCTTCCAATTGGCCACCGTGTTCAAGGCCACCCCTCCCGCCAGGCAAAGCCTGTCCAGGCCGGTCACGCGATGGGCGTGCCGTGCCATTTTGACAACGATCTCCTCCGTAATTTTTTGGATGCTCGCAGCGAGGTCGGCGTAATGCGGTTCCAACGCATCGCTTGTCTTGGGATCGCGGGGTTTCCCGAAAAGCTTCAAGAAAGGGGTGCTAAAAAGTTTTGTGCCTGAATAATAGTGACAAAAATAACGGGGATCACACCAAATCGAGCCATCCTCGTAGATCTTAAGAATTTTCCGGATCTTATCACAGGTGACCGGTTTTCCGTAAGGGGCCATCCCCATCACTTTATACTCCCCTTCGTTCACCTCAAATCCGAGGAAAGCGGTGAAGACGCTGTAGAGAAGACCAACGGAGTGGGGAAAATTCATCTCGTGAAGAAGGGTGACCCGATTCCCCTCCCCCTTCCCGATCGTCGCCGTATTCCATTCCCCGACGCCGTCGACGGTGAGGATCGCCGCCTTCTCAAACGGCGAACAGAGAAACGCGCTTGCCGCATGCGAGAGGTGGTGACGGGAAAAAAGAATTTTCTCCGGCGGGATATCGAGTTTTTCCTCGATAAGGCCCTTCACCCACAATTTGTCGAAAAGCCAGTGGATCATCGCTTCCCGAAAAAGCGTCGAAGAACGCGGGTAGGTTTCAAGACAACTCCTTAAGATACGGTCAAATTTCAAAAAAGGTTTTTCATAGAAGACGACATAATCCAGTTGAGAAGAATGAAGTCCGGCATACCGTAGACAGAAGGCGATAGCCTTTTCAGGAAAACCGCTGTCATGTTTTTTCCGGGAAAATCGCTCTTCTTCCGCCGCAGCCACAAGTTTTCCATCGATCAGGAGGACGGCAGCCGCGTCATGATAAAAACAGGAAATCCCAAGAATTTTCATTAAAATTGCCGTCGGGTATTAGAAAGATCCGTCTCTTTTGAAGAAACTGGGAGCCAATTGCTTTGAGAAGGAGGATGCCGCCTGAGGGTATTCTGCCAACGGCCGATAAGAAGTGAAGAAATCCCGACCACCAGAAAATAAAACAGGGTGAGAATCAGACGGGAATTGAAATTTCCGATGATCCGGGCAAAGGCCTTCCACCCTTCCCAACCTTTTCGAAGAACACTTTTCATTCCATCTCCCCGGAACGGCGGTCCCCGATGAGGCGCCGGGAAATGCTGGCTCGATTTCCAAGTTCTATCGGCGCGCCTGGGAAGGCCTTGAGGCGAAGCGCGACGTACACCGTCACCTCCGCCTTGGACCGCTCCAGATCCTCCGTATCCCGAATATTAACCCCTAAAGAGCCTTCCCAGCAATGGAGGTCCCGGCTGAGCACCACCTCTTCCTCCTCAAATTGTTTGTCATAGACCTCAAAGCGATCATAGAGTTCGATTTTCCAGAGAGGGCTCATCCGCCATGAGAGTTTGGTAGTCAGTTGATTCGAGAAATCCTCTTCGAAGCGCTGGAGAAAATCAAGACGCCACCGGTCCCCTTGAAATGCGAAAAGATCGAGGTTGACCCGCGCTACATTCCTCTTCTCAATGTCATAGGTCGATTCCAAGATCGCCCCCCAGAAAGAACTCGGGCGAAGTTCGAGGTCGCCCACAATATCCCGAAACTGACCTTCCCCGCTCGACCTGAAATCAAGGTTAGATTTCAACACAAAATCAAGGAAATCGACAACCTCGCCCTCTCTTTCTCCGACGGTGCGCCGCGTCTGGAATTTGTTGTCGAGGGAGAAGGTAAGGCGGTTTTTCTCCGTGAGGAGATCGATTTCATCGAAGGGTGGAAGGCGGCTTGGTAAAAGGGTCGGCTCCGGGGTGTAACGGTATTCGAGACCCGGTTCAAGGATGTGACGGAAGCCGTTCAATTCCAGTCCCCAAAAACTGGTCTGAACATCGTAGAAGCGACGCATCCGCGTCGAAACGTCAACTCCCACCGTCGCAAGACCCCTCACCACCTCCTCCTCGCCGGTTAAGTCCTGTCCGTAATAGGTCTGGTGCGTGCTTGCTAAGGGAACGACTTCAATTCCTGAGAAATTTTTTGCATAGGAAAGTTCATTGAAAAAATCGACCCGGCCCGAAGTCGTGTGGCTGTCGCTATCGGCGATCGCCCGGGTGAGGCTCCCGGCATTCAGTTCTCCTTGATAATAGAGCCCTGTCTCCCAAAGGGGCAGCCGTTGGGAAGTCACCTGGAGTTCTGGAAGTCGTTCGGTCTCTGAAAAAAAATGATTTGCCCGTTTCTCGACGGTAAAAGCGGTTGTTACAAAAGAGGAATCATGGATGACCGTTGCCCTCGTCTCCGGTCGGAAGTCTTCCGAGAATTCTCCGTTAAAATAATCACGGGTGATAAACCGGTCGCCCCATTTTTGGTACTCTCCCAGAAAAAGTGTCGAAGGGGTCATCTCCCATCGGTGAAGCCAGCGGGCCCTGTAGCGGTCTTTGTCTTCCCTCAGACCGATGGGAGATTGTCTTTTTCGATCATTGAGGGTGTAAGTTTTGATTTCTCCCTTTCCTACTTTTGTATCGTATTCCGTGTCGAGACCGATTCCAAAACCTCGCCGCGACCTTTCATCCAGATGGACATTACTGGAAATCCCCTCTGAGAGAGGGAGAGCCCATGTGGAAAGGATGTAGCCGCCCCACCGGTTGCTATAACCGGGGATGACGCCGGCCCCTGCGCGCTGTGTCACCCCCTCTTTGATGGAGCGGGTGTAGACCGGTGAATAAAAAATCGGAACCCCTCCGGTCTGAAAGGTGACATTTCTCGCGACGATTCGGTTTCCAGAATGAATCTCAATCCGTTTCGTGCGAATCGAATAGTGGGGAGGAAAAAGATCGCAGGTTGTGAGGTATCCTCCCTCGACGAGAAATTTGTCCTCTCCCTGGCGTTCCACCTTCTCCCCTCCAAAATACCAGGGAAGGACTTTTCCCCGGGCATCCGTCAAAATCCCCTCCTTTGTATCGAAATTATAGCGGAGGTGTTTTCCGCGAAATTCATCCAGTCCCCGCGTAAGCACCACTTCCCCCTCAGCCTCTGCATCCTTGGTGTCGAGATAAACGGTAATCGCGTCCGCGGTTAAAATGGAACCTTGGTAATCGATCGAGATGTGCCCCTTTCCCACGACCTTCTTCTCGTCTGGAAAATATTCGACCTCATCTCCATTCACGACGATCGGTTCGGCGGAAGTCTCGTTGGAAAGAGCCGCTCCTACAGGGCCCGCCATAATAAAAAAAAGAAGTGTGGCCAAGACGCCCCAACGATGAATGTTCACAAACGTCTCTTATTTTTTCTTCAGCTTTTCCCAATCACTTAAGAACCGGGCCAGTCCGATATCGGTGAGAGGGTGGTTAAAGAGCTTGTTGAAGACTTCGAAGGGCATCGTTGCAATATCCGCACCGATCTTGGCGGCTTCCAACACATGAAGGGGGTGACGAATGCTGGCGACGAGAATCTCCGTCTTAAACCCGTAATTTGAATAGATCGTTTTAATGTCCCGCACAATATCCATGCCCACTTCACTCACATCGTCGAGCCGGCCGATAAAGGGGCTGATGTAGGAGGCCCCCGCCTTGGCAGCGAGAAGGGCCTGCGTCGGAGAAAAACAGAGTGTCACATTCACCCGGATTCCCTCGCCTCTTAAGATCTTCACCGCCTTAAGCCCTTCTTTAATGAGAGGGATTTTGACCACAATGTTTTTATGAATTTTGGAGAGGGTCCTTCCTTCTGAGACCATACCGTTGCCATCGACCGAAAGTACTTCTGCATTGACCGGTCCATTCACGAAAGAACAGAGCTCCCGAAGGACCTCATGGAAATCGTGTCCCTCTTTGCTGACGAGCGACGGATTCGTCGTGACCCCATCCAAAAGGCCCAATTCATGGGCTTCCCGAATTTCCTTCACATTGGCTGTATCCAGAAAAATCTTCATGGAAGAGACCTCCTCACCAAGACAGATGCACCGATCACCCCCGCATCATTTCCCAATTTTGCCGGCACCACTTCAAAATTTTTCAAAGGCCATGCCAGGGCATGGGTGCGAAGACTTTCCCGAACAGGACGAAAAAGGACGCTCCCCGCCTCCGAGACACCTCCGCCAATGACAATGCGATCTGGATTATACACATTCACGACCCCGGCGAGGGCTATCCCAATCCACTCCCCCACTTCCTTCCAGATAGAAAGGGAAAGACGATCCCCCCTCTTCGCAGCCCGACTTAACACCTCGGGTGTCAGACGACTCACTTTTCCGTCGACGAGGTCTAATGCGATGGTGCACTCACCGGCGCGGATCCTCTGTCTCGCCCGCTCAACAATCGCACGATTGCCGACATACGTTTCAAAACACCCCCGATGGCCGCAGGCGCAAAGTGGCCCCCCCCGACTCACCGGCACATGCCCTATTTCCCCTGCCGAAAGGGATGAGCCGCGGTACAGTTCACCATTGAGAATAAGACCTCCCCCCACTCCTGTTCCCAGGGTCATGCAGACCACCTGTGAAAACCCTCGGGCCGCCCCGTAGGTCGCTTCCCCCAGCGTCATGAGATTCACGTCGTTGTCGATAAAGACGGGAAGTTTCAATCTCCGTCGCAGCATCGACGCCAACGGAAGATTCCTAAAGCCGCGGACATTGATAAAACGGTGAACAAATCCTCTCTTAAAATCAATAAGCCCCGGGAGCCCCATCCCGACCCCCAGGAGAGATTTCTTGGAAGGGGTGTGGGTGTTTAGAAAATTTTCAATGGTTTGGACAAGGACACCGAACAGCTTTTTTCGCGGCCAGGATCTTCGAACCGCTACGGCGGCGCGATGAAGGATGCGGCCTTTTGAATCTACCAGAGCGATTTTGATGCGAGTTCCACCAAAATCAACGCCCAGAGAGATTTCTTTTCTCATTGACTTTTTATAATATCAAGAAGTGCGTTAGACCTCAACATCTGATTTCCCCCCTTGAGGATCCGATACGGAAGCCGTAGAGACTACCTTGTTCCGCCCCGATTGCTTCGCCTCATAAAGCGCTGTATCGGCCGCCTCGATAAGGCCCATCGGTTCTTTCCCGTCCTCAGGATAGGCCCCTACGCCGATGGAGAGGGTCAGTCGGATGGTCTCATCATAGGCCTCAAACATTTTACCCTCGACCGCTTTCCGGATACGCTCGGCCACCTGCAAGGCTTCTGCAAGACGGGTATCTGGCAGGGCAATGGAGAATTCTTCACCCCCGTACCGGCCGACGAGATCAATTTCCCGCACATTCGCTTTCAAAAGGGTGGCGACTTCCCTCAAGAGGACATCTCCCACCAGGTGTCCATAGTGATCATTTCTTTGCTTAAAGTGATCGATATCCGCCATGAGAAACGAGAGGTGGAGGGTATACCGCTTGGAGCGCTCAAGTTCTTCACGAAAACGTTCCAAAAAGTAACGTCGGACATAGAGGCGGGTCAGACCGTCGGTGATGGAGAGTTCTTGAAGTTTTTCGTATAACTTGACTTTCTGGATGGCCAAGGCAAATTGACGGGAGAGGATCGTGAACTTTTCCAAATCTTCCGGTTGCAACTTCTCGCAAGCGAGGATGGAGATGAGCTGATCCTTCACCCACAACGGAACGGCGACAAAAGGAAAAGAATTGCCCTGAAAGGCCCCTCCTTTTTTCTCCGACCTTTCGAGGATTTCCTCCAAATAGGGGATTTCTTTTGGATCGACTCTCACCGGCGTTCCGTCTCGAGAGACGGAATAAATCTCATCGATCCGTTGAGGTCCTTGTGAGCGGGTCTCTTCCTGAGGGAGGAAAAGGTACCCTTTCTCAAAAGAAAAATTGGAATGGAACACCTGACGGAGAATCATAAAGACTTCCTGGAATTTGAGACTTGCCGACGCCTCCTTCGTCGACTCGTATAATTCGATGAGTTCCGCCACCCGGCGCCCCAACAGCGTATTTTCTTCCTTCTTCTGGGTGAGCTCTTCTCTCTTCTTTCGAACGGAACCCTCTTTCGCTTCTAACTCTCCCCTCAGATGTGAAAGCATCTGAACGGCCCTTCTTCGAAAAGAAAATGCCAGCAAAAAGGCGAGTGCCCCTTCAAGCCCAAAAAGGGTTACGACCCACATACGCGATTTCTCCCTTCCCGCTTGGCCTGGTAGAGAAAACTGTCTACGCGCTTCAAAAGTTCATCTTTGACAAGCCCATCTGCTGGAAAGCTCGCTACGCCGATGGAAATGGTCACATGCGTAGTCTCCCGGCGCAACGTAAATGCTTCCTTCTCGACGCAGAAGCGCAACTCTTCTGCAAGGGAGAGGGCTTCCCCCTTCGCCCGATTCGGAAGGATAATCGAAAACTCTTCGCCGCCGTACCGACAGACAAGGTCGCCCGCCTTTGATTTTTCTTTAAGAAGATGGGCCACCTGTTTGAGCACAAGGTCTCCCGCGATATGGCCATATCGGTCATTGTAAGTCTTGAAATGGTCAATATCGATCATGAGGAGTGAAAGGGGGGCCCGGTTTCTTTGGGAGCGGGAAAATTCTTCTTGAAGCCTTTCCTGAAAATAGCGATGGACATAGAGACCGGTCAGTTCATCCACACGGGCTAATTCTTCTGTCCGTTGGGCAAGATGCGCATTTTCGAGACTTGCAGCAACCAAATCTCCAATGATCGAGAGAAGACGAAGATCATCCGAGGTGTAGATATCTTTCTCCAGCGATTCTACCCTCAGGAGTCCTGTAATCCGTTGACCCGTCGTGAGCGGGGTGATCATCAAAGACGCCACCTCCCGCTTTTCCAGTTGATCGAGGTTAAAACGAAAATCTTCGCGGCTATTCCGAACCAAAAGGGGCCGCCGGTTTTTGAGCACCCATTGATCAAAAAGGTCCCCTTTTTTTAATTTGGGGCCTGAAAAATCTTTCGCGAGAAAAGAACTGGCGAGCAAAAGTTCTTCGCCCCCTTCCTCCAAGACGAGAAGAAACGATCCCGCCGACTTCCCAATCACCTCATACGCCTGCTGTGCCGCGCATTGGGTGACCTCTTTAACAACAAGACTCGAACTCAAAAGATGGGTCACTTGGCTCAAAGAAGCATATCGTTCCAGTTTTCTTTTGAGGGCAGGATATTGGAGGGTTTCTTCTTGGGCCTGTGCGTTCAGAAGATTTCCTTCTCGCTCCAGCCGTTCAAGGGATATCTCGCTCTCCTTGGACTTCTCCCGAAGGGCCCTCACCGCAACATGGGAAAGGGATGTGACTCCGATGAGAAGCGGGGCAGGCCATAACAGAAGCAGGGAGAGATGCTTGAGGGAAAAAAACGAGAGGGTCAAAACCGAAAAAACGGTCACCCCCCAACCCAAAACGACCTCTCCAGCCAACATGGCCAGAAGGGATGGAAAACAGAAAAAAAAGGAGATCGCGAGAAAGAGTGGGCGGGAGGACTCCGGCAAGGGGCCTTTCGCCGGGGAAAAAAGTTGTAGGGCACACAACGTCAGAAACCATCCCGTCGCGAAAAGGAAAAGAGTTCCTGTGCGGTTTTTCATGAAAAACCTCAAACGATCGTCGCCTCGGTCTCTTTGTCGAAGAAATGGATCTTGCTCGTGTCCAAAACCAGCTCGAGGTCTTGGTTGATTTCGGGTCGATCACGACCCCCCATTCGGGCGATCAACGCATGATGAGGCGTGGTCAGATGCAGGAAGAACTCGGAGCCCATCGGCTCGATCATCTCGACAGAAGCCTTCATCGTATTTTCAGGAGAAGCCTCTGAGATAAGAAGTTTGTCATAAAGATCCTCCGGCCGAACCCCCATCGTGACCTGTCTCCCTTCGTAAGGGGCGATGGCTTGGGTCATCTCTGCGAGGATTCGGGTCTGAAAACTCTCCCCATGAAAATAAAATTTTCCGTCTCGGCGGAAAATGGACCCTTCAATAAAGTTCATGGGAGGGCTTCCAATAAATCCTGCCACAAATTTGTTCACAGGATGGTCATAGAGGGTCTTTGGATCGGCGATCTGTTGAATGACTCCTTCTTTAATTAAAACGATGCGGTTCCCCATCGTCATCGCTTCTGTCTGATCATGGGTGACGTAAATCATCGTGGTCTGCAAACGGAGATGGAGCCGGTTCAGTTCCGCCCTCATCCGCACCCGCAGCTTCGCATCGAGGTTTGAGAGCGGTTCATCAAACAGGAAAACCTCGGGCTTGCGAACAATGGCTCGGCCGACAGCAACCCGTTGGCGCTCGCCTCCAGAAAGTTCGCGAGGATTGCGACGAAGAAGAGAGGTGATGCCCAAAATCTCCGCGGCCTCTTTGACACGTGTTTTGATTTCAGACCCAGGATAACGTCGGAGTTTCAACCCGAAGGCCATATTGTCGTAGACAGACATATGGGGATAGAGGGCGTAATTCTGAAAAACCATTGCAATATTTCTGTCGCGGGGAGGCGTGTCGTTCACTTTTTTCCCGCCGATGGTGATCTCGCCCTCCGTGGCTGTTTCGAGGCCGGCGATCAGTCTCAAAAGCGTCGACTTTCCACACCCGGAGGGTCCGACTAAGACAAGGAACTCCCGATGATTTGCCGAGAAGGTTGCGCGATCGACGGCCCGGATATTCCCGGGATAGACCTTCGAAACTTTCACGAGCGAAACCTGAGCCATCCAACACCTCAGAGTCTTTAGTCTTCGGTCTTTGGTCTATTCGTAGAGAGGTATTCTAACAACTTCGCAATCGTGCCTTTTAACGCCTTTCGATGAATGACCATATCGACCAGCCCATGTTCCAGCAGAAATTCCGACCGCTGGAAACCATGAGGAAGCCGTTGGTGAATCGTCTGTTCAATGACCCGAGGTCCTGTGAAACCGATGAGGGCTTTCGGTTCCGCCAGGATCACATCCCCCAACGAGGCAAAACTCGCCATCACCCCCGCCATGGTGGGATTGGTGAGAATGGAAATAAAAGGGGGTCCTGCTTTATGGAGTCTTGCGAGCGCCGCCGAGGTCTTGGCCATCTGCATGAGAGAAAGCATCCCCTCCTGCATGCGGGCGCCTCCACCCGACCCAGAAACAATGATTAAGGGGAGGTGTTCCTCCGTTGCTGTTTCGATGGAACGGGTAATCTTTTCACCGACGACACTTCCCATGGATCCCATCATAAACCGGGAGTCTGTGACTCCGAAAATCACCTTCTTTCCCTCGATCGTCGCTCGACCGCAGAGGGCCGCCTCTGAAAGCGTGGTTAAGGCCTGGTCTTCTTTGACCTTCTCAGGATAACTCCCTTTCGGCCCTTTAAATTGCAAAGGATCCAGGGACCTTAAGTCCCGATCAAATTCTTCGAAACTGGAACTGTCGATGAGAAGGGTGATGCGCTGAGGCGCCGACAGCACAAAATGATACTGACATTTCGGGCAGACCCTAAGATTCTCCTCTAACACTTTATTGTAGATAATTTCTCCACAATCTTCGCATTTCGTCCAGAGCCCCTCCGGCATCGTTTTCTTGCGAGAGACTTTCACGACGGTATACTTGGGCTTTCCGAAAATTGGCATCGTTACCTCATTGTTGCCTTTTTCGTTTTTACTTTTGAATTATTGAACCGATACATCACCAGCCCCGTGAGGGGTTTCGGATAAAAGTAAGTCGATTTTTGAGGCATCTTCTCCCCCGAAAGGGCGATCCGTTGCACCTGTTCAATGCGTGGGGCCCGAAGTAAAAACGCGACTTGATACTCTCCCCGATCAACAAGATCTAAGCATCGAGGAAGATCGCGGAGAAAACAGACATCCTGACAGATTTTCTTCTCGGTAAGACCCAATCCTTTTTTAAGAAGAATTTCGTGGAGAACCGTCACATCGAGTCTGCGCCAGGTTTCGGAACGCCGAATCGTATCATCCAATTCTGAAAGAACCTTTCGCCCTTTAAGGGACATAAGATAAACAGGGCCTCCCTTGGCAACCATCCCAAAGACATACCCCTGCCGGTTCTTCTCCATCGCTTCCAGAAGCGCGGACACCGTCCGGAACGGTTTAAACGCAAAAAGGGACGAAAGAGTTTTCCGAAGTTTGTTCCTATTTCCATCAAGGCCTTTGACAAGGCGATGGATCGGGAGAATCGTGAGATGTTCGTCCAAAAGATTCGAAAAATAAGCCATGACAAACTGGTGGGCATAAGCGCGGGCCACTTCGTAACGATGGTGCCCATCCGCGATGAAAAGAGGGCGATGACGAATCGTCCGGCGCAATTTCTCGATCAAAGAGGGGTCCGTCAAACGCCAGAGGGTATGCCATTCCTCATCGTGGGAAACTGCCCCGATGGGGCGGGTCCGTCTTATCCAGCGCTTCATCATCCCATCCACTTCTTTCCGACGATCCGAAAATAAGAAAAAGAGGGGGCTGGTGTTTGCTTTCAGGGCCTTCATGAGTTGAAGTCGATCTTCTTTGGGGGGGTCAAACGTTTCTTCATGGGGGAAAATTGGATATTTCCTTGAACCTGTGAGTTCTAAAAGAGCGATAAATCCTAGACGGCGAACCCACCTCTTCCCTTTTTTAAATTTCTGCTCATAGATATAGATAGAGGGTTCAACGTCTTGAATAAGCACGCCGCGGGAGAGCCACTTCTCGAAAAAAGTCCGGGCGCGGGTGTAACAATTGCGCATCCCGTCATCCCGCGAAAACCTTTTTCCCAATTCGAGGCGAATGACATTGTACGGCGAGGCATGATAGTAACTGGACTGATCTTCCTTCGTGATGATGTCGTAAGGAGGGCTGATCACTTTAGAAAGGTTTTGGATCCGTTTTGGATTATACCGAATTCCTCGGAAAGGAAGGATATCACCCATTAGTGTCTATGAACTTTCTCCGTAAAAAGATGGGGAACGACAATATCCCCAAAGCAACAAGGTACAATAACAGACAACATGCCGATGACCAGAATGGACAAGAGATGCCGAGGCCACTCTGAAAGCCCAAAACCGGTAAAGTAAGTGAGTGTCGCCATCGTGGAGATAAACACATGGATGGAATGGGAAAAGAAGGTACTCCGAGCCACACGCTCGGAAATGAAAGAGCCGGTCAGGATCCCGCCAAAAAGAATAAGGGTCATCCAAAAGGGGTGAAGGACAAAATCAAGGTGAAAGACCATCGGAATTCCGAAGAGGCGTCCTCCGACGTACGGGAAAAGAATGTCACTTAAGATACACGGAATGACCGATCCCGCTATTCCTACGCCGATCGTTTTGAAAAAATTCCGCTCATGTCGTCCAAACATGGCGGCGGTGGTCGTGGCGCTGAAGAAGACATGAAAAGGATGAAAAAAATGAAAAAGAACCACCGAGAAATCGGAGAAGAGCACTCCTGTCTTCGCCTGAGTCATAAGGTATGAAAAAACCCCCAGGACCCCAATCCCCGCCAGGGTGCTCCCAAAACTATAAGGAAGGTGATCTCGAAGTTCCTCCCGAATGTGAGCACCTTTCAAAATCTTTTCCATGTCAGAAACCCCGTTTCCCGATGAAAAAAAGTTGCGCCACGACTGCCCCAAGCCCATCGCATAAAAGATCAAAGGAACTGGGTTGTCTCATGGGTACAAAAAGTTGATGAATTTCATCGGTAAACCCGTAGAAGATGGCGATTCCCACCGCCCACGCTTGAAAAGATCTCCGAAAAAAAGGAGGGCTCGACTTCAAAAAGGCCCTTGCCAAAAGAAAGCCCAAAATACCGTACTCAACCGTATGCATCAACTTGTCCCAAAAACGGATGCCGAGCGCAGGAGGAAAATAAAGAGGGAAGGAGGAGAGGAGAAAAATAAGTCCTGCGTACAGGAAAACAGGAAGCCAGAAGTAAAAGAATCTTTTCAGAGTCTTGGGTCTTGGGTCTGAGATTACTTTATCCCCCTTTAAATGTCCGTTTTACTTTCTGAACAAAAGAGTCATTATGGGAATTAACCGCTTCACCCCTTAAACGGGCATATTCAAGAAGAAGACGCTTTTCTTCTTCTGTCACATGGGTTGGGATAGAGACCACGACCCGAACATGCTGGTCTCCCCGGCCATATCCATCCAACGAAGGAATGCCTCTCCCTTTCAGTCGAAATATCTTCCCGCTCGGCGTGCCGGGAGGGATCTTCATCCTGACCTTTCCGTCTAAGGTCGGAACTTCCGCTTCGGTACCGAGGGTGGCTTGAACAAATCCGACCGGCAGTTCACACAAAAGATGATCGCCGTGTCGCTCAAAGACCTTATCCGGTTGAACGGCAATGGAGACATAGAGGTCTCCCCGACGGCCAGAACGAGTCCCCGCTCCTCCTTCTCCTGAAATCCGCAAACGCGATCCGGTATCCACCCCCGGCGGAATTTTGACCCGAATTTTCCGATCGACCTCCACCCTTCCTTCGCCACGACAGGCCGTGCAGGGATCGGTAATCAAACTCCCCTCTCCGCGACACTGCGGGCAGGTCTGGGCGATGCTGAAAAATCCGGCTTGCGAAACCACCTGTCCACGCCCCTGACACCGAGGACAATTTTTCCGCTTGGTTCCGGCCTTCGTACCCTCTCCTGAGCAGCTGTTACACGTTTCTAAACGAGGAACGTGGATGGTCTTTTCAACGCCGCTTGCCGCTTCTCGGAGAGTAATTTCCAATTCATATCCTAAATTCCGACCGGCGCTGGGACCGGACCGGCGCTGACTCCGACTGCCAAAAAGCCCCATGCCTTCAAAAAGGTCTTCAAAGAGGGAGCCGCCGAATCCAAGATCCTCAAAAATGCTTGAAAAATCGGCGCCCCGGAAGATATCCTCGGTCGTGTAGCGCTGGTCGAATCCGGCATGACCGACCTGGTCATAAACGGAACGCTTCTGTGGGTCCGAAAGGACGGCATACGCTTCGGAGATCTCCTTGAATTTTTCCTCCGCTTCCTTTTTATTCCCCTGATTCCGGTCGGGATGGTGCTTAAGCGCCAACTGCCGATACGCCTTCTTAATCTCCTCGGCGCTCGCACTCTTACCGACCCCCAAAATCTCGTAATAATCCCTTTTCGTCGTCATTATTCCGTTGAGTGGCTCCGTTTAAAGATTAGATTACAAAGGGCAATGAAAGTTTCATGGAGGGGTCTCCGCAACTCTCCTTTTTTCAAACAAAGACATAAGAGCAACGCCTGCGATACCAGGAACAATAATAAACACGAGCCGAAAGGTCAAAGAGACCAGCAGGGCCACTTCTGCCGGGATGCCTACCCGAAGAAAAAGATAGACGATGACTGCCTCGTGGGAGCCAACGCCCACGAAGGTCAACGGAAAGAGTCCCGCCAGCGAGATAAGAGGGGCCATCGCTAAAACGTAAGAAAAAGAAATTCCAGACTGAAAAGAAAGACAGATGAGGAAAAACAGAAAATAGGTGCCCAGCCACGAGAGGAGCGAAAGGAACGTCACCATCATCTTCCGTTTGAAAGAAAGGGTAAACCCTTCCAGCAGGCGCGCTGCATCCAGTTTTCGTTTGACAAACCGACCACTCCAATGACTCATCTTCTCCCAGGGAAAGAGATCCGGGACAACCAAAAATAGGGCCAAGAGGGAAAAAAGCGCCAAGGACAAGGTGCCGTATCCGAAAAAGGAAAGAGGAAGGGCGCAAATCGCCCCAAGGAGAAAAAGCGCCAAAAGTCCGTAGAGTTTGTCTACAACGGTCGAAGAAACCATTTCCTCACGGTAACCAAACGCCTTTGTTCCGAAGTAGGACCGCCCGATTTCGCCGAGGCTTCCTGGCGTCACAAAGCCGAGGGCCACCCCTGTCAACGTTAAAAAAAAGAGGTCGAGGAGAGGAAAATACCTTTCCTTTCGATTGATGATCCAGGCCCATCGATAGGCACGCAACCATAGAATAAACGGCAACAACCCCAGGGCCATGAGAAGAGGAGGAGGACTACATTTCGAAAGGACCATCTTGAGTCGCTCGAGACGCACGAAAAAAATGAGAAAGAAAATAAGCGCACCCGAAACAGCCAGTTGGATCGTCAAACCGATTTTTTTATTCACGCCTTACCGACCCTTTCATCCCCACCTGATGCCTTCTCGCAATTCCGGTGACACAATACTTAACTTCGAGGTTATCGCAATTTGCGATAACCTTTTTCATCGGTTCACGATACCGAGGTGGTCGCAATTTGCGACCACTTCTAAACGCTGCTTATTCGATGAAGCCCGAGCCTCTTGCCTTAAGCAGCCCTCTGTGGCCCGAAGCGGGCATGGTGTCCGCCGAAGGCGGACGAGCGAAGGGACACAGCGGAGCGAACCAGCCACGCTGGGGCTGGTGAGCGTGCTGCGAAGGCAAAGGTGAGGGCTTCATTATTTCCCCTCGTCCTCCACCTTATACTCCGCGTCGACGACGTCGTCCTTCTTCCCCTTCTCACCGGCACCTTCAGACGGTCCCGAGGGCTTCGCCTGTGCCTCGGACTGCTTTTTCGCCGCGTCGCGGTAGAGGATCTCTGCAATCCCATGGGAGGCCTGAGTCAGTTCCTCCGACGCTTTTTTGATTCTCTCCGAGTCGTTCCCCTTGAGCGCTTCCTTGAGGTCATCCAGTTTCTTTTGAACCTTTTCTTTTTCCTCCGCCGGAACCTTATCCCCGAGGTCTTTCAGGGTCTTCTCGGTCATATACGCAAGGGTATCGGCCTGGTTCCGGGTTTCCACCTCTCCCTTCCGTTTCTTGTCGAGGTCGGCGAATTTCTCCGCATCCTTCACCATCTTCTCGATCTCTTCCTTCGCGAGTTTCTTCGGTGCAGTAATACGGATCGTCTGTTCCTTCCCGGTCCCGAGGTCTTTCGCCCCCACATGGACGATCCCGTTTGCATCGATGTCGAAGGTGACCTCGATTTGCGGAACTCCGCGGGGAGCGGGAGGAATCCCCACCAGGTCAAACCGCCCGAGTTCCACATTGCCATCAGCCATTTCCCGCTCTCCTTGAAGGACCCGAACGGTTACTGCCGTTTGACTGTCTGCCGCTGTCGAGAAAATTTGACTTTTCTTCGTCGGAATCGTGGTATTCCTCTCGATAAGGCGGGTCATGACTCCGCCGAGTGTCTCGATCCCGAGAGAAAGGGGTGTGACATCGAGAAGGAGAACTTCCTTAATATCTCCTTTGATGATCGCCCCCTGAATCGCCGCCCCGAGGGCCACGCATTCCATTGGATCCACGCCCCGCTCGATCTTTTTGCCAACGTAATCTTCCACAAAGTTCTGAACAATCGGCATCCGGGTCGGCCCCCCGACCATGATGATCTTATGGATGTCCTGTGGAGAAAGATGCGCATCGGAGAGTGCCTGTTCCAAGGGACCACGGCATCGGTCGATGATCGGCCTCACGAGTTCTTCAAGTTTCGCCCGGGTAATGTTCATCGTGAGATGCTTGGGACCTTGCTGATCCGCCGTGATGAATGGAAGATTAATGTCCGTGGTGAGCGTACTTGAAAGCTCAATCTTCGCCTTCTCCGCCGCTTCTCGGATCCGTTGGGTGGCCATCGGATCCTTGCGAACGTCGATGCCGCTATCTCTCTTAAACGTTTCGGCGATGTAGTCGATGAGTGTTCGGTCCATATCGGTGCCACCGAGTTGGGTGTCCCCACTGGTCGCCTTCACCTCAAATCCTCCCTCGGCCCACATTTCAAGGATTGTGACATCGAGCGTCCCGCCGCCTAAGTCAAAGACCATGATTTTCTGTTCTTTACCCGCTTTTTCAAGACCGTAGGCGAGGCAAGCGGCTGTCGGCTCATTGATGATCCGAAGGACTTTGAGCCCTGCAATCTCCCCCGCGTCTTTCGTTGCGGTCCGCTGATTGTCATCGAAGTAGGCAGGACAGGTGATCACCACCTCTTCCACTTTGTCACCGAGATACGCCTCCGTATCTGCCTTTATCTTCTGTAGGATGAATGCGGAAATCTGCTGCGGGGTGTACTCTTTGCCATGCACCTTAAAGCGGTGATCGGTTCCCATTTTCCGTTTTGCCGCCATAACGGTTCCTTCGGGGTTCACACTCGCCTGCCGGCGCGCCGGCT
This sequence comes from Candidatus Omnitrophota bacterium, assembly GCA_016206785.1. Lineage (GTDB taxonomy): Bacteria > Omnitrophota > Gorgyraeia > JACQQV01 > JACQQV01 > JACQQV01. The sequence goes on from JACQQV010000021.1 coordinate 59,167, forward strand.
CCCCAACGAGGCGCTGACCCTCTTTGGTAAAGGCAACATAGGAAGGAAAGGCTTTCCCTCCCAAGGTAGACCCTTCTGCGCTCGGGATAATGACGGGCCGATCACGCTCCATCACCGCTGCTGCAGAGTTAGATGTTCCTAAATCGATTCCGATAACCTTTGCCATTTCAAACCTCCTTTAAAATAAAATGCTATGTCTCTTGTGTCTTTCTTTTTGCAACCTTCACAGAGGCTGGTCTTAAGAGTTTCCCATTCAAAAGATACCCCGGACGGATTTCCTCAATCACCATCCCTTCTAGAGAGTCGTCTGCTTCAACACTTTCAAGGGCTTCATGTTGCTCAGGATTAAAAGGAAGTCCTACCGTTTCAATCCTTGAAAGACCGTTTCTCGAAAGAAGATTCCACATCTCATTCTGAATCATCTGGATGCCCTGAAGCATTGCTCCATGGTTTGCCCCTTCTCCCGGCATCGCCTGAAGATTGGTAAGGGCGATCCTAAAATGGTCGTAAACGGGCAAAAGTTCCAAGACCATCTCCCCATGCGCGAATCGGATATATTCTTCTTTCTCTTTCAGGTAACGCTTACGAGTATTTTCAAATTCTGCTTGAAGACGGAGAAGCTGATCGAAAAGCGCATCCGCGCGCTTCGCCTTATCCTGAAGAGAATGGTACTCTTCCTCGTCGACTTTGATTCTCCGCTTTCCTTTTTGTTGCTTGTCGCTTGTTGCTTGTTGCTCTGCGTCTTGTTTTTCTTCTTGTCCCATGATCAAAACGTCTCCGTCCACTCCGTGATTTTGGAAGCGATATGACGCACGATCGACATCACACGACCATAGTTCAACCGCGTCGGGCCCATCACCCCCAAGGTACCCTGACTTTCCCCGACACGATAACTCGACGTCACAAGACTGCATCCCTGGATGCCTTCGTCCCCTATCTCCTCACCGATATGAACGTGGACTCCTTCCGAGGCAGAGTCCCGTCTTAAAATTTCAAGGAGTCTTTTTTTCTCCTCAAGAACAGACAGGATCGATTGAATTCTTTCAAAGCTTCGGAATTCCGGTTTTTCCAGGATCGTATGGGTTCCTTCTAGGTAAAGTCTTTCTTCTCCTTCCAATAAGCCGCTGATTTCCATGATTTCTTTCGCCCGTTTGCAAATATAGAAAAAAGAACTCCGCTCATCCAAAAGACGATGGTAAAGGGTGTCATAGGCATCGGAGAGCGTTAAATTCGACAATTCTGCATTCATAAAATGGGAAATCCGCAGAAGTTCCTCCTTCCCGGTCTCCTCCTCCACCTGGACGAGTGCATTCTTGATGAAGCCGGCACTCGTCACCAACACCACCAAGACCTCATGCTCTTTAACGGGGATCAGTTCAATCCGTTTCAAGAGGCTCAATTCGGTTTGAGGAAAAAGGACCACTGCCACCTGATCTGTGATCTCGTAAAGGAGCCGGGCCGTTTTCTCCATCACTTTCTCAATCATCGCCGACTGTTGAAACGCCTCCTCAATCCACTGTTGTTCTTTTTCGGTCAACCGTTCCGTGGCGATGAGATGATCGACGTAAAAACGGTATCCTTTGGGGGTCGGGATCCTTCCGGCAGAGGTGTGGGGATGTGTGATATATCCCTCCTCTTCAAGTCTCGCCATGATGTTCCGAATGGTGGCTGTACTTAAGCCCAGCCTAGAGATCTCCGACACCACCCTGGAGCCGACTGGAAGGGCGGTCTGAATGAAGGATTCAATCACCGCAAGGAGAATCCTGTTTCTTCTTATTTCGTAGTCAGTTAAATTAACCATCTTTTAAAATTTAGCACTCTATGAGTTAGAGTGCTAATACTAAGTCTATGCAAAGAAGGGGGAATTTGTCAAGGAGAAAATAGAAAGCGATTAAGTTCGAAGGGAGTAGGTGACCCCTCTCAGCATTGCGACCACCTTGGTGGGAAGTTCTGCTTCAAGATAGACACCTTCTTGCCTATCTTCTCTTTTTGTTACAACTCCTTGTGAATAAATAAGTTCTATATATCCCATCTTATTGTGGGGAAGGAGGACTCCGATTCTTGTCAGGAGATTCTGAAGGGTTCCGGTAAGTTGGTCTAGCAGTTTGTCTATCCCTTCGCCGGTCTTGACAGAAAGGAGCATTGCGCTTTGAAACTCCTTCTGAAGCCGGGCTTTCCCCCTTTCGCTCACAGAAGAGAGGAGATCGACCTTATTAAGACAGGAGATGACCGGTTTTCTCTCGATCTTTAAATCCTTTAAAACCTGGCAGACCGCGTCGTTCTGTTCCCTGACCCTTGGGTGACTCACATCCAACAGGTGAAGGAGAAGATCCGCTTCAGTCACCTCTTCGAGCGTTGCTTGAAAACTTTCGATGAGGTGATGGGGAAGGTTGTGTAAAAACCCGACGGTGTCTAGAAAAATGACCCTCTGATTGTTTGGAAGGACGCATTTTCGGGCAACCGGGTCGAGGGTGCTAAAGAGCCGGTCTTCCACCGTTTCCTGGGAGTCGGTGAGTCGGTTAAAGAGGGAGCTTTTCCCGGCGTTCGTATAGCCGATGATCGCCACCGTCGAAAGAGGCAAATCCAACCGTTTCTTCCGAACCGTCGAGCGCCGTCGTCTGAGGGCTTCCAATTCTCCTTCAAGCTTCGTAATCCGCTTCCGGATCCGCCGCCGGTCCATTTCCAACTTCTGTTCCCCCGGTCCTCTTGTTCCGATCCCGCCGCCGAGTCGCGAAAGCATAATCCCTTTTCCCGAAAGACGGGGTAAAAGGTAGAGAAGCTGTGCCAGTTCAACCTGATATTTCCCTTCGGTCGACCTTGCCCGCTGCGCAAAAATATCAAGGATCAGTTGCGTCCGGTCGATCACCTTGATCGACCAGAGCTCTTCAAGGTTCCTCTGCTGCGTTGCGGTTAAATCATTTCCAAAAATGACAAGATCCGCATCTCTCCCCCGGCAGAGTTCGCCGATTTCCTCTGCCTTCCCTTTCCCGATAAAGGTGCTCGGAGCCGGTTCGTGGCGCCTACAGAGAACCTCCTCCAAAACCTGCGCCGTCGTCGAAAGGGTTAAAGCGCGGAGTTCACTCGAGGCATCCTCTACTTCCCAACTGTCTTCCTTTTCAATCCCGCAAGTCACCAAAAGCGCTTTTTCCATTTCATTCCATTTTACCATAAACCACGTAAGGCGGGACTAAGTCCCTTCTCCCCTTAGACTTTTCCCCTATGAAGCAGGGACTTAGTCCAACCGTCATTGGGACTTAGTCCCGACTGCGCCGACTGCGTCGACTGCGAGGCAATTTTCCCTTGCTTGGGCTTTAAAATTTGCTAAGATGAAGGTAATGTACGAAGCCTACTGGGGATTAAAAGAAAAACCGTTCCAAAACACGCCCGACCCCCGCTTCCTCTATCACTCCCAACAGCATGAAGAGGCTCTCTCCCGCCTGATCTATGCCATCCAGGAACGTGTGGGAGGCGCACTCCTGACAGGAGTTTTCGGTTGCGGCAAGACCCTCTTGGGCTATACCCTCATGAAGGAACTGAGTCAGGAGAAATATAAAGTGGCGTTTCTCACAAACCCCCAAATGAGTTATCTGGAACTTCTTCTCTTGATCACGCAGGAACTCGGAGGCGGAGGACTTCCGACAAAAAAGACAGAGGTCCTGACGAACGTCATTTATCTCACCCTTAAGGATATCCTCAATAAAAATTTCAAAGAGGGAAAGGAAACGGTCATTGTGGTCGACGAGGCCCACATCATACAGGACGCCGAGGTGTTTGAGGGGTTAAGACTCCTCCTCAATTTTCAACTTGAGGATCGCTTTTTATTAACCCTTGTTCTGATGGGTCAGCCGGAATTGAGGACGAAGGTCGATGAATTGAGACAACTCGAACAGCGGATCAGCACCAAATGTCATCTCGACAATCTCGATGAAAAAGAGACGGCGGAATATGTGTCGCACCGCTACAAGGTTGCAGGAGGTGTTGAATCTCCTTTTTCGGCGTCGGCCTTGAAACTCATTTACGATTATTCAGGAGGAATCCCGAGACGGGTGAATCGACTCTGCGATTTATGCCTCTTAAACGGCTTCGGCAGGAAAACCAAAACCATCGATAAAGAGATTATTCAAGAAGAGGTCGCCTCCCTCGGGACACCGAAGTAATGTTTAGTTCTTCTTCAATCCAGTAATTCCTCCCGCCCCAGGCAAACCGGTCTGAAAGTCCCTGTTCAAAGGTTCCTCTCCATTCTACAGGAATCGCCTTGGCCATCCTCTTGTATTCATAAGGATCTTCAAAAAGAAGAGGGGCTTCAAATCCAGCACCCCAGAAGATCGCCTCCTTCCACTTTTCGTCCACACCCTTCAGTTTTTCATTGAGGAGAAATGGCCACTCCCCTAGGAGGGAATCGAAAAGAGTTGCCAGAAGCGCTCCGACGCCCTGATAATAGAGGGGAAGGAGTTCTTCTTGAAATCGATTTTCAATATCGCGGTGACGTTTCATTTTGTCAAGAAAGGAATCAGCAAATGGATATCCCCAGGCATGCTTTCCGAGAGCGTAAACCAGGGCCTTCTGGTTTTGGGGGGAGACGCTCTCTACCTGTCTCAAGACATATCCGAATATTCGATCCTGTTTCAAACGCATCCGAAAGGGTAAACCTTCAAGAGATCCTATGAGTCCCTCGACGAAATAAGGCTGATCTTCTTGACCCAGAGAACTCGCCCAATAATCGATCCTCTTCAAGAAAGCCTTCTCGGAAGAACTCCACGCATTGCCGATCTCCTTAAGATAAAAAGGTTGATACATCCTGTCTAACTGTTTGACCCAAAGGAAAAGTTTTTCGAGATTTTCCAGTGTCTCAGGGCGATAGACCATGTCTTGGCTTAAACCAAGATGGAAGTCGAACCGTTCGGAAGGAGATAAGCGCATATCCAATGCCTTTATTAAGTCTGAAAGTTGGTTAAGATCCTGACCATGGCGATACGCAAGGGCCCACCCCAATTGACGATAGGAATACCCTCGATGCTTCAAGGAAAGGGCGAATTCTTTGAACCTCAGGAGATTCAGTTCACCCACACATCCCATCCCTAAAAGCAAAATAAGAATACCCAAAGAGACCTTTTGAAAGATTCTTGAGAAGTTTCCTAAACGGACAAGTGCCAGAGCGATCACAGCAAAGAAAAAAGGAAAAAGAGGAACATAATAGCGGAATTCATAGATCCCCAGATGGAATCGACTGAGGCTTGCAGCGGATAGGAAGAAGAGGGGGAACAGAAAAAAGAAATAAATTTTTTTATTCTCCTTTTCAAACTGGCAGAGGATGCCATAAGAAAAAAAGAGGGCGGCGTAATAGACGATGTTGAAAAGTGTTATATGCGATAAGACATGGGTTCCTTCTCGATAATTGAAGGAAAAGAGTTGTATCAAACGAAGCGTCGCCAGTTTCAAGAAACGAAAAGGAATAATCAGGGGCCGTTCCACAGAAGAATAGACAAAAGCCTCCTTGACACGATCGAAGCCATGAAAACCATAGAGGCCATTATAGAGTAGCCAGGGACTGAAACCGACGAGAAAAAAAAGGAGGAAAAGATAAAATTCTTTTTTTCGGAAGAGCCTTCGATCCTCGTAGCACCAGAAGAGAATAAAGCATGCGAGACTGACGACCTGCTGATAACTGAAATAAGTGCCGAATCCTTCTACAAGACCTAACCAGGCTGCACAACGCAGAGAATGTTTTCCATCGTACAGAATACGAAAGAGGAAGAAGAGTCCGAGTGCCGTAAAAAGAAGGGATTCGGCATGAACCCCCATTGCATACATCGCATAGAGGGTAAGATACGGAGGTGAAAAAAGGTAAAGGAGCGCTATATAAAGAGCTGCTTTCCTTCCAAAAAAGCGCTTCATGAACAGAGCCCATGTGAGGAACGTCCCCAATTGGAAAAAGAGGGCCGTCAGGCGAAGGACAAAAACACTTTTCCCAAAGACAAGAAACGAGGGGACCGTCAGGACTCCATAGACCAGGCTCCCGCCACTGTAGTGATCTGCAGCATAATCAAAAAAGGGGATCTTTAATCCCTGGATGAGTTCTTTGGCAATGGTTCCTCGCTGGAGTTCTTCTGTGAAAGGCTCTGGGAAACAGTAAAGAAGGTGGAGAATTCGGGTGAGCAGAAAAACAATGGCGAGAAGAAAAATCATTTACGGGGCGGGTCGTCTCAAGCGCTCCTCGGCCAGAGCGAGCGCTTCGTAGTAAGGAACAGGGGCATCGAAGTTGTCCGCCTCCCCCCATCCATCCCGAGGGCAGCCACGGTAAAGGGGATGAAGACTTTTTCCGTCGGAAGGCTCTTTTTTCGCATAAGCATCAAACCAATCAAGAAGGGTGCGCCACCCCTCGTGAACGGTTCCCTTCATTAGATTATACTTAGGGAAAGGAAAACTGACGCAAAAATTCATCTCCCCATAGGGAGTAATCGCGCAGGAGTTTTGGGCAGCCCGGCAATTCATCCGCCCTTTCCATCGCCTCGGTCCTTCCTCTCCTTTCTCGAGCGGTTTGTGGTAAACAAGAGGAAGGGGATCTTGAAGAAGTTGAGCCGCTTTGTCAGGATCGAGGCGGTAAACAAGCGGCTCGAGTGAACCGTCCGACTTGGGATGAATTACGGTACTGGTTACGGCTCGGATTCCCCACCCCTTGGCCATCGCCTGCATCCTCTCCACTTCCTCAACGTTCACAGTCATGGCAGGAATGATGAGCGTTACGGGGATCTTCTTCTTGATCAACCGCTCAATTCCAGAGATACATTTAGAGAAGGAGCCTGGAACAGAGGTCACTCTTTCATAAATCTTCCTTGTCGCTCCATAAAGTGAGAGGTCGACCTCCAGAGGAAGGAGAGATTGGAGACAATCGGCAATTTCCTCTGTCAGGAAGGTCCCATTTGTTTTCAGGGTAACGGCGAATCCCTCCTCTTTAGCGCGAGTCAAAATGTCAAGAAAGTCTCTCCGCGTAAACATCTCTCCGCCTGTCAGGGTTAAAGAAAGGCATCCTTCTGTTCGGAGTTCTTTAAAAATAGAAATGATTTTCTCCGTCGGCATCTCCTCTTTCTTGGCCCTATGGGTAGGATTATAGCAATGGACGCAGCGGAGATTGCACCCGTAGGTCAGTTCCATAGTCGCCTCTAAAAGGGTCCGTGAGGATTCTGTTTTGCTAACGACGTTATCCCAAAACTCGATAGGAGAACGCTCCGGGATCGAAGGGGTTTTAGGATCTAGCGAGGGCATAGGCTTCATCAGGACGCGCCGCCTCCTTTAGAAAAGAAATAGCGCTTTGTTCTTTCACAAATCCGAATTGATAGCATGGGACACTCGAAAAAAGCTCTTCACAGAAGGCGAGCGCTTTTTGAATCCGTCCGCCATCCCAGTGTGGGAGGAAAAGTTGTGGGAGAAGAACCTCTGGGAAGTCTGACAGTGAAAGAGGCTTAAGAGAATTCTGAGAAGCGTGCTGAAGAAAAAAAAGTCCCCTAAGAGGCGCCGATTCTTGAGAGATTCGGAATGTATCCCCTGGCCACGGAGTTCCATGAAGGAAAAAAGAAGCGCCATCCTTTCGAATAATGACGGTCTCATCGCTCAAGATAGAAACGCCTCCTGTTCCAAGAAACAGATGCGCAAGCGTACTCTTTCCCGAGCCAGAAGGACCCACAAAAGCTCTTCCCTCTCCCCCTTCTCGAATCCCAAGTCCATGGACAACGACCCCCTCTCCTTGACTTAAGAGGTGCACAAGAAGAATCTGCCCTAAGGGCTTCATAAATTCTGTAAAGGGCCAGCGGGGCTTTATCGGCGGAAAGAGTCTATGGAGAGGTCCAGAAACCCATCCAGGGGCAGCATAGACTTCACCTTCCGAGAAATCTTTCGTAAGGTGAGCAAGGAACTGTCTCTGCTTTGTCTTTGAATGAAAGGTTTCGATCCAATAATGGCCATCGCTTTCGTAAAGGGCCCAATGGTCTTTCAGTTCAAAAAGGACCCTTTCTTTTAAGAAATCGGGGAAACCGTTCTCGCAATGAACCGTCAGATGAACCCTTGGTTTCCCCCGAAGAGGAAAAAGATCGTACCTGAAGGGAAAATCTCGTGGATGAGAATTTTCCCACTCAATGTGAAATCCAATTCCTCCGATTTCGAGACTGAAAGAAGGCATCTAAGGGGTACCTAAGACGAGATCGCGCTGTTTCCCTGCGTTCTACTCCAACTTCGGCATCCATTTGCCCTACAGGTATTCGTACCGCTGTCAGAAGCAGAGGTCCCATTGGTGGCGCACTGAGAGAGGATCGCCTGTTCATGGTTTAACCGGATTCTAAAAATTTTCGGTGTTTCATACATCCTTTTCATTGTCTCTTCCATTGTCTTTACCTCCTTCTTATCTTTTCAGCCAAAAGATGCGCTGTCTGACAGAAATGATCGACCGGCATCTCACTCTCTCCATTTTCAAAACGTGCCGGAAAAGGCATCTTCCCGCACATCGAATAGACCGTACACTGCCGACAGGGCGAATCGGTTTGATAGGTCATTGTACGAATTTTTGGAAAAACTTCTTGGATCGCTTCCTGAAAGGAGTAATGTTTTAATGAAACTCTCGGCTCCCCAATAAAAGTACACGTTCCAAGCTCTCCCCAAGCCGAAACATGAAACGTATTGGTCCCGCAACCGCAGCGGTAAAGCCGATCGGTCGGCTCATCCGAAATTTCCACACAACGATCCTCGGTATCTATGTCCTCGCCATTTATTTCAAGTTCAACAATTTCCTCTGGAGTGAGTCGATAGGCGCAGGGCTTCAAAGAACCATTCAAATCAGGATAGATATCGGTACTGAAACGGAACTCCAGCCCGAAACTTTCGACCAGTTCTTTAATCTCATGGAGCCTTCCCCTGTTGAGCGTCATCGCTTTTGTTTTCACCTTGACCGGAAGTTTCCGTTCCACAAGAAGCCGCAATCCTTCAACAAATCGCTTGAAGGATCCGGGAACCTGAGTCACCGCGTCGAAAACCTCTTCCGTTCCTCCGTGGCAACTCGTCTCAATCAAAAAAGGTGGGTCCTTCGCAAGCCGATCCGCAATCTCGGGAGTGATTATGGTGACATTCGTAAAAAGAATGAGAAGAAATCCTTTTTTCTTTGCATAGTCATAAATATCAAAAAAGTCCTTCCGCATGAAGATTTCGCCACCCGTAAGACAAAGCCAGAGACACCCCGCTTCATGGATTTCATCGATCATCCGAAGGACCTCTTCATAAGAAAGCTCTTTTTGAATGTCCTGAGGGTTATTGTGGCAGTCGGTATAGCAGTGGACACAACGGATATTGCATTTATAGGTAAGTTCGATCTGGCCCCGGATTGGCATCCTTAAGTCATATCCCTTGTCATTGATCGCACTGCTGAAATCATGATACTCTATCTCAGGAATCGTTTCCTTCATCTTAAGGCCTCTCACGGAGTTGAAGAAACCGCTTTGATTGGGATAAATCCGTTCTTCTTGAACATAAACTCCTTTTTAGGAAACCGGCATGGAAAATGGGGAAGGTGATTGTAAAATCCATCGTGAAAAGAACCTTTTCGAAGGTCGTAACCCTTCATCCGGTTCCCGGAACAGAGTTGAAGCATCCCATACGCATCGATATGAAAATTAAAGAAGCCTGATTCGCATTGGTAGGTTTCTGCCTCTCGTAATTGGATTTCCTTTTCCCGAAGCATCTGCGGATCTTTTTCCTCGATCTCTCTCAGTTCTTTTTCAGAAAGTTGATATTCAAAAACATCCTCTGAGCCATCCAGGCGGTTCCGGATCTCCTCGCCAAATTTGAAGGAAACGTTTCCCAGACCCTTCACAAAAGCCCTGATCTTCAGAATCTCATCCCGATTCACCGTGAGTCCCGTCACCTTCAAAACAAGGTGGAGGTTTCTTTCTAAAAGAAGGTTGATCGCCCGTAATACTTTCTGAAAAGAGCCTTCTCCCTGCGTCACCTTTTCAAAAATCTCTTTCGATGTGGCATGAAGACTGATCTCGACGGAAAAAGGAGGATTTTCTTTCAGAAAATCGGAAACCTCCTCGGTAATCAAGGACCCATTGGTAAAAAGGGTGATTAAAAATCCCTTGTCCTTGGCAACCTTATAGATCTGGAAAAAATCTTTTCGCATAAAGATTTCGCCACCCGTCAAGGTAAGCCAAAGACATCCTCCTTTATGAAGTTCACCTAAGATCCGTAGGACTTCCTCAGTTTGAAGTTCTTTGGGAAAATATTGAGGATGATTATAGACATCTGTGTAGCAATGGATACAGTGAAGATTGCAGCGGCAAGTCAATTCCCATTGTCCGATAAGAGGGAGTCTTCCCCTCTCACTCTTTGCGACGAGCCGCTTGAAAAACTCACGATCCGTAACAGAAGAAAGAAAATCGCATGCCACCCGCTCTATTCTCCCTTTTCCGCACCCGCAAAATGTTTCGGCTCTATGAGTCCTTCCCTCCTCAGTTTTTTAAGGAAGGAAAGCACATCATGCTTCACCCTTTTGGGTTCTGCTTCGAAGTTTTGTTCAATGTGTGTGATAAGTTCCTGAACGGTTCTACTCCCGTCCAACGCCTCCCAGATCGCTGCGCCAACAGGAGTGAGTTTGAGGAGGTCTCCCTCATCCTGATCCACGAGGATCGCTTCTTCCTCTACCCGTCGCCAAGGAATTCTTCCATTCTTCTCGAAGATATCCGTAAGTCTAAACATGAAAATGGATGAGGCGTAAAAAATAATTTTTTGTCTCTAGCCAAAGAAGAAAAAGGATTTTCCTTGCTTCTCTTCCCATTTTGTAGGTGAGGCCCTCACGAAAATAGATCCAAAAAAGACGGAGATGTAGAAGTAAGGGATGGAAACCGAGACGCGCCGCTTCAAGTAGGTTCTCTTTTGCCAGACGAGACTCTTTTTTCTTGAGAAAGGCGGAACCGATCCAGAATTTCAGAATCGCCTCCGGCCCTTTGAGTTCGAGCGACTTCCGGAAAGCACTCAGGGCTCTATCCCACTCTCCCTGCTCGAAAAAAAGAGACCCTATCCCATAATAAGCCGTGGCCAGTCTGGGATTCTTCGAAAGGGCCTCTTCATAATAAAAGAGCGCCTGGGAAAAATCTTTCTCCGCCCTAAATGTATGGCCCAAACCGCAGAGTGCATGGGCGTGATTCGGGTCGAGGGTAAGAATCTTTTTGTACTCTTCCTCTGCCTTTTTCCATTGACCAAGATTCTGATAGGCCGGTCCAAAATTGTTGTAGGCGGTGGCGTAGGTGGGATCCGCGGAAACCGCTTCTCGATAAAGTCGGGAGGCCTCTGTTTTCTCTCCCCTTTTTAGAAAGAGCAAAGAAAGATTGTAAAAGCTTGCAGCATCTTTTGGATTGACCCCAAGGGCCTTTCGATACTCCAAAATCGTCTCCTCCACCTTCCCCTCCTCTTCAAAGGCTTGTGCAGATCTTTTGTGATGATAAGCATCGTTTGGAGCGGAGGGGTCTCGGATAAGTTGTGCAAGGGCGTCTCCAAAATATTTATAAGGAAGTGGAGTAAATCCCCCCTCGACAGAATAGGCAATCGTGACACAATCACTCCGGATACCCTTTGATCGCAAGGCGTCGACAACATTCTCTGGGAAGAGCCACGGTTTCTTACAGCGAGGGTCTTCATCCCCATGTTCTAAAAACCCTGAGATGAGGAAATCGGTATCAATATCAAGAAGAACCTCTTCTTCAATAGTGGGAAGGTTCTGAAGAGTGCAGACAATCAATGGAAAGCCATAAAGTGTTGCCTGAGCCTTTGTTCCCTCAATACGGATATCGGTAAACGCTTCTGGATGGTTTCTCCGAAATTCTCGAAAGATATAACCCATCTCTTTTTCCCAAGAAACCCCTCGGGGGGCTTCCGGGGTCGCCCAATAAAAAGCCCGAAGAAGGCCCTGCCGGAGAGCAGGGCAGATATAATTTCCGATATGGACGAAGGACTCTGTCCCTCGATCTGTGAAGTTCCAAAAGATCTTTTGTTGGGTAAGCGCTTCTAATTCTTGAGGAGAGGAGATACTGAGGAGATCGGAGAAGGACCTCTCAGGAATCCAATTGAAGTCGATGTGGGCATCGATATGGAGGAGGATGCGGTTTGAAAAGTTCCCTCTCTGCCAGGCCCAGAGGGCCTCATCATGATCTTCCATCAGGGTGACGGCAGGGAGAGGATCAATTCCTACCCGATCGTCTTGGGGAGTTGAAGACCTTCTTAAAGAAGGTTGGGTCGCTAACGCGTCGGTCACCGATTATTTCTCTCGGATGATTCCGGTTTCCTTAAATTGCGCCAGAAGCCCCAAAAGATCTTTCTCTGCAACGTGAGGATCTATCTCAAATTCGGAGATAACCGTCTCGCAGACCTCTCGGACCGATTTCTTTCCATCAATCAGTTCCCAAATCCTCGCCCCTACCTCATTCAACGTGAAGATGGCAGGTTCTTCCCCTAAGGTTTGACGAATAGGGACAAGGACCGTTTCTTCCGCGATTTTCCTTGATACAATATTGGGAGATTTTTCGTAACTTGTTTCTAGCACTGTAAATAACCTCGTTTCATCATAAAAGATTTAGACCGGTTTGTCAAGGTTTTTGTGGGGTGAGAATCGCATTGCAGTTGCTGAAATCCATCTCCACAACTTTAAAGTTCGAGTTCTCTATCTCACTCAAAAGCTCCGAGGGTTTGCTGAAAATGTGCCAATAGTGACCCATAAAGCAGACGTCTCCTTCTTCTAGCTCCCGATTGCCGCCAGAAAGGATTGCAAGCCACTTTTTGAGCCGGAACTTCCAACCCTTTTCCCGGAAATCATCTCTACCACAAAACTCTAGATAAAAAAATCCGTCGTCTTTGAGATGAGATCGCATCTTTCTTAAAAAGGCGATCCGCCTTGTGCGGGTAGGAATTTCGCTATACATCGACTGGCTCAGAAAAAGCGCGTCATGCTTTCTTGCCGGTGATAAACTATCAAGTACATTTCCCACTTCAAAGTGGCAATTTTTTAAGGAAAGGGCACGGACATGTTCTTTTGCTCTTTCTACAAGATCCTGGGAGGTCTCGATTCCCGTAACCTCAAATCCTAATTTCGCCAAGGCGAGGGATTCCCGACCACCGCCAGACATCAGTACAAGACACTCCTTTTTTCCTTTTAAATATTTTGTCACAAATTGAGATTCTTCTGGGCTCAGTCCCCTCGTTCGTACCGCTTCCCCCGCCAAAGCCTCTGAAAAGTCCCTCCGATTATAAAACTGTTCAACAAATTTTTCGAGATCTTTAGGTTTTGAGAGAACTAGTACAAGTGACCCAAAGGCTGAAGAAATCTTTTCCTGAAAACGATTCAAGAGAAGGTCGATGCGCACCAAAACGGAAACAAGGAAAAACCGAGCACTCATCTATTTTTTAAGAGGGGTTCAATGACTTCTACCAAGGCTTGGGCAGCGAGTCGATGACCACGTTCATTGAGATGAAACGGGTCTCCTTTTCTATAAAGTTTTTCTCTCAGGTGACGTTGTAAACTTTCCCGGATATCGATCAGCGGAACCTGCAAGTTGTGCGAAATGCGTCGGAAACGATAAAAGGAGGGACGGATTTTTAAGATCCCCAGCTCGTGAAGATCCGGAAAATAGGCAAACAACACTTGAGCGTGAGAGCGACGTGCTAACTGAACCAGCTCGCGCAACCGTTGTTCCGCCTCCTGCCAGTAGCGCGCCTCCCGAGATCCTGTTGCGTTGTAAGAGACCTGAAGCGCCCAAAAAGAAATAACGGAACCGATGCGCTGATCCAAAAATTTCAATAAGAAACTGTGGGGCAGCAAGGAAGAGTAGAAATTGTGAAAAGGCGACGATGGAGAAGAAACCTCGGGTTCCGGTAAAAGACAAAGCCTCCCTTGATCATCGACGTTAAAGAGGGATGGGTAAATGTCGTTCCTATAGAAATTAACAATAACAATATCCGGTCTCAAAAGAGGAAGGAGTTCCTTAAAGATACGAACTTCCTGTTCAGTATTATAATTATCAGAGGCGGCATTGAATACAATAGGAGGATTACGTGGAAATTTTTCCTTGAGTAACACTTCAAGTCTTTTACAAAAAGTTGTCTCAAAAGGAACCCCGTAGCCAAATGTGATAGAGTCTCCCAAACAGAGGACGACATCGTCTTTTTCTTTCACCTTCGGCCATTCCGGTCCCCGCCAACCCTGTGTATTGATTTCATACCATGCCCCTTGCCAGCGAATGCGTGCTCCTCGTCGATACCGGTGGACGACCTCAGGATCTGCGACAAAAAGACCGGGAATGTCGGACATGAAAAGATAAGGGTCTGGCGCATTTTCCGGCAAGGCCTTGATCACCTCCGCTTCCGGCATACGACGAGAGACAAAAACAAACCGATAAAATCGGAGGATCCCTTCTGCCGCCAAGCAAGCGAGGCACAAGCCGACTACCACAAGAAAAAATCGTGTACGAGTCACGGCTGATTATACCACTCTTGACCTCCTGAAAAAACAGATTTATGCTAAACTATATCGAGAAAGAGAAGGATGGTAGAAACAGTGAAGCCTATTGGTGTTTTAACCGATCTTCTTCAAATAACGGACATTCCAGAGATTATCGATCTTTTGATCGCGTCCAAGAAGGCCCGTTTCACCATTGAAGGCTTCAGCATGTACCCCACCCTCCGAGTAGGAGACATCGTTGAGGTGGACCCCCTAACAAAAGAAACGCTTGAAGTAGGAGACCTTGTTGTTTTTCAAAAAGAAAAGAAACTCATCTGTCACCGCCTGGTAGAGATTTTTGAGAAAAACGGGGAGGCGTGGATTAAGACAAAGGGGGATACGGTCGAGGAGAGTGACACCCCACTCGCCCTTCGTCAGATCCTGGGAAAGGTGACGCGCATTGAGCGAGACGGAATTCCTCGGATCCCCTCGGCCGTTCCTCAAAAACTTTCCTTTGCAGAAATCATCTTCTTCTCTGCCTATCGGCAATTCGGGGGAAAACTCAGACCGAAACTGAGAACAGTTTTCTTACGCAGTCTCTCTTCTCTTTTATTCCGCCGCGTGTATCGCTTCCTGTTCCGTCCCGATGTGATTTATTCTGTCAGAATTCCAACTGCTTCGACTCCTGATCCGAAATTCTGGCGGTCTGTTCAAAGTCTCCCGGGGGCGAATGAGTCTTTACAGGACGCTTCGGTCTATCGCTTTTTTGCAAAGGTAGGCAAAAATGTCGTTGGAAGTCTTGAGGTGCGGACTCTCGATAAAACCGCTTCGCAATGGAGGGTTTCCCATCTTTTCGTGAGGGCAAGGTACCGGGGGTGCCACGTTGCAACAACACTCCTGAGAAGATCGTTTCAGAGGCTCAGACGACAAGGAGCCTCCTTATTAAGCATAGAAGTGGGTCCTCAAAATCGTCCCGCACTTTCCCTTCTAAAACAACTAGGCTTCGACGACGCCGTACAAAAAGATCCTTTCGTCCTTCAGAAAGACCTTTCGTTCCCGCTCAAGCGCTTAAGAGGCGAAAAAGAACTGCAACCGTTTCTTTATCACGCTCTTCCCTCTGATACGCTCAAAGAAAGCTTCCTCAGGAGCGTCGCAAAACACCTCTTCTTCGAACAGGCCCTTCTTGAGATAGACACCGTTTTCAAAAATGCGGGAATACCTTTTATCGTACAGAAGGGAATGGCACTTGCGTATACCCTTTACCCCGACCCTGCGACGCGACCGATGGTGGATATCGATCTGTATCTACGTAAAAACGATGTCCCCTCGGCCATATCCCTTTTAGAAGGACTCGGCTATGAACTGGGAGCAGCCAAGTTTCGAGAAGAACTGATCACCTTCGGGGGAGAGCTCAGCTTCCACAAAAAAAATGCCCCTTTTGTTGAACTCCACTGGTGCCTTGAACAGTATGAGCGATTGAAAGGAATTGTAAAAGTTGACGAGGAAGACCTGTGGAAAAGGACTGTCTCCTATACGATTTCAGGAAGAAAATTTCTGACCCTCTGTTCAGAGCATCAACTGCTCGCGCTTTCCATCCACCTCGGTCTCATTCATCGGTTTCGTGGCTCTCTCAAGTGGTTTCTGGACATCGATCAGTTCGTCATGAAATTCGGGGAGGACCTGGATTGGGAGGAACTTTTTCAAACCGCACGGCGATGGGGAATTGAACGGGTGTTTTGCCAAGTGCTCCTTGCAACCCAGGAGCTCTTCAACACCCCCCTTCCTCCTCTTCCGATTCAAAATTCTTCATTCTTCCTGAGACATCCCATCTTTCAATGGTTCCTCCCAGATCGTCCCTCCGACCGCCTCCGGGTCCTCTTCCGGATCTTCTTCCCGAGCCGGGAATGGCTCATCTACCGATATCGCCTCAAACGGCGCGACCTCATCCCCTTCCACCGCTTCCTCCATCCTCTCTTTGTTCTTATCGGCAAGACAAGGTAGCTCATTCGTCGTTCGGCGTTCGGGACTAAGTCCCTATGACGGTAAGACTTGTTCCTTGCCAAGGCGGGACTTAGTCCCGCCTTCATGGGGGGAAAGTCTAAGGCGAAGAGGGACTTAGTCCCGGTTTGCTCTGTTTGCTGTTTAGGACAGGTAAGCGGTGCTCGAACCACACCAGGGGCTACTTATCCTTGGGGACAAATTAGAGCCAGGTCGGAAAACGTCCCTCAGACGCGGACCCAGCGAATTCCTTTTTCCTTGCGGAACCAAGTCTCCTGACGTTTGGCGTATTGGCGGGTTAAGCGTTGAATATGGGTAATAGCCTCTTCGAGGGAAGATTCCCCTTTGAGGTAAGAGAAAAGTTCTTGAAGCCCGATGATTCTTTTTGCAGTAAAACTCAGTCTCTTCCGGAGAAGCCTCTTAACTTCCGCAACAACATCATTGCGAATCATCTTTTCCACCCGACGATCGATCCTCTGATAAAGAACTTTTCGGGGGTGGCGTAATCCGATTTTCTGAATCCGAAACAAAGCTGAGAACCCACCTCCCCCCTCTGCGAACTCCGAGGGTTTTCTCCCGGTGACTTCGTAAATCTCAAGGGCGCGAATCAGACGATAGGTATCGTTGGGATGAATCTTTTTTGCCCGACGGGGATCGATCGCACGTAATCTTTCGTACAAATAAGCGTTTCCCTTCTCCTTCACAAGCCTTGAATATTTTTTCCGAATCGTGGGATCGGCTTTGACGGGAGCGTGCTTTCCTCCCAAAAGGGCCTTGAGATAAAAACCGCTCCCCCCCACAAGGATTGGCACCTTTCTTCGGCGTGCAATGTCTTGAATAACACTTTTTGCGCGTTGGGAAAATTCAGCCGCGCTAAATTCCTTATGTAGAGGGAGAAAACCGATAAGATGATGGGGAATTTTCTTTTGATCCTCTGGGAGGGGTTGGTTGGTGAGGATTGGAACGCCTCGGTACACCTGCATGGCGTCGCAGGAGATAATTTCACCTTTGCATCGTTTCGCCAGGCGGAGGGCAAGCCGGCTTTTCCCGCTGGCGGTAGGGCCAACAATGACAATAAGTTTTTTCACCTCGCTTCCTGAACAACTTCCTGGATGGTCTGCTCGTCGATGGAAGTGGCTTTTTTGCCCAATCCTGAGAGAAGGGACAGATTGCATAAAGTATTGATCTTCCTCGGAATGCCTCCGCTATGTTCGTAGATGAGCTGGATCGCATCGTCCGTAAAGATCGGGTCCTCTCGACCGGCGGTCGTAAGCCGGGTCTGGATATAATGGCGCGTCTGCTCTTCGTCCAAACCCTCCAGATGGCATTTGATCTCGATCCGCTGCGAAAAGGGCTTGAATCGGTTCACATGTTCCCTCAACTCAGGTTGGCCGAACAAAAGGAGGGTCAGTAAAAACTGGTCGTTTGACTGAAAGTTGAGGAGGAGCCGCAATCCCTCCAGCACAGAAGGATCTTCGATCACATGGGCCTCATCCACAATAATGACCGTCTCGCTCCCATCCTTCAAATTATCGTAAAGGATATCCTTCAGCTCATTGAGGAGAAATGTCGCCACAAGATCCGATTTCTTCGTCGGGAGGTTCTTTCCGCCCCCTAATGCTTGAACGATTGCAGCCAGAAGTTCAATGTAATCCAGTTTTGGATTCCGGATGAAGGCGATCTTATATTTCTCTCCAACCAGCCCTTTCAACAGGGCTTCCCCCAATAACGTCTTTCCACATCCAAAGATCCCTGTCAACATGGCTGCCCCCACCTTCTCTTGGACGGCATACAAGAGCCTTGAAAGGGCTTCGTCATGTTGGGGGGAGGCGTAGAAGAATCGGGGATCGGGAGTATTTTGAAAGGGCATGAGATTGAATTTCCAATATTCTTTATACATGTTCAGACTTCAATTCAACATAATCTTTTCGTCTTTTTCGTTATAGGTAAACCGAGGTTTGCCATTCACCTTATGCACCTCGGCGTCCGTCACGTTGAGGGTCCCATCCGGCGAAACCGTCACCCAAAAATCGACATCGAGGGCTTCCCCGGTCGTCTGGTCCACAAAATCGGCACAGGAGAAATAACCATCCTTGGTGGATAGTTTTCCGACCCGCTCATGGACCCGTTGAAAGGTGAGTTTTCTCTCTTGGCCTGTTTTATCGTCATGGATCGGGAAAAAGCCGCCGTTCTTATGGGTCACTTCCAAGGCATACGTCTGCATCGCCGTCCGGATTTCCTCATGGGTCGGCTCTACAGCATAAAGCTTCGTTCCAGCGAATGCCACAACGCCTGCGATGACCGCATATAAAAGAAGACGACTGTCGCCTTTCATCCTACACCTCCTTTTGTTTTGCGTGAACGTCTCTAAATTGAAACTCTGTTTCTACCCTTTGAAAAGGTTTCCCGTCCAACTCGACATACGGATAGAAAAAAATATTGACCGGCTCGCCCTTCTGTTTTGGAACCAGTTGGATATTACGCCCTGTACTGATGAGAAGACGGTTTGCATCATAAGTTCCGAAGTAATACTCCCGCTTCTCTGGGTATTTCCATGCTTCCGAGGCATCCACGGAAATCCACCCCTTTCCGTCGACATAAAACTCGGCCCAGCAGTGATACCCTGGAATTTTACCCTCTGATTCCTGTTCAGGGATAGGGATCCCGATTTTAAAACGCGAGGGAATTTTACTCGCCCGCGCCAAGGAGATAAAGAGCGAATGAAAATCGGTGCAGTTCCCTTTGCCGACAAGACAGGCTCGCGCCGTATCCCCATTTCCCCATCCCGGTGTCGTCTTGTCATACTGCATATGGGAAAGGACGTAGTCATAAATGGCCCTTCCCTGTTCTAAAGGAAACACCTTCCCTTGGGTTACTTCTTTGGACAACCCCTGAATTCTTTCATCCACCACCATCCATTGGCCCGAGCCGAGGTGGAGACGTCTTTGAAAGGGGGTCTCCTGCAAGGGGTTTCTTCTTTCCTCTACAGTCACATGGTAGGTAATGGCAACGTCGATCTTTTGGGGAAGTGGCGGCTTCAGAAAAAGATGGAGGATCTCATTGCCATAGCGAGGTTCCTGAAAGATTTGATAAGGGGAAGAGGCGACGATTTTTCGGTCCAGGATCCTCTGGTTGGCCTCTGTGCGTGCCAAAGGGATCCAGATCCGGATCTGTTTTGCGTCGGGGGGAATTTCCTGAATCAAGGCATGGTAAGTGAGCTCAAACTCCCGCTCTGATTCTCGGGCTTCACTTTTTGAATCACTCAATATCAATAATGGGGTTACAATAAGTACTATCCATTTCCTCATCTCTTTTTTCTCCTCATTCTTTTTGGGCGGGCGAAAAGGGGGTGACCAGAAGCCCCAGGAAGCTCTGCCACCTCTCTGCTTCAAATGCGTCAAGTCCGTAATGGAGGGTCAAGATGTCCTCTTTCCTCCGGAAACTTTTAGCAAAGCGGTCCCAGAAAGAAAAAATACTGGAATAGTTCGAATCGGTCTCCGGCTGGAAGTGGGAATGATGGACCCGGTGCATATTCGGGGTGACAAGGAGGATGCGAAAGAGACGATCCCACCTTTCAGGCAAAGCCACATTGCTATGATGAAAAAGGATAATCGGAAGAAGAATCGTTTCGTAGAGGATCAGTTGCCAAAGAGTCAAGCCTAAGAGATACAGGATGCCGAATCTCACAAGAGAAGAAAGAGTCAGCTCTCCGATATGAAACCGGAGTGCTGTGGTGACGTCTAACTGGGGATCGCTATGATGCATCCTGTGAAACCGCCATAAAAAAGGCATCTGGTGGTTCGCCCTATGCCAAAGGTACATCCAAAGATCAAAAACAAAAATGGCGATAGCGGCTTCGGTCCAGAAAGGGATTTCGATCCAGTGGAGGAGTCCGAACCCCTGGAATTCCGCCGCCTCTGTGATAAACGCGGTCGCCCCTGAGAAAAGGAATCCCGTCATCGCTCCATTCATGAGTCCCATCGCAATATTGCGGGACCCGTGACGGAGTCTTTCCTTTCTTTCCTTGAAAAGCGGAAGCCACGCTTCAAGGATCAAAAGTAGCGAGAGGATCACGATCTCAAGAAGAATCTTCCCTTCTTTCAAACCCTCTGGATCCATGGGTCTATTCTACCATAAGGCGGGTCCTGTCTCGGCATTTCCCATTCGTCCTCGCTCCACCCATCTCCGGCCGGCTCACCATCTCGCCGGCGCTCATGGCGTGGCCGCACTTATTCGTGCGGCCATTCGCCCCCGTGGGGGCTGAGTAAAACAGGTGGTCCCCTTCCGCTGCGGGCGAATGGGAGCCCTTGCCGAGCCACCCGCCTATGGGCGAAGGAGCCAGCGCTGAATGAGAAGGATCAGGGTGAGAACGACACCGGAAGCGACGTAGGGAGCGCGGACGTCAAAGAGTTGGCCAACCCCGCCCCCCACAATCGGTCCGAGGCAGATGGCAAGACCGATAAACGCCTCGTGAGAACTCGAACCGCCGCCGTGAGGACCTGTCTCCTTGAGGCTGACAAGGAGACTCGCAGAATAAGCGGTGCCGGAAAAACAGCCAAACAGGAAAAAAGAGATTGCCCAAAGAATCGGGTGATAGGTAAAGGCGATGGCGAAGACGGTAAAAATCGCCACGACCTCCCAGAAAAAAAGGAAATTTGGTCTTTCCCATCCTTCGAGGCGACCCAAAAAGATGAAAAAAAGGACCTGACCGACACCGATCAAAAGAAGAAAAGCCCCGATCGTGCTCGGTGAAAGCCCGAGTGCAAGCCCGTATTTGGGGAAAAGGCTCCGGAAGATAGAGGCGGAAAACCAGGCGGCGAAATTCGCGAGCCAACAAGCAATGAGAAACTTTCCAGGTTTTACAGAAGGAATTTTTGAAACAGTTTCTTTTTCCAACGGGCGAACCGGGAAACCCGCCAACAGGAAAACGACCGGAAGCAGAAAAAGGATCCCGACCCAGATCGGGAGGAGCCTTCCTCTTTCAAAGAGAAACCCCGCTAAGAAAGGGGCGATAATCTGACCCGGGCTCCAAGAGAGATTAAAGAAGCCGACACTCCGCTTTAAGGAAGTGCTCTCGCTCGCCTGGGAAATCCAGTTCTCAAGAGAAGGCCAGAAAACTCCCATCGCAAGACTCCCGATCGGGTAGATCCAGAAGACCGAAAAAAGCGTTGGCAGAAAAGGGTAACTGAAGGAAGTTAGGATAAAAAGTGCCGCTCCGAATAAGGTGAGACCTTTGGGCGAATAGCGACGTGCAAATCTTCTATTCGATGCAGCCCCCACCATAAAGACAAAGGCGCCAATCCCAGAAAGGGCTCCCAGTTGAAAGAGTGTGGCGTTGAAGTGATCGATAAGGTAGAAAATAATCCCGACAAGGATAATGGTAAGGCCTGTATTTTGGAAAAAAGCGGAAAGATAGAGAGGGGTCATGCGGCGCTGCCAAGGAGGGTTTTCCCGAAGAAGGAATCGACTTTTACCTGAAGAAGATCCCCCGGTGCGGCGTATTTGGCACGAAACACCACTTCACGGCTTGTGCGGGTCCTTCCTTTGTATTCGGATTTGTCCTTCTTGCTCTTTCCTTCCACAAGGACTTCAACGGTCTCCCCCATCATGGAACGTAACTTCTTTTCCGTCATCCGTCCCTGAAGTCTGAGAAGTGATTGATTACGCGCCTCTTTGTCCTTTTTGGAGACATCGTCCTTAAAATTCATAGCATCCGTGCCGGGTCGCGGCGAAAATTTAAAGATAAAGGCATCATCGAATTCGACCTCCCCCATCAGTTGAAAGGTCTTTCCAAAATCTTCTTCTGTCTCGCCGGGATACCCTACAATGACATCGGTCGTCACGGCCCCTTTTGGAAAACGTTTTCGAAATTCCTCGATCCTCTTTTTATAATTCTCGACGGTGTATCCACGGCGCATATGGGAGAGGATCCGGTCTGAGCCGGATTGAATCGGAAGATGGAGATGTTCGCAAACACGAGGATGTTCTCTTATCGCATCGAACAGCTTTTCGTTCGCATAAACAGGGTGGCTTGTCGTAAACCGGATCCGGTGAATTGTATCCGCAGCACGGTTCACCTCCCCAAGAAGTGTCGCAAGATCCGTCGAGGGACTCAAGTCGCGGCCATACGCGTCCACGATCTGTCCGATGAGAGTGACTTCTTTATAACCCTGCGCATCAAGCGATTTAACTTCGCTGAGAATCATTTCAACCGGCCGACTCTGCGCAGTCCCCCGGACCGTCGGAACGATGCAGAAGGTACAGTTGTGGTGGCACCCCTCCATGACGGTCACCCAGGCTTTGATTTGTCCCTCGCGGGCGATCGGACGTCCCATGACCTGCGGCCTCTCCTCTTTATCGACCGCTGCAAGGCGTGTTCCCTCCCCCTGCACCCTCTCAATCAGCTCTGGAATGTCGTAAATATTCCGCGGCCCTGAAATAAAATCGACGTGGGGGAGTCTGTCAAAGATCGCTTCCTTGTAATTCTGAGCCATGCACCCCACGATTCCGATGACGAGATCGGGCCTCTCCCGCTTGAGTTGTTTCAAATCTCCCACCTTCCCAAAAACCCGATCTTCCGCATGCTGCCGGACTGAACAGGTATTAAAAAGGATAATATCTGCTGTTTCTTCTTTCTCCGTCGGAAAATAGCCCCTTTCCCGGAGCATTCCCATAATGATCTCCGAGTCAAAATCATTCATCTGGCATCCGTAGGTCTGTAGATAAAAGTTTTTACTCATTCCTCAATGCGTTATGCGACGACTTTGTAGACCTTATCGTTGGGGTGGACTTTCTGGTCTACTTTAAGGCCCACCTCCTGTCCCACCGCCGCTGTCTCAATATTCTTGTAGTCGATTTGCATGGAGCCGACCTGCTGAGTGAAATCGTAGCCATGGCCCTTGATGTGAATCGTATCGCCGACCTTAATGCTATCCGTGAGTTGAATCATTCCAACACCGACCTTGCCGAAGTAATGGGTAATAACTCCAACCTCTTTTTCTTCCATGGGGCCCCTCCCTTGTTCAGACTTCTTCTAAAACGAAAGTTGCTCCTCTACCTAAAAACCTTCTTCCATAAAAGAAGTAAAAGGACCAAAACCGGGGGGCCGGCGAAGCGGTTCCAAAGACGTAAGCCGTTCCCTGATTTCTCTATCGTGATCTTAAATCCCAAAAGACGTAACACCCACGTGTAATAACGCGCCGTCCAACGATCTACAAAATGGGGGGTGAGCCATGAAAGGATTGTGAGTTTTGCGACAACAAGGACCAGTAAAAGATAAACGGCCTGACCCAGCATTTCACCCATCATCCAATTCCACCGATATCGTCTTCATCATACTCTTCTATCTTCAACTCGTCTGGACTCACTTCCTCCGGCACCTGGTATTCAGATGTTTTTCTACAAACGGTGCACAGGCATTTGGCAATCTTCACCTCTTCATCATAGGAGAAGAATGTCATTTGGGTAGCGCCGCAGACCTTACAGGCCGCTTTCATGATTGATCCATTATACCAAAAAGCTTACAGTCTTACCTTCTGACCCCGTTCCGGGATAAGGGAGTGCGGGATACCCTGTTCTCTCAGGGCCTCCTGGAGGGTTTCACCTTGGGACCTTTCCCCATGGACAATGAAAATCTGTTTTAAGGTCTTTCCGCACTGGGTGATGAAATTTAAGAGCTCTTTCTGATCTGCATGTCCGCTAAAGGCGTTTAAGATCGACACTTCCGCCCGAAGCAAATGCGGTTCTCCAAAAATTTTTACACTTTTCTCCCGTTCCACGATCCTTCGTCCAAGCGTTTCCTTCGCCATAAACCCGACGACGAGGATCGTATTCTTCGGATCCTCGACGCTGTTTTTAAGATGGTGGAGGATGCGACCCGATTCGCACATGCCGGAAGCCGAAAGGATCACCATCGGTCCGGAACGTTCATTGAGTTTCTTTGACTCTTCGACGTCCCGAATATACTCGATCCCTTCGGCGCCGAAGGGGTCTTTCCCCTCTTTCAACATGTTGCGCGTCTTGTCATCCCAGCACTCTGGATGATTCCTGAAAACTTCGGTCAAATTTGAAGCGAGGGGGCTATCGACATAAATAGGAATGGGGGGGAGGGATTTTTCTCGGATCAACTCATTCAGATAGTACACAACTTCCTGGGTTCTTTCTAAAGCAAAGGTCGGGACAATCAGCTTTCCTTTTTTCTGAATCGTCTTTTCTACGACAGTTTTTAATTCCACCTTCGCCTTTTGAATATCGTCGTGAAGGCGCCCCCCATAGGTACTCTCAATGATGAGATAGTCCAAACGCTCCGGAATCACTGGATCGCGCAAAATCGGAAGAGAGGCCCTTCCCAGATCGACCGCATAGGCAATCCGGATCGATTTCGGTTTTGCTGCAATCTCAAGCACTGCGATCGCGGACCCTAACACATGTCCTGCATCGTAAAGGACACAGGTCGCCCCCTCCACCACAAGAAAAGGTTTTTCGTACGATCTCTCGAAGAAACGTTTCAAGGAATGTTGGGCGTCCTTTGTGGTGTATAAAGGATGACGGGGAGGAAATCCTTTTCTGCGATGAATCTTATTGACAAATCGGATGTCTTCCTCTTGGATATGGGCGCTGTCGAGAAGCATATGGGTACAGAGATCTTTCGTCGCTTCCGTCGCATAGATCGGCTGGTGAAAGCCGCTCCGGATGAGGTTCGGGATATTGCCGCTATGATCAATATGGGCATGTGAAAGCACCATGGCGTCGAGGGACTCTGCCTCGAAGGGGAAATGCCGGTTCACTTCATACGATTCATTCCGTCTTCCCTGATAAAGTCCACAGTCGAGAAGAATCTTTTGGCCGTTCGCTTCTACCACATGCATGGAGCCGGTAACATTTTCTAACCCGCCTAAAAATTGTATGGAGGAATTCATGGCTGTCCCGTCGGACCCCCTTGTTGGGCCCGCCGATAGACATACTGATGGATACGGTCTCTGTCCTGGAACTTAAGTTCCAGGAATTCAACGCCCATCTCGAAGAAAGCGACCTCCCCGTCGGCCATCTTCTTGGCTTTAGCCCAACTCACCTTTCCCTGTGTCCGAAGAGGAGGAAGATTATCCGGAAGATGGATGATGAGTTCGAGGCGAGTATTCGCCTCTATGGCCTTGTGGAGGGGAAAACGGAGCCCCTTTCCGCCGATATTCTCGCACATCACGGAATAACTTTCTCCGCCCCCTCCGCGAAGAAAAACCTCGACGGGAATCGTGGTATCCAGTCTTTCGAATTTTCCTCTTTTACGATCCATCACTCTCCAAGATTTCCCGGAAGGCCCTGGCTGCAGCCTCGGGGGTAGAAACAAACCGTATCATTTGCTTCATACGATCCGCTTCCTTCGTAAAATGAAATTGGGGATCTGTCCCGGATTCCTGTCGCGCTTTTTTGACAGTAGCCTTCCAAAAATTTCCAAGAAAAACCATCGGTTTGAGCGGCATAAATTTTTTGTGGGTGTATTCCAAAACAAGGCTTACCTCAAGAAGGGTTCCTGTTCCTCCTTTGAAAACGAGATACCCATCCGCAATCGTCACCAGACGCTCAAGTCGCTCAAGGAGACTCCGTTTTTTCTCCACGCGATCGATATAGGGATTGGCCTTGAGGTTTTTCCCGGAGAAAGTGATGCCGATTGTTTCTCCGCCGGCCTCCTTGGCCCCCTTTGCAGAAGCCTCCATCGTTCCCCCAAACCCTCCATTACAAAGGAGGAAGCCGGCACGGGCAAGGGCCTCTCCGGTCCGACAGGCCAAAAGATACTCTTTCGAGCCCGGTTTGGGCCTGTAGCTCCCAAAGAGTGTAATAATCTTGGATCCTGTGCGAGGTTTGACACCCATTTGGCTTTATTATATCAAATAAACCCGAACTTTCCCGGATCGTCCATCTCTGTCACACCATATAATTAACTTCTGTCTCTTTTAACACAACCTAACTTGTTTAAAATAAATTAATTAAGAAAATTTATATTGTTGCTTACCCGAAATATCTTGCATTTTAACCCTGCGTCATGTAAAATTAGGGTAAACTTAAGAAACGTATGAAACTCATTCAGCACCTTGAACAGCGTCAGATCCTTGCCCCTTCTTTAAGGCAAGCACTCCATATTCTTCAACTCTCCACCCTGGAACTCCAGACCCTCATGGAAAAAGAGCTCCAGGAAAACCCCTGTTTGGAAGAGGAGCGGCCCCGCGGGTCGCAGGAAAAGACACTCCCCTTTGAAACGGTTGTTCCCCCCACATCCCATTTTTCAGCCTCTGAAGAGGATGAGGAGATATGGAACTACCGGGAGAGTTTGGTGACCAAGCCGATAACGCTGGGTGAACATCTGCTCCATCAGCTCCGTCTCTTTTGTACTTCAGAACAGGATTGCCGGATTGGGGAAGTCCTCATCGGCTCCCTCGATGAGAATGGATACCTCCGTGAGTCGGTCGAAGAGATTGCGGCCCTGCATCATGTCTCCCCCACCGACGTCGAACGGCTTCTTTCTCTCATTCAGGGATTTGATCCTCTTGGCGTCGGTGCACGCGATCTTGCAGAATGCCTTCTTCTTCAACTCGACTCCCACTCTCCGCTCGAGTCCACAATCATTCGTGATCACCTCTCGGACCTACAGGCCAAACGAGTGGACCTCATCCAAAAGAAACTCAAGGTCTCCGAAGAAAAACTCAAGGAAGCGGTCCGCCGCATCATGGCCCTGGAACCGAAGCCGGGACGTTCCTTTAGCCATCCCAAAACCAGCTACGTGACTCCTGACATCACTGTAAAGAAGGGGAAGGAAAACACCTTTGAGATTCTCCTCAATGATGAGGAACTCTCCCCTCTACGACTCAACCCCACCTATGAAAGGCTTTTAAAGGGAAACAACCTCTCCGAATCAGATAAAACTTTCTTAAGAGAAAAAATGCAGTCGGCCCAGTTTCTCATGCGGGCCATTCGCCAAAGGAAAGAGACACTCCAGCAACTCGCAGAAGCGCTTGTCGCGTTTCAGAAAGAGTTTTTTGAGCAGGGCCCCAGCGCTCTCAGGCCCATGACGATGGATGAGATGGCGAGCTGCATTCAGAAGCACCGTTCGACGGTAAGCCGGGCGGTCAAAAATAAATTCATCCAGACTCCCTATGGTCTTTTCGAGATCAAATTCTTCTTCACGGGCGATATGGGCAGTTTGGAGAACGAGGGAGTTTCTTCGAGAGCGGTTAAGGAAAGAATTAAAGAATTGATACAAAATGAAAATCCCGCCGCTCCCTTAAGCGACGACGAGATCCTTCAAAAACTTCAGGAAGAGGGGATTTCGATTAAACGTCGGACGGTTTCCAAATATCGGCAAACCCTTGGGTTTTCTTCCTCTTTCCTCAGGAAAAATAGACTTTCCCGTTAAAAAATCACCATCGTGAGCTTGGCGAGTTGCGCCAAAAGATCCAAGTTTTGGGCCTTGAGGCGATTTTCCCGCTTGTGACTATTGATGCTTAAGATCCCTAATACCTTCTCCTGGCGGGAAAGAGGCATGACAATTGAAGAATCAATCTCGCTTCTTTTCAAGCGGTGCTTCAGGGCTGGATCGAGGGGCATTTCCGGATCAATGAGAAGCGGCCGATTCCGCTGGGCCACCCATCCTGCAACCCCTTCCCCAACTTTTACCTCCGCTTTCTGAATCACTTCCTCGTTCAATCCGAGGGCGGCTCGAATACGAAGCGTCTGGGAAGGTGAATCCAAAACCATCACAGAACCAGAATCGGCTTTGGTCGCCCGCAGCGCGAGATCAAGGAGGGTTGAAAAAAAGTTGTCCAATTCATCGGGCTTCGTCGCAAGATCCTTTTTCCAGGAAGAAGTGAACTCAGAGAGGATCTGTTCGTGTCCTCCCTTGAGAGCGGTCGGTTGGACAAGATAATTACAGACTTCCGACAAAAGCTCAAGCATCGCCTTCATGCCGACGAAGGAAAAAAGTTTTGCTTCCTGATCAAGGCCCTCCAAGGAAAGAAGATCCCATCCCTGCTCCTTGGCCAGTCCCTCCAATTCCTTTTGGGATCTCCTTGAACCGAGCAAAAGAGGACCTACGACAAGATAGGCCATGACCCGTGAAGATTCACTAAAAATGGGAATTACTGCGTAGGTAAAACCGAGCGACTCGGTCCCTTCCGCCGCCGCGTGTGTGGCTTCGCTTTTGCGGATGAGGCTCTGAATGACTTCGGAAGGCGTCCTGAATTTCAGTCGGGAAGGATTTTTGGCAGCGGCGATCAACTCCCAGATTTTCGGCGTGTGTTGAGGGAGGGTCAACAGTTTCGCCCTGGGGTCAACGGTGTAGACATCTACGCCCAGAACTTCTGCGAAACGGCTCAGGATGAATGCCCATTGATCGACATTGATAAGATTCGGTAATGACTCGCCGCCTGGTTCAACCATAGATGTCCCCCCATCTCTTTGAGAGTTAACCTGGATTAAACATGCTGAAGCGCCTCACCCCTTCCTCCAAATAAATTGTATTTTCTCATCTTATTATAGAGGGTGGTGCGGTTGACACCGAGAAGCGCGGCCGCTTTTTTACGATTCCAATGGCACTCCTGAAGAGTTCTTAAAATCATCTCTCTCTCCGGTTCGCCGAGCATCTCTTTTAAGGAGCGGCTTGTCGTCTCTCCTCCTTCGGCAGAAACCGACAGTTGATGAAAAAGATCGGGTAGATCTCCTTCGGTTAAAAGATCTCCATGCCCAACGATGGTTGCCCGTTCCATGACATTCTCGAGTTCCCGGACATTGCCCGGCCACTGATACGCTTCGATCGCCTTAAGAAACCCATCCGAAACACCCGAAAATTTCTTTTTGTTCTTCACTGAAAATTTTTTTAAAAAATGTTCGATAAGGACAGGGATATCCTCTTTCCGCTCACGGAGCGAAGGGAGCCCAATCGCAATGACATTCAGTCGGTAATAAAGGTCTTCGCGGAACTTTCCTTGCTCGATGAGTTCTTCCAAATTCTGATTGGTGGCGGCGATGATCCGGACATCGACCCGAATGGTCTTGGTGTCGCCGACCCGCTCAAATTCCCCCTCCTGGAGGACGCGGAGAAGTTTAACCTGAAGCGCCGGCGAAAAGGTGTCAATTTCATCCAGAAGGATGGTGCCGCCGTCCGCCAACTCGAAACGCCCCATCCGGTCCTTGATGGCACCGGTGAAAGCGCCTTTCACATGGCCAAAGAGTTCGCTCTCCAAAAGGGTCTCAGGAATCGCCGCGCAACTGACCTCCACGAAGGGTTTGTCCTTCCGAGCCGGATCATTCGCATGAATGGCCAAAGCGACCAACCGTTTCCCCGTACCACTTTCCCCCTTGATGAGAAGGGTCGCTTTCGTATCAGCGATCGTCTCGATCAAGGTATAGATCTTCTGCATCTTCTCATGTTTTCCAATGAGCTGATGGAAGGTATCACGGCCTGTGCGGGCCAGTTGCTGCCGGAGGGCGATGTTTTCTTCGATGAGGTTTTTCTGTTCAAAAAGTTTTTTGATGACGATCTTGATCTCACCGTCCATGATGGGCTTGGTGATATAATCGGCCGCCCCAAGCCGCATCGCCTCGACCGCCTGATCAATCGTCCCGTAGCCCGTGATGAGGATCACGGGGATCTCCGGGTGCTTTTCTCTCACCTGCTTCAAAAGATCTATCCCGGAGAACTTCGGCATTTTGATGTCGGCGATCACGATATCGATCGGAAGCCGCTCGATTTTTTGCAGGGCCTCTTCCCCATCGGAGGCCATCTCCGCTTCATACCCTTCGAAACGAAGGGTTTCGTAGAGAGATTTCCGAATGAGTGGTTCGTCGTCGACAATGAGGATGCGTCCGTTACCTGGCATAAACCGTAGACTCCTTTGGAACCGCATAATTTAAGGGGAAATGGACGAGGAACGTGGCTCCCCGACGCTCTTCACTTTCCACCTCAATCCGCCCGCCGTAGGAGCGGACGAGCTCATAACAGATGGAAAGTCCCAGACCGCACCCTTTGTCGATCTCTTTCGTCGTAAAGAACGGATCGAAAATGAAGGGCCGATTCTCTTTTGAGATGCCACATCCTGTATCCGAGATACGTACCGTGATTTCATGGTCGCTGCGAAGGGTTGCGATCCGAAGTGTCCCCCCGTGAGGCATCGCCTCCAGGGCATTCTTAATGACATTGGTAAAGATCTGGTCGATCCCTTTGTCCAGGAGTAACGGAAGGGCGGGATGGTACGCTTTAATGACTTGAACCCTGGAAGTATAAAAGTAATCGTTCAGGTTGGAAAGGACATCTTCAAGAACTTCATTCACATCCACCGGATTCATCGTGACGCGCTGGCGACTGGAAAAGGTGAGGAGGTTTTTGACGATATTCACCATCCGGGTAAGGCCCTGTTTCACCTCCAGGAGATATTCCCGGACCATGTCCCCTTCCTTCAGGTGATTGAGAGAGAGATGAATGTAGCGAAGGGTTCCGTCCAGAGGGTTGTTCAGTTCATGAGCGATCCCCGCCGCCAATTTTCCGATCGAGGCCATTTTCTGAGAAAGTTCAAGCTCTGTTCCCAGTTGACGCTTTTCCTCCATCAGAAGGAGGGCGGTCTTGCGGGCTTCCTCCGCGTCATGATGAGACTTCTTGGCTTCGGCACCCAGATGTATCCTTTCAATCCCTTCGGCCACGTAAGAGGCGAAAAGGGTCATCCACTCCAGATCTTTGGAGACAAAGGGACGCTTCGATTTTTTATCGGTGAGGTTCAAGATGCCTAACAATTTCCCTTGAAAGACGATGGGGACAGAAAGGAAGGAGGTGGTACGGTAATGGGAAAAGCCGTTCCCGTTTTGGAACCGGAAATCGTTACGGATATCCTCAACCAGAATGGGAGATTGCCGGCTTGCCACATATCCCAGGATCCCCTCATCGAGCTTGCGCCTCACCTCCGGAAAGTGGGAGAGATACTCTCCAGAGGCCCCTTTAAGGACCAACTCTTTCTTGTTTTCGTCGACGAGGAAAAGGGATCCGACCTCCGCTTGAACCAGGTTGAGCGCTTCCCTTAAGGAGGTGTCTAAAAGGGAATTAAGGAATTTTGCAGTTTGAATTCGCTCCAAAGCGGCCCGGAAACGGAGAATCGGGTCGAGTGGTTTACGTCGAAAGGTATCAAGAAACATTTTTCTGTGTCCTCCTTGATGATTTTAACCGCTCAATCCGTTTTTTGAAAAGAGCGACATCCTTATGGTCGGGATAAGATTGGATGAATGATTCGTAGATCGCGATTCCTTTTTCCGGCTGTTTGAGCCGCAGGCTATAGGCATCGATCCTTGGAAAGTACATCCGACTCATCCTGGGATAGGTGAGAATAATTTCTTTAAGGACCTCCAGGGCTTTTTCCCATTTCTTCTGTTCCTCATACCCTCCCAGAAGATAGCTCATCGCCAAAAACTGTAGAGGTTTTTTAGGATGTTCCTGAATCAGTCGGCGGTAGTAGTCGGCCGCGGCCTCGTAACTTTCACTCCCCTTCTTACTGTCTGTCTTAAGGTCATGCCTTGCAATATAAAGAGGGATCTCAAGCCCGAGTTGACTCTCCGGATACCGATCTCTTAAAAGACGGTACTCCTTCAAGGCCGCCTCCCAATGACCTTCCTTTTCATACGAGAATCCTACCAAGAATTGGGACCTTGCGTTAAAGGCCTTATCGTCGGGAAAATCCTTCCGGATCTTTGTCAAAAAATTTCTTCCCTCTTGATATTTTTTTTCGAAGATGAGGAGTCCTGCAATGGAGAGGTTGGATTCCTTGATCAAGGTGGGGTTCCCGGGATAATCTTTGATGATACCCTCAAAGCGTTTCCGTGATTTCTCGAACAAAGGGGGCGGCGTCGACTCGGGGTTTACCACAATTTTCTGGGAGAGGGCCTTTGCTTTCCAAAAGCGTGTTTCCGTCGCATAGGTATTCTTTGAGGCATCCTTGGATCCCAAGTAACGCAAACCCCCGTAGACCAGAAGAAGGAGGATCAGATAAACGCTAAGCGCTTTTTTCATGCCGTATCCTTAGAAAAAAGAGGGTTACACTCACCGCAATAAAGGTGTCGACGAGAAGCGTGGCCACGATCCCCACTCCCAAAAGCCAGACAATCGCTTCCGGCTGGAGGGTTCTTTGAACCAGAAAAGCGCTCCTTCCCTTCAAAAACCAGATCGGGCTATAACATAGCGCGGGAAAAAGGAGCAAAAGAAACACACGCCCAAAATGCCTCCCACCAAACACAATCCCTTCTCCGAGGGCGCGGAAGAATTTCTTGTTCTCAAGGACAAGGCAAGGAAAGATGAACAGGACAAGGGTTTGGATTGCGACGGCGATCAAGAAATTGAGGTAGCGAAAGCTCTTCGTGAGAAATTCAAGGGCTTTGCGTAGAAAACCCCTTCCGGCAAATTCAAACCCCGCCCTTAAAAAGGAGACCTCCCGCCCGCTCACAAAACCGAGCAGAAAAACGATGAACAGGGAGACGAGGATCAGAGCAAAGAGACGTTTTCTCACCTTCTTCCAGGCCGCTCCGAAGGTCAGGGGATGTCCTTCGGAGAGTGAGGCGGCCATTACGATCGTAACCGCAGTCAGGATCCCCCCAACGAAAATATAGATGAGAAGCTGGGCATACCCAAAAAGACTCGGCACAATAAAAAGGAATGCCGGATAATGAAGACTGAATTCGCCAAAGAAACGCTTGATGGGAGGAAGAAAGAAGGTTTTTAAAGGAGGTTGAAGGCTAAAGCAGAGGATCTCAAGCCAGAGTGCTTCCAGAAACGCGACGATGGAAAGAGGTAAAAGGAGACGGGGTGTTTTTCGAATAAGATCATAGGCATCCAACCAGATATTTCCAAGTGTGTTCAATTTTTTAGACATTGTTTATAGTTTACCATCCCTAAAAGGTAAGTCAAGTAAAAATTTAAAAAATTACAGGGGTAGATTTCTCTACCCCTGTAACGTTACACCGTCATTCCGAGGGAACCTATCTCATTTTACTACAACAAGTTAAGACTTGTATGAATTACTTCTTAATCAGTCTTTTTCTCCCGAAGCCGGCCATCCCCAGAAGACCTGAACCTAACAGGAGCATGGATGAAGGTTCTGGAATAACGCCATCCGTTGTTGGGGGGGGAGGTGGTTCATTAATCCCCGCTCTCCCGAAAACGTGGAAAAGAGCCAGGAAGATGTTGTCATCATGAGAAGGGTTTATGGTTGTCACCGCGATAGTGGTATCCCCATCGGTAATTTGTGGCACGAGGTTGTACCGCTCATGATCCTCTGCATAGGTTGGGAGTAAAGGTGAGAAGGGATCATCAAAGCCGCCGACAGTAATCAATTGACCATTCGAAATAGAACCGATCCCATCATCATTGTTCCCGGCATTTTCTGTGATCGTAACGCCATTCACGGTGATCGTGGATCTCTGACCGCAACAGCTGAAGTTATCTCCGATGATCATTTCTGCAAAAAACCCTGCATCGGCCGGATGGAGCGGATCAGCAAAATTGATTGCCGTTGCATCCCCGCCAACTGCAGAAAAACCATCGAGGATTCCCACTGTCGCAACGGGGAGGGCCGGGTGAGAGTAAACGACGACCAGCGCCTCACCATCCTGACCTCCGAATCCCTCTGTCACCGTGAAGTTATAAATACCGCCCGGGCCTCCATCAATGATCGGTTTGACAATCCCGGTCACATCGGCACGGGCCGAGCCCAATCCACAACAGGCTGTTACATTGAATACACTCGGACCGAACGCAACAGCATTTCCGTCTAATGTTGCGGTAGGAGCTGCCAGGCTGCCGAAAAATCCGGTGTAGAGATACGCGTTCAACACCGTTGCCCCCACGGGCACACTTGCGGAAATCGTGCCTGTCTGTCCTGTACTTCCGAAACCATCCGAGGAGTAGCCGACATTTCCCACAAACGTAACGAACTCTGTCAAGCTGGCATGCGCTACTCCCGCGACGCCAAGGGTGAGAAATGCCACCCCGATGACTGCCACGAACACCTTTTTCACGATAGGCCCCCTTCCCTGTTCATGGTTCATGGTGTGTGTTGCAAAAAGACCTTACGAGGTCTTCTTTCTAAACAACCTTCGAAGCCTTGAGCGACCGAGAGCACTACTGAGAAGTCCGGTGCCGAACAAAAGAAGGGAGCCAGGTTCTGGAGTATGGGCAAGGGTCGATGTTTCATTCCCATCACTCCCCCCATTTTCTGAAGAGACAAGCGTCACGACCCCGCTACTACTTCCGTAATACTCTCCACCTGAACTCCCTGTTCCACTCAGTGCTCCTAAAAGACTGCTGAACGCCCCTCCCCCGCCTCCCTCCTCACAACCTGAAAGGAGGATAAGGAGAAGGGGTAAAAGGAGGAGAATAGATTTATCTCTGAACAATCAAAATCACTTCCTTAATACAATACCCAGATTCGCCGAGACTTAGGCGGCGTTCCTTTTCCTTCTTGCAAACCCCAATGCGCCGAGAAGCCCTGACCCGAAGAGGATCATGCTGGTCGGTTCCGGAATGGTGGTATGGAATCCGGCATCCGGAATCCGGTCATCGGGTGGTGCGCCTGCGTTATCCAGAAGGCTAAAGGTATTGAACCCTCCGAGCGGAAAGCTGGCAAACATCCCTGATGGGATACCATATTCCACCGCGGATCCCAAGACGGCCGAGGGCGCGCCTCCGACAGGAGTTCCACTTCCATCGAAGACGGTAAAGCCTGAGGCACGGAAGTCAAAGATCCTGTCGGCCAGGTCTGTGAAATCACCGTCCGCGTTGGTATCGAGTCCTGTGGTGTAGAAAACAGGGTCGATCGGCGGAAGGATATCGAGCGACGTGAAGGTCGGCACCCCATAGAGTTCGATGAGGACATAAAGTGCCCCCGCGTCACTCTGCATCGCAACCCGCGAGATGTCATAGGCATCCGGGATCGCTCCCTCATTCGGGTCAAACCCGTTGATCAAAAGTCCTGCCACCCATTCGCCGGCGGAATTAATCCCGTCGACGACGACGGCAGAGGCATCACTGGTAAATAAAAGAAGTGATGCCATCACTACTGCTAACGTTACCTTTTTCATTCTATTTCCTCCTTTTTAAACAACGTTTTCTTCTTACGCTTTAATAATCCTAAAAGACCCACACCTAAGAGCCCAAAAGAACTCGGCTCGGGGATGACATGGAGACATCCTCCAAGTTGCGGGCAGATCGCCCATTCCTCAAACCCATCATTGGAGGCGAAGTTGGTGCCGAGTTGGGAATAGAGATAAACAAAATCCGAGTCCGCGGCTGTTGTAAAGAGACTCTCCGGAATGTAGGCGAACATATCCCCCTTGCCGCTGCCAGGATTTAGGATGTAATTCAACTTCACATAACTATCTCCCGCAGCATCGAGATCATAGATAGGAACGCCGAGAGAAGCAAGATTGGAGGTGATGCTACCGCTATTTTTAATGAAGATTTGCAGTTCGTCCAACGAGAGGAAAGCATCCGGCGCGGTTTGGTTAATGTCTAACAAAAACTCGCGGTAATCGACACCATTAATCGTAACGACGGGTACACTCCCTAAGGTAATGGAATGAGTAAAGACTGGACTTGTGTTCACATCGGGCCAAAGAGGGAGCGGGCGACCATCTGTGTTATATCCCTCTTCGGTCCCATTATGTTGAATGCGAACAAATGAATCAATGATGCCGGTCCCTGTTGCATGGCGGTTAAGGTCAGTCTGCAGGAAGAAAGCCCCATTAACGAAACCTGAGGAGGCCGCGGTTGTGAGGTCCAGGACGACCGCCTGCGCTTCGGAAACGCTACCCATAATGCCGATGCCTACCATCATGAGAAGAGCGCTACAAAAGAATACGAACCGCTTCATTCTCACCCCCATTACCTCGCCCCTTTACCGGTTAAGACCACAACAAACGTGTTTACCAGAATCCGAAGATCGACCAAAAGACACATCTTGCGAATATAGAGAAGATCGTATTTTACTTTCTTCCGGACATCCTGAACCGTCTCGTCGTATTTGTGCCAGACCTGTGCAAGTCCCGTAATCCCCGGTTTGACCTTCAGTCTTCTCTCGTAATCCGGAATCGCTTCCCGAAGCTGATTCACAAATTCAGGCCGCTCCGGTCTTGGACCGATAAAGCTCATCTCCCCGCGGAGCACGTTCCAGAGTTGCGGAATCTCATCGAGGTGCATCTTCCGGATCCATTTCCCACCGGCAATGAGACGGGGGTCATTCTCTTTGGCCCAGACCGCCCCGGTCTCTTTTTCGGCATCCACACGCATGGTACGTAACTTATAAATGGTAAAGAGGACTCCCTCTTTTCCGACCCGCGCTTGTTTAAAGAAAATAGGACCTGGTGAAACGATCTTGATGAAGAGCCCAACAAGGATTAAAAGCGGAAGGGCCGAGAGGAGTCCGAGGAAAGATACGGTGCAGTCGAAAATTCTTTTAAACTCCTGAAAACGGCGGCGGGCAAAACGGACGATCGCCCCCACTACGCCACCACCCCCCAATAAGATCGCACTGCTCGGTTCAGGAAGAACCGCGTGATTATTCGCAAGGTCGCTGGCCGAAGAAGAACCGACGTAGAGAAACGAAGCCAACCCGATGAGGGCGAAAATGAATACTCCCACGACCAGTGCAATCCGGATTTTCCCTTTGAGACTTTTATGCGACATGAAACTTCTTTCTTTGTTCAGAGTTGAACCAAACAGGGCATAAAAATAGCGTGACATACTGTTATAAGAAGCATGTTTCGTGCCAACTCCCTTTCTTCTCAAAAAAATTTCTCTGTTTTCATAATTTTTAACTCTTTTATCTACAATAAGTTACGAGATTATTTTTGGCCGTTTTTAGGACTGTCTAGGATATACGTGGACATACTTAGACAATCCATTCTTTTTTTGTTGAT
The DNA here is from genome assembly GCA_016206785.1 of Candidatus Omnitrophota bacterium. GTDB lineage: Bacteria > Omnitrophota > Gorgyraeia > JACQQV01 > JACQQV01 > JACQQV01. The sequence continues at coordinate 96,566 of JACQQV010000021.1, forward strand.
CAAACTCGACATCGTGTTGACGGTTCGTGTTGGAGGTTAACCAGTTAGCGGGTTGGCGAGTTCAGGCGTGGGGTTCTTGGGTTAAGATCGGGAGAAGTTCTCCGATAAACCGTTTTGCTGTTATGAGGGATTCCTCTTCACTCTTTGAAATCGGAACGATGATCCGGACCATAGCCCCTCCCAATCCCTTACCGGTCGCTTGCTTCATGACCCACCGGATCTGCTGAGTGAAGTAATCATTGGTGAATTCCTTGCCCAACATGTACCAATAGAGAACGACGTTTTGGCTCTTTCCCTCTCCGGCAAGGAGTCGGTTTACCGTTAGGGTTTGACCGGGAAAGGAAAGACTCTCCTTCGTCGTCTTTGTGACAGAAACCCCGCTTCCAATCAGACAGACGACCGGAGGATGGCAGACACGGCGGTTGGTTTCGGAATAGATCACAAACAGATCAACGGATTCACCCTTTTTGTTTCGATACTGCCGCAGGGCCAAATTCCTTGTTTCAAGAATCTCGTAATCATGGTCGGAGACGGCGACGTCACTTGCTTTCCATTCACCGATCTCCATCGGAATTTCGCGGATGTCCCGAATATCCTTCTCCACCCTCTGCATCTGGTAAAAGTGGAAGGAAATGGCACCGACGATGACGAAAAGGAAACTGCTGACAACCCAATGCTTCTTCATCGGAGAATCCTTCCGACGGTGGAGAGGCCACCCAGTGCGAGTCCGAACACGACGAATCCGGAGAAATCATGAAAGAATTTGAGGGCCGCTTCAACGCCGTAGATATCGGCGATACCTGCAAGAAGGATGATGCGGACGATATTGGCAATCATGGCGATCGGAATGGAAGAAAGGAAAAAGAGCGTTTTCCTCGGAAAAGAGGCCTGTTTGAGATACGCAAAAAGGACGCCGAGTGTCAGAAGCGACAAAAGCGACCGAAGGCCGCTACAGGGATCTTCCACCGCAACCACCGCATTTTTCATGTAGATCAGATGACCTTTTTGAAGAGCGGGAAACCCGATCGCATGAAGTACATGGGTCGCACACATCGCTGCGAAAAGTTTAAGACGCACCGTCGCCGTTCCAACGACCACGAGGGGAAACGGAACCATGAAAAGGAGAAAGATTATCGGAAAGGCCGCCGCCCGAAGCATCTTTTTCCCCCAGAGAAAAAGCACGAGTCCCGTGACGGTTAAGAGGATGGAGAAGGCCGAAGTGAAATAGACCTTGATCAAAGCACTCACCAGATGGACCAAGAGTCCTGTGATCAGCAGAGGAAGGCCCCATCGGGAGGGCGAAGGAACGATAGTGGCGATCTCCTTCCGTTTACGCCAAACCAGATAAAGACTCACAAAGGGAATCAAGAATCCATGGCCGAAATAGGAATCTTTCGCGCTCCAACGGTCCACCATCCAGACAATCGTCGGGAAATAAGCGAAGGTGAGCAGAAGACTCATGACACCGAGTGAAATCCACTTTTTCATAGGGCTGTCTTCCCGAAAAATTCCAATAACCAAATCACAATGACCAAATAAGCTCCAATACCCAAATTCCAAACACCAAACCGAGGTTTAATTATTGGTGATTGGTTCTTGGTGATTATTTGGAACTTGGAATTTGGTGCTTGGTGATTGTTTCTCATCATTGTGTTTTCCAAGTCACCTGCTGCTGTCGTGAAAGATAGCGATAAAGACCGACGAGGGCAGAGACATTTAAAAGACAGAAGACATACGGTTGAGAAAAAAGACGCCGTGCCTTTTGCGGTGCAACCGCTCCGAGAGTCGCACAGCCGTAAAAAGCGATCTGCAACATGAAAAAAATCCGGTAGAGGGGCTCATGGAGCAGGAAAAAATCGGATAAAAAGAGCGCGATCAAAAAGAAAGGCGCAAGAACCCTTAAGAGTTTGTGGGATATGAATTGAAGGGCGACGCGACTTCGGAAGGGATTGAGCATGGAAGAGAACTGCACAAAACTTTGATAATTCCCCGCCAGGGTTCTCACCTTCCGTTCATATTCCTGTCGTGGTGTGGAAGAGACATCATCATACACCCATGCCCTTCCTTCAAAGAGGGTGCGGTATCCCTGAGAAACCACTTTCATCGGAAGATAAAGGTCGTCCAAGATCGTCTCTTCCGGCATGGGATGATACAAAAGGCGGCGGATGGCATAGAGCGCTCCTGTGGCTCCGATCACAGAGCCCGCCTGACTCTCATGACCTCGGATGAATTTCTCATAGTTCCAATAGAATCCGAGTCCCTTCGCGACCGAGCCATTTGTTCCTTCAAGCACGAGTTCCCCACTGACACATCCCACCGCCGGGTCGCTGAAATTTCGAACCAAATGACGAATCGCCTGCCGATCGATCTTCTGTCGGGCGTCCGTAAAAACCAGAATCTCGCCTCTCGCCTGCTCAGCCAAGCCATTGAGCATCCGGGGTTTCCCCCCCCTTTCATTCAAAACGACAAGGCCAACCCTTTCCCCTTCGTACTGTGCCAAAATGCTTGCAGTATTGTCTGTGGAACCGTCGGAACCGACGAAGATCTCAAGTTTATCCTCCGGATAGTCGAGGGAAAGAAGATTTTCCATTTTCTTGGCGATCACCTTCTCCTCATTAAAAGCAGAAAGAAGGACAGAGACAGAGGGTAAATGTTCTGAGGCCCGGACAGGACAAGGAAAGTACTTTGCCCAAATCCATAAAAGAAGCGGGTATCCTAAGTAAATATAAAAAAGTATCGTCGCTGAAACCCAGAAAAGAAAGGTCATGCTATTTCTCCTTTACTGCCTTCCCTCGGACTCTTTCATAGAGGGTGTGGCCCAAGAGCCGATAGGCCGATTGCTTGACCAGATACTCAAAAACGAGATGACCCTTTGTACGCCCCTCTACGATAGAAATAAAATCATCAAGCGTGTAGGGCCGTTTGATGGTCCACCGCTTAAGACGGAACGGATCTGCGTCTTGGCGATTCACGCCGATGTCGGAGGTGCAGGCGGCCCGATAGCCGACTCCTTTGACCGCTTCTAAGACGCGGTGGTTGTAACGGCCGCGCGGGATTGAGAAAAAAGGAACCTCTTTTTTAAGAATCTCTTCCAGTCTCTTCTTGGATCGGGTCAGTTGATCATGAAGTTTTTGATCGTCGAGCCGCGTCAAGAAAATGTGGTCGAACCCATGGGAGCCAACTTCCATCCCTTCTCCATTCAACCGTCTAAGTTCATCCGTGGTTAGATGATCTTCGGTATTCAATGTCCCGGGATTCACGAAGAAGGTTGTAGTAAAGCCGTGACGTTTCAAAATCGGAAATGCAATGGAAAAGTCGCTTGAGAGGCCATCGTCAAAAGTGATCACGATCGGTTTCTCAGGAAGCGGTTTGCCGGTGAGCCAGTTTACCAGTTCTCTTAAAGAGATGGAATGAAAGTTCCCCCTTGCAAGATAGGCCATCTGTGCCTCAAACTGCGCCTGGGTGAGTGTGTACAATCCATTCCCGGCGCTGTTTTCTTCCACCAAGCCATGATACGTCAAGATTGGAACTGACGGTGCGTTGCGTTTCATCTGGGTCTCGGCAGACCCACCCCGAACAGAATGTGGGCGATGGTATTGACCATAAAGAAATCGATCTGGCCCCACTCACGCGCAAGCTGTGCCAAAGGAGCCGTGGATCGAAAAATGGCAAAGATGACAAGATTTCCGACGAGGACAAGCCAAAGAAACCCGATGGGAACGGTCGTCCCAAAACGCCAAAGATCGGACCTCTTCCCCGCGAACTGTTGCGATGTCCTCCATTGCCCTGTCCGGCTCAGGAGCTTACGTGCATAGAAGACATACCAGATAATGTAGTGGTAGATGACGATTAGCGCAAACCGTTCTGCAGAGGTGAATAGAGGTTCGCCAAATGGCTGCGCCAAACACAAACCGCCCAGAATGCCCACCGCGCTCCATCCAAAAAGTGAACGGGATGAACGGGGGGCAGGCAGGAGATAGTACCATCCGTACGCGATCCAGAGGACCGTCCAGAGGGCAGCCACAACCGGCAGCGCCCTATGCCACATATGATCTGCCATCGCCAACTGATCGATCAAGACCAGACCAACCGCCAGCGTCACCCAGAAGGTGCCACGTGTTGTCCAAGCGGCCGGCTGATACCCGTTTGCCGTCTGCTGCCTGAAAAGAACCTCGTTGGAGGCATGATGGGTCATAAACACCGCTTCGACGAATAGGAAATTTACCTGCGTGGGCAACCACCATCTCAGCAAAGCGGCATAAGCGCCCATGACTGTGAGGAAGGCGGCAAGGTACCCGAAGGCGGCCGGCAGATTCCCATATCGTCGACAGACTAACCTCCAGGTGAAGATGTAGGCCAGGGTGAAATGTCCGTAGCCAAGAAAGTTGCGCATACGGATGATGTTCAGAAAGTGCAAGAGATTCGCACTCGCTGCCCACGCCAGCAAAAGAAACAGACACCCCATGGACCATGCCGTCACGCTTCCGTAATCGTAGAGTCCGGGGTGCGAGAGGCTGACTGATTGGGCAGAAAGAGTCACGCTGGACTGATGTTGTCTCATTCTGCACCCTTTAACGATTCAATGGCCTGCGCGATCCGACCTCGTAACTCCAAGAGACCCTCCGGCTGTTTCGGGTATTCTCGCATCGAACGGGCAAGGGTCTCCGCATCATTTAACGCCGTCTCTGCCTGTTGAATGGTCTCTGCCAGGAGACTCCCCTTCGCTTTAGCCCTTGCAATCTTATCCGACAGAATCGCAATCATGTCATAATCCTCCATCCCATCGCGTAGTAGTTCGAGACGGATGGAACCGACCGGACCCTCCGGGCCCGGATAGAAAAGAACCCCATTGTCGTTCTGTTCCCACTTGGTGTTCTCCGGATTGGTGTAGGGGTTTACGGTCCAGAAGTTCACGCACCAATAGAGAAGCCCTGTCACTTTGTACTTCCAGCACATCCAAGGAAGAATCCGGTAGGCCATCATCGGGTAATCGATCACAAAGGTCGGATAGGGATAGGAGGGACCTGAACAATAGATCCAAAGTTCCTTTCCCGCTTTTCTAATCTCTTCCGCCTGTGCGGGGTCGAAAGAGACGTTTCTAAGACAAACAATATCGATATCCTTAAACCAGTCCGCATATGAAGAGTACATCGGCGTTTCCATAAGAGTGACCATATTCCTCAGGAAAGGGCTTGCTTGATGAACCTTCTCTGCGACTCTCGCGACCTTCTCTGTACCGGCAGGAGATTCATCAGAGGTGTAAAGATAAGAGCGGTCGAGGAGATTGTGATCTCGTAAAATGGCGGCGTAGCTCTGATAAAGGGGGACAACGGGGGTAAGGTCTGCTGGCCAATTGTTTCCGCTGCTCCCACTATATTTTCCGATACCGAAAGAGGTCATTCCAAGATTCAAAAGGCGCTTGACTCGCTCAATACTTTCTGGTCTTGCCGGATCGATATTGAGGATCGGAGAAATCCGATAGCGAAGCATCCTCTCGTAATACCGGTCTTCCAATTGGGAAATAGATTCTCGCCACTTCGGCCACCAATCGGGAAAGAAATTTTGATAACCGTCGACCAAACGACCCGTATAGAGGTCAAAAGCGGTCTTGAGGCGTGGGGTCTTCGGAAGTTCAAAGTCCCAAATGTGTACCTCAAGAGCTACTTTCTTCTGAGGACCATTTTTGGGTTGAATGAAAATTGATCCTTGATAAAGACCGGCCGGTGTCCCGGGGGGTGCGTAGACGGTCACCCAAATCGGCTGAAGCTTCCCTCGCTTCACGTCAAAAGTTTCTTTTGAAGGAAGGGGATCGGGAACAAAGCCGATCAGTTCCGGGAGATACTGTGTTTTCCTGAGTTCAACATATCCGACCGGATAGGTCACGATTTCTTTTTTGTCAATCTTAGTGCCTGTCGTCGCATTCACAAGGTCTTCTGCCTGAATCCGAACCTCTTTTAAATCCCCCGCGAGAGAAGAGAGAACGATCTGCGTCGATTCGTATTCGTTGGCAGCGAGGGAGAGTTGAATCGGATTGGCATGCCCAAGACCTTTGAATGGGGCATCTCTGAGAACCCTTTGGAATGGAGAAACAATTCGCACCTCGTAATCGAGGCCTTTGGCTTCGGACTTGGCAACGATTTCCTCTTCTTTCTTTTCATAGTAAGGTTTAAGAAAAGAGGGATTCCTGACACCGAGCAAATAAGGAACCGTGTAAAGAAGCGGGGGGACCCGATCATAAGTGATTTTGCCGAAGACCATCCCGTTCCGGAGCGGATCTTCACTACGGTCCTGGGCCTGAATCTGCGCCATGAGTCGGCGACGGCCCTCTTCCATATATTTTGCCTCGCCGGTGAGTTCGTACGAATAAGCGAGCGCATCGAAGAAAGGAAGATACTTTTCGTTCTGAATCAAATAATCGGTCCCTTTTAGGATTGCCTCTTTGACACGGGGATTACCCGTGAGACGATGATACGTGATGAGAGACGGAAGGGTATGAAGTGCCATAAATCGGCTATCCGATTCATCCGGCCAGCTGTCCGCGCGGGGGTTATAGTCTTTCGCCCAACTTCCGTCTTCTCGCTGGCCCTCCACAAAGAGAGCGGCCCACCGGTCAGCCGCTTCCTTATATCGCTTGTCGCGCGTTGCCTGATAAAGGAGGGTCTCACCCCAGAGGAGATTGGCAATCGCCCGTTGAGGGGCGATATCCGGATGTCGGGTATAGGTAATCGGGTTCTTGAGATAAAAACTTCCGACCTCTTTCGCCACATCAAAAGAGCGTTCATAACCGGTTAAATAATAATAGAGAAGAAAACCGAGGAGATGCGTATGGGAGGCCTCATCGGAGCGTCCTCCCCAATGGTTTGCGTTATGCCGGTGCATCGCTCCCACATGGCTATGGTCACTGTAGATTTTTCCCTTAAGCCGAGGATCCCTCTCAACCATGTCATAGTGGATGGTATCGACATCCATGATGTGACGGGAAGAGGCTTCCCCAAAAGCAAAATATTTGTAAAGGCCGGTCCTTGCAAATTGTAAAAGGGACGCTGCATGCGTTCCGACCTGTTCGCAGTTAAACCAACCCCATCGTCCCTCGGGATGCCAACCCCATTCCGGATAGGATTTATCATAGGCATCTTTGCGATACCAGAAACGGGTGTCTCCATAATCGAGCATCCCGTACCAGCCGAACGCCTTCGGCTGTCGCGCCGCCCAATCAAAAAGACGGGCGATGAGTTCCTCCCCTTCCACAGAAACTTGGTGAGGGCCGAGAGATCCGAGCGCGTAACTGACGTACACCCACTCGGGGTCTGCGTGAAGAATCGGTGGATGCTGAAAAGCACTCAGCGTCTGATGAAGGGTTTGGGGTTCCGCAACACCTGAATGAAAGGAGAAAATAAGTTCATGAGTCTTACCGAGTCCGAAGGCGGAACCGCGTGCGACCGCATCGGGCCCATAGGCCGCATCCTGTGTTTCGAGATTGAGTGGACCTGCCGAACGAGGCCAGAGAGAGATCTTGATTTTCCCTGCAACATCCACAAGGATCTCCTTGGGATATTGCTGCCAGAAATCTCTGACAAAAACCGAAGTCCCTGAGGAAAGGGACGAAAGATTCACCCACCCGGACGCCTCTTTCCCTTCATGAATCACATCCGTTCCTTGCGAAAGACGGAAAAGATCCTGCTTGGGCTGGGAAAGGAGCAAAGGTCCTTTCATCTTCCCAACGAGAACCTGCGTGGGAAGACCGACCTGATAGGCGGTCTCTTTCTGGGTAGGAGAGGAATGCTCCATCGCAATCTCTTCAATCGTTTCGTTCTCAGGGAGACCTTTGACATCTTTATATTCATGATGGTAGATATTTTCAGGATAGCCGGTATAAATAAAGGTGTGATAGACGCGAACGTCGCTTTTCCCTGCAAAGGCCTGGATCCGAACGTTATACTGACAGAATTTCTTTCCTTCTGCGTTCCGAAACCAACCACTCGCCTTGAGGGTTACCCGCAGAGGTCCTCGCTCTTCAAGCTTTAGAGAGTACTCTTCCGCATCCAAGGAAGAGCGGTACTCGCTTCCTCGAAAACGGATCACAAGGTCTCCTCCCCCATCGGCTACCTTTTCATCCTCTAAAAATTGTTTATCACCGTTTAAATCCAAAAAGGCCTTTTGGAAAAGGGTAAAATTCTTTTTGCTCACGGAAAATTGCAGAGGACCTGTCGTGATTGTGACTGAGGAGGGATCTTCTGAAATACGAAGAGGACTCTCTGGTTCAGTGGGCGGGGGTGTTTGATGAATTTCAAGGAAAAGTTTTTTGTCTGCCGTCCCCTGAGGAAGCTGCGTATCTACAAGAAGCCACTGGATGGAACCATCTTCCCAAAATCCCAGAGGACGGATTTGAAGCGGAAGTTCCTCCCCCTCCGCCGTCATGAGTCGGAAAGAAGTCGTGCTACTTAAAAGTCCATAAGGAAATGGAACCCCCCCAGAGACTGGAAATCTGTCAGGAAGCGTAGCGGTGAGGCTCGCAACTTTGATGGGAACTTGCAAGAATGTCTCTCCGCTTGTCTTGGAAACGGCCTGCCATTTCTTCGCGACCTGTTGAAACAGGAGACCGCTCACGACATTCGGAGAGTTTGCAGTGATGGACCCACCAAACGGCTCTTTCTCTGAGGCCGCCACAGGAGTTTGTGGTTCAGGAGCGCCCTCGAGTTCCGGAGAAAGACGAGATTCCTCTTGTCGAGCCTTTTTCTCCTTCGGGATCAGCTTAACGTCGTCGAGGAAAAAGATCGCGGCCGTTTTTGGATTCCAGCGGAAAAAATTAAGTTGGACGATCTCTTTCAGATCGACAAAAGAAGCGATATCTTCAAGAGGAACCCTGTAAGAAAGAGAGTTGTTCGCCGGGATGTACATATCCTCTTTATAACGGCGGTCCTTTCTATCCTTAATCTGAAGGATGAGACGCTGCTGGGAAGACCCGGGATTAAACAATGTGAAGACAAGGGTTTCATAACCCCGCCAGTCCCTCGCCTTTTTGTTCTTCTCGAAGAAGTCTTCCATCATAAAAGTGGGGTTCTGATCCCCCCCATAGGTGAGCTTGGCGGAATGCCTACCGCGGGCAACATGTTCATCGGAAAGAAATGCAGAAACGTTTGTCGCTTCCCATCGTTCCAAATCTTTTTCGGACTCAAAGTCGCCAAGCATGAGTTCGCCGGAGGCGAAAATGAACTCTTCCTTTGACCTTCTTCCCTCCCCTTGACCCTTTTCATGAGACCTGGATAGAAACTGCCCTATCGCGATTCCGAGGAGGAGAATTGCTCCAATCTGAAACCATTTTTTCACGAAGAAATTCCTTTCGCTTGCAATAAGCGTTCATAGAGTGCTTCTGTCTTTTCAACCATCCGTTCTACCGTGAATGCTTTCGTAATAGACTCGCGCGCCTTCTGTCCGATCTCCGCAACTCTTCTTGGATCCTGAAGGAGAGAAGAAAGTGCCTCAACCAATTCATCGGTTTGCCCATGGCGGACCAGAATGCCGGTCTCGCCGTCTTGGACCACCTCGGGTGTCCCACCCACGCGTGTGGCAACCACACATTTTCCCGCTGCCATCGCCTCTAAAACAACATTGGGACAGCCCTCATATCGTGATGGCAAAATGAAAAGATCGATTCCCGCCAGAAGTTCAGGAATGTCTGAACGGGCACCAAGCCATCTGAGATGCGTTGCAATGCCCAATTCTTCTCCAAGACGGACAAGAGAAGTATACAAAGGCCCGTCACCGATTAAAAGGAGATAAGGCTTTACGTTCTTTTTGAAGAGTTGGGACGCCGCTTGAAGGAGGGTGCGGTGATCCTTTTCAGGACCGAGGCGCCCGACCGTTCCCAAAACGAAAGCGTCTTCCGGAATCTCAAGGGATTTCCGAAGATGACCATTCTGCATGGGGTAAGGAAAACGACCGAGATCCACGCCATTATGAATGGTATAAATCTTAGAAATTTTAATCTTTTCCCGGGCGGCCAGAATTTCTCCGATGCAAGAGGCGTTCCCTATGACCGCATCGCACCACCTTCCCAAGTAGCGGTCTACAAGAATATAGCGCTGCTTCTTATCCGGTTCGGTACTCCGTACGGAACTGATGAGCATTGGAACTCCGGCCATTCTTGCGGCAAGCCTTCCGTAAAAGTCGGCTGTAAAAAGATAAGTGTGAACAATCGTCGGAGAGAACTGGCGGAGGGCCTTCCAAAGTTTAAAGAGCACCGGAAACGAGATCTTCCCCCGCTGGTCGAAGAGAATGACAGAAAGACCGGCTTTTTCAAAGGCGTCTTTCAGAGCAATCTTTTTTTCGGAAAGAGCATAGAGGACCGGTTGGAAACGTCGCCGATCGAGCCGCTTCACCAGTTCCAAGAGTTGGCGCTGGGCCCCTCCCAATCCCAAGTCATCGATCACAAACGCAATCTTTACCATTGGAGCGCTACCTCTTTGAATCCTTCTCTGTTTCTCATCTTAACCCACGCCGTCCCCTTCCCTTCGACCCTGACTCTGGGATCCCCATCGAACGGGGATTCAATGACAACGTGTCTCAAGAAGCCACGAAGTTCCTCTACCGATCCTTCTTTGAATTGGAAATGTCCTTCCGTATCGCCGACAGAGACGACCTCGATCCGTTCTGAACTATACGTGATCAGTTGATAAGGAACATTCGCGAGGATCTTCTGATTCGCATAAGGTGGAATGACGAAGTTCCGGTAGTCATTTGGATTCCCGGAGCGCCCGGCCTCGGCCGCCTTGAGAATGTTGTAAGCCTCTCGCGCCGTAGCATAATGGAGCCGGTATCGTTTCCCGTCGTTATACTTTTTCTCCAACGTCTCATACATCTTCTCGGCCCCCTTCCCTAAAAGGGGTTCATGGTCTCTGGCGATCGCCCCATGGGTAAAAACCTTCACAAAAATCCACTCGGGCCGACCTTTCACATGGATCGCTGTCCTCATCCAGCGGTCGATCCGTTTTGACGTTGGAAGATCCCAAACGGTTACATCCCCATGGTCATAGCGGAGCCTTCCTTTCTCAAAGGAAAGGATGCTCGGGCCTTCAAAGATAAGAAGGTCGCCCCACGCTTCACCTTCTGCCTGTACGATTTGACCTTTGTCGTATGATTTGGGATGTGACGGATCATCCTTTGCGTAATAGAGACTGTTCGTGAGCGTCGGATTCATCGTCCCCCAGGATGAATGCGTAAAATCTGCGTAGCAGCCGGTCTTGCGCAGAATCTCCAGTTCATTGTTGACTCCACAAAACTGCCCCTCTCTCGAATTGTCCAGCGCCCACATCCCATGGATAAAGGCATACATCGTCTTGGGTTTTTCTTCTGCCGTAATAAATGCCCCCGTCACCTGTGAAAGTTTGATCCGTCTTTGAAGTTCACGGGTCACCGTGAGAGGTGTGTCGTTGTTGTGATGGAGATGGAGTTCCACCTCCCCATACCCCTCATAAGCAAGTTTTGCAAGTCTCGTGAGATTTCGAAGGGTCACATCCCCCCTGTCATCGGCCCAATACCAGAAAAAGGTGTGTTGCGGTTTCCTTCCATCCGCATCCCGGTGGCGGTCTGCGAGGCGTCGGTACATCTTCTCCCATCGTTCAACAGCAGCGATGTGGTGTGGTTCAAAGTGGTCGACGAAAACGAAAACAATGTCTACGGGTTGCTTTGAGGAAAAGGAGGGATCTTTCTGAAAAATTTGTTGAGCCAACAAACCGGGAAGCCACGGCTTTGTCCGATGAACATAGAAGCCGATCCCGCTTGCGGCCAAAAGAAATAAAACGACAATCAGTTTTCGTAACGTACTCTTACGCATCGTGAAGAAGTTCCTCATAAAGTTTTTCGGTATCGCGAAGGAGTTTTTCCCTCGAATAGTGCGAAAGGACGGTCTTTCGCGCCTCTTTCCCGATCCGTTTCGCTTCCTCCGGGTGATCAAGGAGATAGGCGATCTTTCCGGAGAGGGCCTTGACGTCTCCTACAGAAATTAAAAAGCCGTTTTGGCCGTCCTGGATCAGGCGCGCATGGTCTCCTACACGTGAAACAATAACCGGCAGTTCAGTGGCCATCGCTTCAAGGACCGCCAGGGAAAGGGCTTCTCGTGAAGAAGTAAGCACAAAGAGGTCGGCACTTCGATAGATCCCTTCGACATTTTCTCTTTCTCCTAAGAATTGAACCCGCCCATCGAGACCCAACCTCGCCTTCAATCTCAAGAGTTCCTCCCTCTCCTGTCCCTCTCCAACCAATATCAAGTTTAAATCAGTCCTTGCAAGTGACGGCTCTTTAAGTGCCTTTAAAAAAATATCGTGCCGTTTCTCAGGAGCCAGCCGCCCGATACTCAGGGCAATTTTCTTTTCAACAGAGAAACCAAGTTCTTTGCGCCACCTCAGGCAATCCGGATCGGGTTTAAAACGTTCGGTGTCGATCCCATTTGGAATGACAGTACATTTCCGTTCGGCGACGCTCGTGACCTTGCAAAATTCTTGCCGGACCATCTCGGCAACAAAAATGATTTTATGACAAAGAAGCGAAAGAACCTTATCGGCGAAACGATGGAGCGGCCCTCGCCATTCCTGAATGCCATGTTCTGTTGCGATGCGGACCGGCACACCGGCCAACCACGCTGCAATCCTTCCCCAGACATTGGCTCCCCAAAGATGGGTATGCACGATTTGAACTTTTTCTTTCCGCATGAGTGTCACAAGTTTCGGAATCACGGAAAAATCGAGGCCGCTCCGTTTGTGAAGTGCCACGACCGGAATCCCCGAGGGGATGAGCCGTTCGGCGAGCGAACCGGGATGATTGAGGCAGCAGATGAGAGGATCAAAACGCCTCCGATCCAGTCCTTCTGCCAGAGACACCACCAGACCCTCAGCCCCTCCCATCTCAAGCGACCAGATCACGTAAAGAATTTTGATCTTCCCGGTTTTTTCTTCAAAGAGACGCGATAACGCCTTAAGATGGAGGTCCGAATTAAATTTCTCCGATACCGTGCGGTGCGCTTCTTCCCCATAACGGTTCGCCAACGGAGGGTCCTTCAGTATCGTTTCAATGGCCCCTGCGAGTGCCGCGGGATTTTTTTCTGGGACAAGGAGGCCGTTTCTCCCTGAAGTCACCGCTTCAGGAATGCCGGAAATCTCCGTGGAAACGACAGGAATTCCGACAGCCATCGCTTCCAAGAGAACGTTCGGGATGCCGTCCCGGTCTCCACTCGGAGCGATCTCAGACGGAAGCACGAAACAGGCGGCCTTTCGATAATAATCCAGAAGTTCTTCTCTTGAGAGAGAACCGGCCAACCGGACAACATGCTCCAATTGTTCTTCCTTAATTTCCTCTTCCAGTTTGCTACGCAAGGGTCCCTCTCCGACAATGACGCACTCAAAGGAGAACCTTTTTGCTTTAAGAAGAGAAAGCGATCGAATCAACGTGAAAAATCCTTTTGTTTCCACAACTCTTCCGACCGAAAGAATGAGCGGTGTACCCTCTTTCCGAAGGGGCTCCCTTTTCTGAAAGCGGTTTAAGTCCACACCATGATAATTGAGAAAGATCTTTTGTTCGCATCCCGGCGATGTTGTAGAAAGGAACTTCCGGTTATGCTCTGTACAGGTCACAACAAACTCGGCTTCCTCGAGTTTCTCTTTGAGTGTGGGATTCCCCACATAAAGATCCCACGCGTGCCCTGTGAAACTGAAAGGAAGGTTGAGGAGTCTCGCCATCATCCTTGCCGAAGTTGTTGGAAAGGTCGCCCAATGGGAATGGAGATGACCGATTCTCATCCCTTTAGCGCGATGTACCAAGGCGAGTGTTTTTACATACACGACGAGCACTTTTAAGAAAGAGACGAAATCTTTTCCATCCGCCATCATTTCTCCCAGGGCTTCGATGGACCTCATCGGTTGTCTGAGGAACTCGAGCAGTCCCTCTCCCCACACCGTGGGTGAGGAGAGAGGGGCATACTCTACCCAATGAAGAAGTGACCCAACCTCGGGGTGGATGATCCGATCGCGGCACTTCTTTAGTGAAAAAATCCGCAACTCGACCCCTACTTCCCGCAAGGCGAGAAACTCCTTCAAGATAAAGGTTTCGTGCAACTCTGGAAATTGGCTCACAACAATGCCGAGTTTCATTCTTTGACTCCATATTTCATTTTGTCCAACCTCCGAAGCGAAGAAGAAATGGAGCGGGATCGTGCCACTGCAGGAACAGGAATCGGTAATGTCCTCACCGCAGTTTTCACTTTCCCCACCCCTTCCTGGAGTTCTGGCGATGTTGATGTTTCAAACAAAAGCCCGCGAAGCATCAGCGCAGAGAGGATCCAGAAATAACCGGAAATTTCTTCATGGTGCAGGCGCGAACCAAACATGTTTGCCATAAGGACTCCGAAAAGCCCTGCGAGAAAGCCGAGGGCCGTTGCCTTCAAAAAAGGATCCTTTGCCGTCTTATAAAGGCGATACGTCTTCCAGATAATTAGGGAAAGGACCCATAAGAAAATGAGGAGTGCAGGAATCCCCATTTCTGCGGCGATAATGATGTAACTATTGTGAGCGTCCATGCGTCGTCCGCGAAGTTCAGGGGCATAGAAGGGGATCACAGCCCCGAACGTTCCATATCCGGTTCCCCAAAAGGGGTAATCGGCGATGATCTTGAGCGCCCCTTTCCAGATGATGAGCCTTCCTCGGGAACTTCCCTCAAGAACGACTTCTTCACCCTCATACCCTTCGGCGGCAATTTCTCTGCGACCCTGTTCATCCATCTGCTCCACATTCTTAAAGGTTGAAAGCAAACGATAAACAATCCCCTGAGGCAAAAGAATAGGATTCATGAGCGCAATCACCAACGCGAAAATGGTGAAGACAAATAAGATTTTACTTCTGAAAAAAGAGAGGGCGAGGCCTCCGGCAAAAAAGGAAAGATACCCGCCGCGTGAAAAGGTGACCTGGATCCCACGGAAACAGATAAGCATTGGAACCAGAAGGAGCCAATATCGGGGTTTCGTGCTGTTGCACAGGAAAAAACTGCCAAAAAGAAACATGTAATAACAAAAGAAAGCGGCAAGCATGTTCGGCTGCTCCGCAATCCCTCCCACCCGCTCTTTTTCAATGCTTCCCACTTGCCCGATGTCGATATGTTCTTTAATGGTCAAGAGCCCGACCACGGCGACAGCGATCATGATGATCAAAACAACTGTTTTAAGAGTCCGACGGTCCCTTACAATCAAGAGAGTGAGGAAATAAAGGAAAATAGGTGTGAGCCATCTCTTAAGAGGAATAATAAATTTCTCCATATACCACGCGCCATATTCCCAGCTCCCTCGGATAAGACTGATGGCTCCTACCAAGGCAAAAAGAAAGACCGCGAAATTTAAGGCCGATTTTGGAAAGGTTCCCACCTTTTCCTTCTTGAGGGGAGACATGTATCCAAAAATCGCCAAAAGGCACAAAATATTCATGAGATTTAAGGCGGTCATCAGCCCGCCGAAATTCCCTTGCAAGGTACGACTAAAAGGAAGATAGGCCACTAACACATAAAAGGGAATTTCAGGATAGAAAAGAGTGCTAAAGAAAAGCGCTGCGCCTCCCAATATCCCCCCCATCACAATGGCGGGGAGGGGAAGCGAGATCTCCTTGTTCACGACATAAGCAAGAATGAGACTCAGGACGCCGAATACGAAGAGCGGTTTCCAGGAAACTCTTTCAGAAACATTATTTCTCATGTTGAGAGACCTTTTCTGCCAAGGAAAGAATGCGATTCACAAAATGTGTCAGGGAAAATTCATTTTGGACCCGCTCATAAGCCTTCTCCACCATTTTCTGGACTTCGGAGCCTCCTCCCATGACGCGAAGGATCGCTTCGCGAAGAGCCACCGGATCTCCTGGAGGAACCACAATCCCAGTAACCTCCGGCGTGACATGGTCAAGTACCCCCGGAACTTCACTCACAATGACTGGCTTTTTGAGAGCCATCGCGTTTAAGTAGCTCTGTTGGCCTGTGCTTTGAAGGAGACCTCGCGTGAGAGGAAGAACCACCATCCGGGCCCCCGCCATGAGTTTCCGAAATCCGAGGGGATCTGTTGTTTGAGCAGTCACATGAGGAGGAAGGGGTTTTCCATTCCAGAAAGCCACCTGTTTTGCAACGATCAGAGTCGGGAACGAAAGGGATCGGACCGCCTCAAGAAGCGTTTCATAATCTCTGGAGGAGTCCCCACCGGCAAAAATATAATTCCCGTTTTTTCCTTCTACGTCATATCCATCGAGTGACGCATGATGCGGCATAAAAACGAATTTTTCTCTCGGAATTTTGAAATAAGCACTATAGGTGTCGCACTCCTGCCGCGACCAGACGAGAAATAGTCTTACCGAGCGGGCAATCCATCGGAGGACCATCCCCTTCCACCACTTCCGAAGAGGATTCGTTTCAGATTTCCAAAGACAACAGGTCATCAGGTGCGGAATTCTTTTGCCCGGTAAGAGGGACTGAAGTATTGCGAAAAAGCCATCTTCTCTTTCGCATCCTGTAATAAGAACATCATATTTTCGTCTCGCCTTAAGGAGACGAAACGCCAGGGTCCAGTCCCGGAAACCCCAATGGCCCAAGAGACCTCGTTTTTCCTCACTCCTCGGCTTTAAGAGAGTGGTCTCCTTTTGCCAGTGAGGACTTTGTGGAATGGGATAGGTCGTCAGGATCCGGACGCCGCTACGATTCAGCTGAGGGCGTGTCAATATGTTAGGAAGAGAATGGGAAATTTCCTTCTTCGCCTCAAACAGCCTTTCAAAAATCGTCATTCCCTTGATCCGGAAGCTCAGAATCCTTTGGCCGGTCTCGCAAATTCCAATGCGACGATAGGTCCGAAGGGACGTCTCGTTTTGGACATTAATCACGCAGTAGAGATACCGAATTCCTTCCTCAGCGAGTCGATTGCAAAACTCTTCAAAGGCCTTCAGGGCAATTCCTTTCCCGCGATACTCTGCCTGGGTCATTGCGTCGTAAAAGAAGGCCTCGTTTTCTCTAAGGGGGAATCTTCTCGAATTCTCCCACACGCACCACTCGTTCGGACTAACCCAGGTCGTATGAATCAGCTTGCCGTTGACAAAGGCTCCGAAACAACGATGCCCCCGCTTCCACCGCACTCCGAATTTATCAACGTCGTTCGTCTCTTTGAGTCTCGCAATCTCGCTCAGAGTCGCACGGTCCCCAGCGTCGAGCCAGCGGTATTCTATACCACCTCCTACAACAGTTCGAACACCCTTTGCCCTGTTGTTTCTGGAATCCATCACAAAGACCTTAAAAAGATCCCTCTGAAACCAACGGCTCTTGGGATTCATTTTCTTAAGAAAACTCCGAACGGTAGAAGGAAAATGGACGAGCCTTTGTAACCAGGTCAATAACCTCCCCCGGAAGGTCGTCCCCAAGATCAGAACCCTCCCCACCTCTCGGATACCCTGGGTCCAGTCATACTTGTAGTTCTCCCCCCCACGCAACAGATCCACCTCCCGAATCCCCCGCTTGCAGCAGTCCTCGAGGATATATCCCATGAGGATTTGAAAAACCCCCGATTGCTTGTAGGCCGGATCGAAGCCGGTCTGATAGGCAAAGAGCCGCCCCTGATACTCAAAACCGTACTGAACAGCAACCCGCTTCCCGTTGAGTTCAAGAAAAGAGAGATGGAGCCGACCGCGTCCGGCCAACTCCTGGGCCAGGCGACTGTGGAAGAGACGGTACGCCTCGAAACTGAACTTGTCCGCCGACCCAATCGAAATCCTGCGCTTTCCATGGAGCTCCATAAAATTTTGCATGTCTTGCTCAAGGGTGGAGGGGTTCCCGGCTTTTACAAAAGTTGTTTGGAATTCCCTGTTCAGCTTCGTCCGGCGCCTTCGGATATTTTTCTGCATGCTGTCCTTCAGAGAGGCGACGTAAGTATCCCATCCCTGCCCGTCCAGTTGGACATAGGGGGCAACCTCCCCCAAGCGCTTCTCAATCAGGGCCCTCCCACTCCCCTTGAGCTCTTCCCCGAGACGTCGACAGAAAGGATCCTCTACATCGATATCGCGCAACATCATCGTGTCCCACTCATGTTGAATAGAGACGAGGAAATCCTTCACCTTCTGGATAACCGCCTCTTCATAGCCGGGAGCCACAAGGCCAGTGAGATGATCAGGGCAAACCAGGCCACCTGTTCCGACAAAACGAAGTTCCCTTACCGAAAGGATCTTTTTCATCTTACGTCGCGTCAGATAGAATGGAACGCCGCCGACCAGTTGATCTTTATCATAGGCAAGTAAAAGATAAAGCTGATTTCCCCTGCCGAAGACGGACCACCAACTCCCGAGCCACTCAACCGTCAAAAAGATGTTGGGACGCGGCGCGGCATCGAGGAGGGCATTCCACTCCCCCCGCACCTGATAAAATTCCCGCAGTGTCTGAATCACCCGTACAGAAAGAGACATTATCGATACCCCAACAGCCGGCAGGCCAATGTGCTGAACGGCTCTTCGTAGGCCGGCACCCGTTTCAGAATAAATGGTTCTTGAAAGTCGCGATTGACCCCGTAAAGGGTGGTGCAGGCGGCTGTGAATCCATTTGCCTTAAGGGCGCCAATGGCCCTTTCATCGAAATCTCCCGCTTCGCCGTTCGGATAGGCAAAAAGGGTTACCCTTTGCCCCGTCATCGCTTCAATCCGTTCCTTCGACCCGACAATCTCCTTCTCCAACATCCCGTTACTCATTTTGGAGAGGATCGGATGAGAGATGGTGTGGGCACCAAAAGAGATCCCTGCTTGCGACATCACTTTCGCCTCCTCCCACGTCATCATCCTCGCACCGTCTTGGTGAAAAAACGTGGGCGTCATCTGCGCCAGTTTCTCGACGAGGGTATTCCTCTCTGGATCCGGCAACCGCTTCAGCCATTCTTTCAACGCCTTGAGGGTGGTTATTTTTTCCCAGACGGTTTTTGTCGGAAAACGTCTTTCGATGCCGTTTCCGCCAAGGGTCAATGTCTCTCCCTCGAAACGGGAAACCAACGAGGTGACACAATCTGTCCAGAGCGGCCTCTGGTCATCCATCGCGCCCGTTGTCAGAAAGACGGTCGCCGGAAGTTTCATCGCGGAAAGGGCCGGAAAGGCGACCGAGAATGTGTTTCGGATGCCGTCGTCAAACGTCAGACTGACCGTCCGGCGAGGAACTCTTTTGCCTCGGGAGAGGGTATCCACCACCTCTCCAAGAGGGAGTACCGTAAAGTGACGCTTTAAAAAAGCGAGCTGCCGTTCGAAATGTGTAACGCTAATCCCGGTAAAATAGGGAACCTCTTCTTTCAAAACACGGTGATACATGAGGATCGAAAATGCGTTCTCTCTTCCGAGGCGCCAAGGAACCGCACGGGTCCCCGACCAGGCCACATCCGCCGCTCTTTCCAAGAGGGTCCGTCGAAGGCGCCGTTTGACCTGTGCAAGTAGCTTTCCCTTCGCACGGAGACGCAACCGCTCATAAGTTTCAAGAGCCTCTCCTGCCACACGCGCCATTGAAAAATGCCGTAAGATCCTCTCCCGCCCCGATTCCGACATCTTTTTTCTCTTCTCATGATTTGTAATAAGTTCTTTCATCGCTTCTGCGAGCGCCGAGGGGTCGGAAGGAGGGATTAGAATTCCATCCTGGCCGTTTCTAACCAATTCCGGAATACCCCCTACCTCCGTCGCAATGACCGCCTTTCCAAGGGCCATCGCTTCTGCGATGGCAAGCCCAAGTCCCTCTCCCAAAGAGGGAAGGACAACGAGATCCATCGCCGCCATGACCGGTTTTACGTCCGACTGCCACGGAATAAAACGGATCTTCCCGCCCAGCGATAACGTTTCCGCAAGGTTCCGAATCCGTTCTTCATAAGCCCCTTTTCCGTTCGCTCCGACCAGAAAAAACGAAACATTTTTCTCCCTTTCCAGAACCTTCTGTGCGGCGTTAAGAAACTGATCATGCCCCTTCCCTTCCACAAACCGTGCGATCATCCCTACCGCGCACTCCCCTTCCGGCAAGGCGAGTTTTTGCCGCTCATCGCTTCTCACCGACGGATTCATCTCAAATTCGCGAAGGTCGATTCCGTCGTAGAGGGTCTTAACGCTCCGGGATCCCTTCAAGGAGTCGAGCCGGTAAACATTCCTTACCGCATTCGAGACACACAAATATTCATCGACCCAACGGCTCGCCCAGCGGGAAAGATTTCCCATAAACATTGTCTCGTTTCCGCGCGCATGCGAAACCAAAGGAATGCCTAAGCATTTCGCAGCCGCTGCGCCGGATAAGCCAGAGGCGACACCCGTATTCAAATGGACGATTTCTACTTTTTCCTTAAGACAGAGCGCGGTAAGAAAAAGGATCTCGGCGAATAAACGGGGGATAATAAAGAGTTTTCCCCTTCCAAAGAATTTCGGAATCGTGAAAATAGATACCCCCAATTCACGGAGTTTCTCAACATTCGGGCCTGTCTTTCGCACGGCAACCGTCGGAGTCACCCCATGATGCTGTAACACCTTGGCCAGCCGGTAGAGCGAAGCGGAGGATCCGCCGGAACCTGAACCCGCTTCGATATAGAGCACATGGAGGGCACTCATTCGTCTTTACGCTCCTTCAAAGTTGCTACTGCACAGACGCCGCTCGCGGCAGTTGCCAGATACGGTTTCACATGTTTGAACAGTTTTACAACTCCTCCATCTGTATCCTCTTCAAAATAGCTCCCCAATGTGGGTTGGGACCAGACGGCGGCGGCAAAATGTCGCGTCGCACTCCGATACAAACGTTTACGATAGTACTCCTTCGCCAAGAGGTAATGGCGAACGGCCAGCCGTGTTTTCAAAAGAGGCGTATAGTATTTAAACATCGGGTCTCTCAAGAGTTTTTGAAATATCTTAATCTGTTCACCAAACATATGGATGAGGTTAGATGAGAGGCTCTGATTGGAAAGACGGTAGGTTGCGAGCGTTTCCCGGAGACCACAAAAGTCATACCTCGCCGCCAATCTCATCCAGAGATCGTAATCATCGGGACCCTTCAGGCTCTCATCAAAACCACCCACCGCTTTGATGCATTCCAGACGCGCTACCACCGTAAGCGTCGGAATAAAATTCATCTGCAGGAGTTCTTCGAGTGTCTCGGGATGAACCTTATCTGGCTTATTCCCGAGAAAATGCCCTTCATCGTCTACCACCTGTGCTATTGCATAAAGGAAGCCAAGCGTCGGACGACGTTCCAGAAATGCTACTTGCCGTTCCAGTTTTTCGGGAAGCCAGGAGTCATCATCATCAAGAAATCCCACATATGTCCCCCGCGCTTCCCCGATACCCCTATTGCGGGCTGCGGCGACGCCGCGATTGGTCTGGAAAAAGTAGCGTACGGCTCTCCCGAATTTCGCGACCAGATCGGCTGTCCCATCTGTCGAGCCGTCATCCACCACAATCAGTTCCCAGTCCTGATAGGTCTGGTCCAAGACGCTTTGAATCGCCCTTGACAGAAGATGGGCCCGGTTATACGTTGGGAGTATCACACTAACTTTTGGCATGGTTCATCCTTAAATAACGACCACTCTTTCGTTCTTTCCAGAACTCCTCTTTGACTGAAAATTTGTTCAATAAAGCGGAGAAGAGCACCTTTAAACGGGATATTTGACACGGGTGTCCAAAATAGTACTTCAGATAAAACGTAGCCCCGGGGCGGTCTTCGATGAGAATGCGCAACATCGCCTCGCGTGTCCGCCGGGCTTCCTTCGGCCAATGTTTAAGTAATTTTAAATAATCGCTTTCGGCATCCCGTATCAAATTGGCCAGGCGGAAGAGAGTATTGGAAACGTATGTTTCCTCCTCATTTTCCAACTTCTTTTCCTGACGGCGTATGAATTCCTGGGTCGCCTGCATGTCTCCTTTGGCGAACGCCTCCACAAGATTGTATTGATCATGGGCAAGAAGGCTCCGCCTCGTAAGAGTTCTCTTTTCCTCCTCATTCTTTAGAAAGGAGGAACGATAGGCAAGGGCCTCATCGGTCACGCGTAGCCCCAGGCGGAGATACCTCCAAAGATCCCGCTGACGCAGTTGTATGAAATTGGATTGTCCATGTCGTCGGTGCGCAACGGTCCAAGCACGCAGACGGACCATTTGTGTCCTTGAAGAGAGACGGAGCCACAACGAATAATCGGACATCCCGGAGTGCTCTTCAGGCCAGCCTCCCGCCTCTTCCAGCGCTTTCCTTCGGAAAAGAGCGGTGGCAGGGGCGCAGCCCAATCCGTGCATCGGGTAAAATTCCCACGGATCAAAGGTCTCAACGCCCACATCAGAAAGGTCGTATCGCACATCGCTACCGTCTTGAAAAGGCCGCATCTGCGCAACGGCGGCAGAAACTTCGGGATGCCTTTCAAGGGTTTCGTTCAATAACGCCAAATGTTCCGGATGCCAAAGGTCATCCTGGTCCAAAAATGCCACACGCTCTGCGCGGGTGTGGGAAAGCCCAAAATTTCTTGAAGCGGTTCCGCCCTTCTTGATCGCGGAATCCTTCACAAGAAAACGGACGCCTGGATAGCTTTTAATTAATTCCGGAGAACCGTCCGTGGAGCCATCATCGACCACAATGACCTCTTCGGGCTTAAGGCGCTGCGCAAAAACCGAATCGAGAGTCTCGCGAATCCATTTTGCCCCGTTGTAAAGCGGAATAATGACAGCGATCGCCATTACACTCCCTCTCTGTTCAAGTCAACCAAGTCTTCTATCGTTTCTTTCGATAGATACTGTTTCAACTGCCGCTCGGCAAACGCCTCTATCGCCGGGCCACGCTCCGGAAAGTGAGCGGCCGCATGGGAAGTGATTAAAAGTCTCGGTGTCTTCCAGATGGAGTCGCTCTCCGAAACCGGTTCAGGAACGATCACGTCAAGGCCTGCCCCTCCCAGATGGCTTCCTCGTAGGACTTTCACAAGCGCTTCTGTTTGTAGCGTCTCTCCCCGACCCACATTCACTAAAACCGCATGTTTAGGGAGTGACTGAAGCATCCCTTCGTCAAAGAGCGCTTCCGTGCTCGTATTTCGAGGGAGCGCAAGGAAACATAAATCTGCCTCTTTAAGATGCGTGGGCCAACTCTCAGCGTTGTAGCGGGCCTCG
The DNA here is from genome assembly GCA_016206785.1 of Candidatus Omnitrophota bacterium. GTDB lineage: Bacteria > Omnitrophota > Gorgyraeia > JACQQV01 > JACQQV01 > JACQQV01. Next base: position 119,700 of record JACQQV010000021.1, read on the forward strand.
CAGAAAGGGGCCGCCAGTCCTTCTCCGCTACGCGAAGCCCCTATGACAAAAAGCCCCCGACTCTTTAAAATCTTTGCGATCTCCCGACCAATGTGGCTCATGCCGACCACCATCGCCGTCTTGGGCGAAGGAAGTGGGGCAAGTTCCAAGTGCCATTTGGGTTGACTAGGACGTAGAAACTCATCTACCTTTCTTGTCACAAGACTATCGGAAAGTTTCAGTGCAAACCGGGCGATCACATCAGAAAAAAGGGTGCACCGTGACAGGATCACCTGTTTATCCCGAAGCATCTGAAGGGGAAGCCGATCTGTGCCGCCTGCGGTCGATTGGACCCATTTCAACCGGCGTACATGCGGCATCACCTGTCTTAAATAACGATGCCCGAAAATGACATCTGCCTCCTCTGCCGCCCGGATCGCCTCCTCCTCGGAATGTGCAACCGCGACATGGCTCTTTTGAGTGATCGCCTTCAATCTCGAGACGTGAGCCTCGCTCGGCTCATGGGTGCTATACATTAAAAGAATATTCATGATGCAACATCTCCCGGATCGCTTCACAAAAACGCTCATGGTCCGCCGCTTTCGCTTCGGGTCCTCGCCGGCTACTCGCTTCAAAGGCGACGTGTATCGCCCGAACTTCGGCCACCAAGTCCCGATCTTTACATTCTTTTTTGAAGGTGCGTCGCATGAAGCTTAACCCGCACCCAAGGCGGGTTAACTCATGCAGAATATGCGTAAACCGAATCGGATATCCTCCCCCTAAAATGGTGACACCCCCAAATCCATACACTCTCCCTGGAAGCGCTTGGAAAATGCGCTCGACAGTCCCATCCAGAACGTATTCCCAAATCGATTTTCCCCCTTTTGCGATCATGAGGTCATTCAGTCCGATATAGACATACTCCCAGCCGAGTTTCGCAAGATCCCGACTCTCCGCCTCCAGTTGCGGCGTTTCAATTTGAACAAGGGTCTTTGCCCGACCTTTGACGATTTTAAGAAAGGACTCCACGTCCCGACAATTCCTTGCCATCGGAAGCATGAGGATCCTTGCGCCGTGGTCCAGTGCCGTTTCCACCTCTGTCGCGGTATGTGCCCCCGGACAATTGATCCGCACCGTCACAGGAATGTGCAGATGACTCGCGAGATTGGAGACATCCTCCGGCGAATCGCCGTTGATTTCAACGTCATACCCCTGCTGACGGCTCCCCTTTCCCTTCGTCTCCCAGTCCACAATGACGCTGTCAAGACCAGCGCGCTCTGCTTCTTGTGCGAGTGTCAAATCGGTTGTAAATAAAAATAATTTCATCTATACCTCTATAGACTTTACAAGAAGACGCTTCCCAGAGGGTTCCCGCGGGATCTCCGATACCGCTTTGGCGCCTACCGTGAAGTCTTTTCCGAAAAAACTTTGAAGATCGTGCTCGAGAGAGGCTCCAATCTGCGGTGTCCACTTTGAAGTCGGAACATAGAGAAATTGAAGCTCAGAGTCACCCCGCCGTACCGCCTGATACTCCACGAGATGCGGCGTATAGTCATGCTGAATTTGCAGAAGGTGGTCAATCATACTCGAGAAAACGATGCGGCCGGAACGGGTTGTGATCCGATCCGAAGTCCTTCCTTCAATGTGTGCAATGGTCGGCCAGCTCCGTCCGCACCGACATGGTTCAGAGACGCGTACAAGGTCTCCTGTGTCATAGCGGATAAAAGGCATTGCCTCGTTGGTGAGATCGGTGATGACGATGTGCCCCACCTCGCCCGAGTCTGCCGGAGAACCGTCCTCCCGCAGAATTTCACAGACGTACCATTCTGGATTAAGATGCATCAGATCCGGAACGTCCGGGCAGGAGAACCCAACGGTTCCAAATTCCAAACTCGCATACTGATTGATCGTACCTGTTCCAAAAGCCTGTTCGATGAGCCTTCGCTGTGCTGTACTCATCGTTTCTGCCGTTGCGATCACACATCGGGGACGCCGCACCACTTTTAATCCCTGACGCTCAATCTCCTCTGCCATCACCAAAAGGGCCGATGTATAGCCTGCCAGAACATAAGAAACAGGTGCCCTTGTGATGCGTGCCAGATGAAAAGGCACAGTACGGGCCGAGAGATCAAAGACAGAGATGAAACGGGGTGGCTCCTGACCCAGCATCACCTTGAACCATTCCCCCACGCGCCGCTCACTTTTATGAAAAGGTGCGCCAATCCAAACAAGTCGATCACCTGGCTGGATTCCCGCCCACCGGTCAGCGAGACGACGGCATGCAATCCGCATCGGCATCCCCGCAATATCCCGATAGAATCGAAACGCCTCCCCTGTGGAACCCGAAGTAAATGCGAGGTGAAATCTTGATCTGTCCACCTTCTCTGCCACGCATCCCTGAGGAAAAACACGGGCAAGATCCCGTTTCGAAATAATCGGCAACCTTTTTAAGAGTTCAAACCCCTCTAAATTTTCTCCGCGACAGACGCTGCCATTCCACCGCTCTCGATAAAAAGGAACCTGGGTGACCGCATGGTGAATCAAGTGAGAAATCCGGGCAGCCACTCGTTTCTGTCGTTCTGTATCGTTTTCCCATTGCGAGCGGTCTAAGGCGATAAATTCTCTCTCTGTCCGAGCGTGTATCTCAGGACTCGTCTTCCACGGTTGACTGACAATATGCCGTGCCTCAAACCGACGCTGCCTTAACAACTGTACCGCTAGCGGAACCGCGGCCAACACCGTCTGGCGCATCGGCCGCGCACGTTCCTCAAGTGATTTCATGAGGGTGGAAGGTGTTTCATGAAGGAGAGTACCCATATGTTCGACGAGTTGGTCCGCTGTCAATCCTTCAAGCGGCAGGACGTGATGGCTTTGACCCATCGGTCTCATGACTCCCATCATTTTCATGGTGTAGTAGTCGCTGACACTGACGGCGATTGCTGGTCTTGCGGTCGAGAGGGTAAAAAGGACACCGTGATACCGGGTTCCGATGACCAGATCCATTCTCCCTAAAATCCCCTTGATGACAGAAGGCGTGTGATCCCCTCGAACAATGAAAGAGCGTTCCCGATGCCGCATTCGGCCGATGATCCGTTTCGCCTCAACCCGGTCATCCTTGGCCGGATCCTGATTCACGAACATCGGCACAAAAACGATAGCGGCATTGAAACGTTCCACTGCCTGATCGAATGCTTCTGCAAAGAGATCCCGCAAACGATCTTCGCTGAAGGAGCTGGTGGCCACGAAACGGGCCGTCACACCGATCCAAGGAGTGTGAGAGTGGGGGAAGAGGTCTTCCTGACGGAGGGCCGCTTCTACCGCCTCGGCAGGAACCGCTTCAAGCGCCCAAGCGTCGTCGGCGACGTCGAGAATCTTTGGACAGACGACGCCGATCTGTCGAAGCACCTCCCGGGAGATCCCATGATCGCGAAGGGTGATGACCTCTGCTCGGTTTAACGCAACGCGCGCAAACCACCGGTCAAACGGCCGTGTGAGGGGTCCAACCGTCTGACCGGAGAGGACCGACCGCTTTCCGAAAATCCGACCTGCTAAAATGACCAGCGCCCGGTGGTATAGACCCTCTGCCGCATAGAGGCTGTTCATCGCCCCAGCCCCCACCATGTAAAGCAAGTCTGCCTGCTGGATCGCCTTGAGGATGCGATCGGCTTGTGAGGGTAAGCACCATGTCTTGCCAAACGTCTTAAGGAAAAAAGCATTCAACAAGATCCATCCCCCATAAGTGATCGCTTGGACGGTTGAGCGAATTTCCGAGATTCGAAATCGTCGGTGAGACGGAAGGACGAGATTCGCTATCCTGCTCAGACGAGTGGCAATGCCCCCCGCTCCCCTCGCCACCGCCTCTACGATAGGATAACCTGACTTTAGTAATCCTGTGAGGGAAAGAAGGACATCTGTCGGTTGATTGAGATCCGCCTGACGCACCTCTTCCGGTGTCAACTCCCGATGGATAAGAGTGACCGTACGGATCGGCCCAAACTCCTTTGCAAAGGCGCTCCGCGTGACGTTGTACATCGCATCATCCCCTCGGTTCCCTCGATGAGAAGGAGTCACGAAAAGAACCGTCGGTATTTTCTGAGAGACAGAGGCCGATGGCCTCCTGCCATGCATCACTGTCCAACGTCCAACGGTCCTTTTTATCCTGAGGGGTCTGATGAGACTTAACACGGCATTCCGGGCTGTATGTTTGGCGCGCCGGACAAATCCGCCGGGAACGCTCTGGGTGCGATGGGGCGGGTCACTGACCGTCATAAAGAGGCCGCTAAAGTTAAATCCATTCTCCGCCAGGAATTCCGCCTGGCGATCGAGGACGGCAATGCGGCGCCTCAACCAATAGTGATAAAAAGGATCGACCTTTTCAGTGCGGAGAAGATGCTTTCCGAAAGAACGGCGCAGAGTTTCTGTCATCGGTCCTCTTCCTTCTTGCGCGTAGGCGCTGAGTTGAACTCCGAAGGAAAAAGGTAACACGACCAGAGGAGATCGCCACGTCGCCCTCGCGCGCCATCGCCCAGGAAGGAGATTCCATTCTAAAAGCCTGGAAGTCCACTCCACCGGAGAGACCCCCTCCAGTGATGCAAAAACAACCGCACCGCCATCACCCGTCGTCAGGAATGCACTCTTCTCCCGAGAAACAGTCACCCATCCCTGGTCTCTGATAAATTGATCTACTGTAAAGATCGCCTCTCCCAAAACCTCTCCGACCCGAGCCAGGAGTACCTTTAAACAACTCATACGATCGGGGGAGTTTTTGAACCAGTCGCGCCGCAACAAAGCGACCTCTTCGATGAAGTGCGGGGTAGTGATTTTTCCGGTGACTGTTTGAAGCACTTTGAGACAAGACACCAGGTTATTCAGGAAAGCCAGGACGGCTCGGATGGAGAGTTCCGTCTCGCCCAACAGGCGGGCGTACCTTAACGCATGAAACCCGAGTTGGTCTACCGTATGAATCACGGACAATATCGCCGCCTCTTTCTCTGTATATACCTCCTGCATCAACACCTTCCCGTGAATAGGGCGAAGGCGTGGAAGAGGAAACGCTTCCTGGAGATGATGAAAAACGCTCTTTGGAACAATGCGAGGCTCCCCCCGAAATGCGACGTGACCGGCACCGAAAAGGGGCCGGGCTGAGAATTCCTCCGGGCGGCTCTTTGTCAACCGGTCCTCGACCACGCAGACCAGATCGAGATCGGAAATCCCCAGGATAGTCGGCTCGCCCTGTTGATAGACCGCCAAGAGCTCCGGTCGCTTCGCTAAGTGGCTCACAAAAACCTCACGGGCTTTCTCATAATCTTCCGGAGCAGCCAATGAGGGTTCCCCTATCCACCGGATTTGATCAAGATATTTTTTCATTAAATCTCCTAAACGGACGCCCGATCCCATACACCCACCGCTTTAAAAGTGGCGATACGATCGCTGTGTCGTATATCAAGTAAGCGGTGTTGACAATGGGAGAACGCTCCACTTTCTGATAGGCCTGCGGAGTCGTATTCGAGAGTTGGAGCATGTCGTGTGTTTCACCCCAGAGTATCTGCAATCCAATCGACCGGAATTTTCTGATCGTCCGCTCTCCCCCGTGGTTGGGCTGCATGGGACGCCTGGAATCTTTTCGTAATGCCCCGTTGACAATTAAGATCCCATTTTCAGTTAAGGAGCCCCGAAGTTCTTTCATCGTCGCGATCGGATCCTCCACATGCTGGAGGACGTGAAAACAGGTAATCATATCAAACTTGTTCTTGGGAAGTGCGTTTTGCTTTAAGTCAAGAGATTCCGCTGAAAGCCCCCGCCGTTCAAAACGCCATTTGGCAAAATCCAACATGCGACTCGAGATATCGGCGACCGTTGTTGCAATTCCCTCTCGGGCAAAAAAGATCGCTCCGGATCCCGTTCCAGCCCCATAGTCAAGATAGTGACGCACGCCTAAACGCTTTGCCAGATCCAAGGCGTAGAGGTAAAGGAGGGGACTACTGTTTTCAGTTCTCATGGCGCTATTATGCATGACAAAGAAAATATGACTGAATGACTCATCGTAGAACTTCGTTCGAGCGAGCGCGTCGTCCTGGCGCTTTTCTTCCCACTCTTTCGCAAACGCTTCTGTGCCGTTGTAAAAAAGTTTTTCTACTTCTGGCCGAGGAAGTTTCGAATACTCCTCTAGTTCGTCCAAAAAGTTTGTCACCACATCTTTACGCGGATTAAGACAAATCCCCTTAACCCACTGCTGACGATAGACGGTGACATCAATAGAATTTCCCATCACGCCATCTTCTTCTGAAGCACCTTTTCGTAGAGGGCTTCGATCTTTTCTTTTGTTCTCTGGATATCAAAATGATCCTGCGCTTTCTTCTGCGCCGCCTCTCCCATCTTTCGGCGCTCTTTTTCTCCCCTTAAGAGGGAAAGGAGAGCGTTTGCGAATGCGTTGGGATCGCCAGGAGTCACCAAAAGTCCTGTGACCCCGTCTTCAACAAGTTCCGGAATCGCCCCTACCCGGGTCGAGACAACTGGGATTGCATGGGCCATCGCTTCAAGACAGACGAGTGAAAAGCCCTCCGGCATAAGAGAGGTCTGGGCTAAAAGATCAAAGGCTGGATAAAGAGTTTCGGGATGTTCCACCCAGCCGGTAAACTGGATATTGCCTGAGAGGCCCTGTTCGGAAACCAGACCCTTGAGATGAGCAAGGTAATTGGAGGGGGCCTCACATTCATCCCCGGCAATAATCGCCCTCGCGTCTGGATAGACCTTTACAACCTCTGCCATTGCCTGAATAAATTCATGCTGACCCTTCAAAGGCATCAACCGACTCACTACACCCATGGTGGGTGCTCCATTTAAAATCCCGAGTCTTTTACGAGTTTCCTCCCGATGTAAAGAGGAAGGAGACGTGCCTTTCACATCAAGGCCATTCGGGACATAATGGAGTTTCTCGGATAAAACGCCTTGGCCCTCACAGATCCTTTTCGAGGAGTGACTGATGACCACGAGCGCCTTCAAGAATTGAACCAAGAACAACTCAGGATTTGTCAGCGGTCTATTGGCGCGCAAATGAGAGACGATGGGAATTCCTAAAAGACGGGCCGCAAAGACCGCTACGAACGGCGAGCGGGGACTGTTGTTTAGATGGATGAGGTCCGGCTTAATCGCCCGAAACTCTCGAATGAGCCGATAAAAAAGAGGAAGGTAAAATTCGAAGAGGTTTCGAAGAAATCCTCTCCCTGTCGCCTCCGGCCGAAGTCGAACAGAATGAACAGGGATCCCCATCTCAAGCATCTCATCGGTCGATTTCCCTGATTGATGCACAATGACAACCGGATCCCAACGGCTTCGATTCAGAACTCTTAGAAGGCGAAGGAGGGAAACGGCCGAGCCGCCGCTCCCAGACCCCGCATCAAGATATAAGACACGGTATTTCATATTTCCATTCGACGGACGGGTCTTGCGCACGCGTCGTTCATAGAGGTAATTCTTAATCGCATGCACTGCACGCCGTGCCATCGAACGCACAAACGGCATCGGATCATCCCAAGCGAAGATCCCGAAGACGTTTGTCCCCCAGAGAGAGCCCAACCACTGCCTCCATGAAAGCAGGCCCTGCCGATGGTAGGCGCGAAAGGCATCGCAGTCCTGTTCGAAAAACAGAAGTTTCTTGCGATAGGTTCTTGCGTGTTGTTCCTCTACACGCCCTCCCAGCATTTCCCGATAGGCAAGATATGGCGCATCAATGCCGCTCGCCACGACCAGCGCCAACGAGATAGCACATCGGGGGTTCACCTCGATCAATTTGAAACGATTGTCCCGTGGATCCTTTTTAAATTCCACATGGGAAAATCCTTGAAAGCCGAGTTCTTTCAAAAATGAGAGTCCCTGCCTCGCCACCTCAGGTTCCCAGATGCCCTCATGAAGCGACCCGTTACCGAAATGAGGCGGATATTGTCTCAATTTCCGTTTGGTGTAAGTGAAAAGGGGCCTTCCATCTGCACCGATATAGGTATAAAGGGCGTAGAACTGGGTGTCGTCGCCCGGAATAAGTTCTGTTACGAAAAGATCCAAGTTGTAGCGTCCGAGCTCTGACAATCGTTCATGAAGTTCACGCTCTGAATCGACGACAAATAGCTTCGTTGAGGGGAAATGTTTTTTCCACTCGTGGCTGTGACACGGTTTGATGGCGCAAGGAAATCCTATTCCCTGCTTTACCCTTTCCAGGTCGTTCTCACCCTTCAAAATAAGATGATGAGGAACGGCGAGGCCCAATCTCTGAGCCTTCTGATACGTCGCCGTCTTGTCCAAAAGTAAGGTGATGACCGAGACATGCGGCGCCCGGATGGAAAAATAGGGCTCCAGGGTTTCTCGATGGGCTGAAATGAGTAGGGCACTCTCGTCATTGCACGGAAAAAGAATCCCATACCTTGATTGTTTTTGACCTTCGGTGACAAGGTACTCAATCCATGCCTCGGGGGCATCGTGAAGACTTGGCAAAAGGACTCGACGACAATATCGCGAATTGAATCCAAGACACTCAGGACCATCATCGAGACCAAAAACAGGGATTCCTCTACGACCCAGTCTCCGAGCCACACAAAGCCCCTGAGGGGCTTTCATGGTTAAGATAAATACAGGAGCATCGTCTTTGGGGTACGTCACGATACCTTCACCTTCTGGCGAGCCTGCTTTGTCTTAAGAGGCCTTTTCCCGTTCTTGAGATTCAAAAGAATCGATTCTAAAGTTGATTCATCCAATAGGATCCCCGACTGCTTCAAATGGTTTCGGAGAGCGCTCTTCCCAATAAATTCGTCGACGATGATTTTACGCTTTGCCCCGACCGAGGTAGGATCCAAGGCCTCATACGAGGCGGGGTCCCGTTGCACTGCTACCGTGTGGAGTCCTGCCTTATGGGAAAATGCATAAGCCCCAACGATTGGTCGATGCTGTCCTAGAGGGATTCCCGTATAGCGTGAAACGAGGCGTGACAATTTCTGAAGGCGTTCCAGTCGCCAAGGATTGGGAATGTTGTACAGGACCTTTAAGGCGGCGCAGACCTCTGCCAAAGGGGGAATACCACTTCGCTCACCCAATCCATTGATGGTGACGTCAATGACCGTTGCACCTGCTTCGACAGCACTGAGTGCATTGGCCACCGCCATCCCAAAATCGTTGTGGCAATGGACATGGATCGGGACCGTGAATTCCCTTTTGAACCGACTCACAATCTCATAAGCCCTTCTGGGGGTCAATATGCCAACGGTATCGACCACGGTAAGCCGGTCGGCTCCCGCCGCGATCGCCTGGCGATAAAGATGGACAACCTCCTCCAGATCTGTCCGGCTGACGTCCTCACAGGAATAACGCACCGAGAGCCCCAACGACTTGGCATAACGGATCGCATCGAGGATTTGTTCAATGGCCTGGGCCTTGCTCATGTGCAACTTACACTCCAGCGTGTAGCGGTTAATCCCGCAGAAAATCCCAACCCAAGGTACACCGCATCGCGCAACGGTTTCTACATCCTCACGCCTGGCCCGGGCATGGGCGATCACGTGAGCCCTCAAACCGAGTTTCTGAATTTCAACCACCGCCTGGCGGATCGCTTCCGAGACAACCGGATGGCCTGCTTCGATGAAATCGACGCCAAAGGCGTCGAGTTCCTTTGCCAAGGTCAGCTTCTGTTCCAACGAAAACCTCACCCCGGCCGCCTGTTCCCCTTCCCGTAACGTCGAATCGAGAATCTGTATCGGGTGATCCAGCCGCATCATAAAATCCTCCTCGCTTCGAGGCGTACATCCTGATCGAGCAGGAAAATGCAAAAAAGATACGCTATCCCCGAAAGGCCGGAGATGACGATGAATCCAACCGTTGAAACGGGGGTCATCCAGTGCCACACGAAAAAGCGACCGACCGAAAGAAGCGCAAAGATGGCGAGCATCACACAGGAACCGATGAGAGCCGGATGCAGAGAGGTAAAGATGTCCTTCCAAGAAACTGGGAGGACTTTGCGAACTCGCCACATGCCGATCATAAAAGAGACGCCTCCGGAGATCAGAACCACCAGTCCCGCTCCGTTGAGGCCGAAGGCCTTGGTAAAAGGAACGATGAAAACGAAGAAAAGGGCAACGTAGATTACATTAATCCAGAAGTCAACCTTCGATCTCCCCTTGGCGAGAAAGACGGGGCTTTGGCTTCCTCCAAGGGCCCTCAAAATCCCGCCGACGGCGAGGAGTCTTAAGATCGATTTTGCCGGGAGCCATTTCTCTCCGTAGACCACCTTAAGAAAAAGGGGGGATGAAGCAACGAGGGCGATGCCGAAAGGAATGGCGATCATGGCAATGAGTTTCAGGGATTTGAGAAACGCACGGCGAAGCGCTTCATCGTCATCCTGCAGTTTGGAAAAAGTCGGAAAAAAAACAGTCCCCATCCTTCCGATCAGGTAGGTCGAAGGGAAGTTGGAGATGCCGAAGGAGAGGGTATAGAATCCGAGGGCGGAGAGACCCAGGAGTTTCCCGACAATCACGTTATCAACGTTATTTTTAAGAAAGAAAAGGAAGCTTCCGCCGAGGATATATTTCCCGTACTGGAGCATCTCCACAGCCAGCTCTTTCTGGAAACGAATCCGCGGCCTCCAACTCGAGACCACCCACATCATCCCCATATGGACGACTGTTTTCAAAAGATACGCGTAGACAAGACTCCAGACCCCGAAGCCTCCGAAGGCCAGTCCGACGGCAGCAACTGAATAGACGAGGGTGGTGGTCAGTTCCGCCAATCCCTTCTTCCAGAAAAGCATCTCCTTCTGCAGGAGCATCATGGGAACCTGGGCCAGACAGGAAAAAACGAAGATGGCGCTCAAGGCGCGAACCACCGGCGTCAGCGCCGGGTTCTTTAAAATCGCCGCCCCGACCGGGGCGACCAGGAAAAGAAGCGTTGACAGCGACAACCCAATGAAAGGAAGGATGCAGAAAGCGGTATCGGCTGCCTCCTCCACCCTCTCCTTTTGTCGGATGAGCGCCGCATCAACACCGAAGCTCTTAAAGAGGCCGAATCCGTCGATGAGGACAAAGGCGAGGGCAAAGAGGCCGAAGTCAGAGGGGTTCAGAAGCCTGGCCAGGAAAACGGTGGTGATGACGCCGAGGAGTTTCTGGCCGACCGTCGCAATAAAGACCCACTTAATGCCTGAAACGGTATCGGTCTTGAGGCTCATGACATCTCTTAGGAACTTGGAGTGTCGACCACGACCGGCTGCTGGGGCTGGCTGTCGATGTAGCGGTACAGATACTCCGGCAGATGGTATTCGACATTGGTTAAAATATATCCAAGAACTCTTGCATGGGCCTGATTCAGAAGCTGTTGTGCATGCTGAACGCTTGCCCGCTGGGTGCGACCTGCCTGAACCACCAGAAACACCCCGTCACTCTGTGAACCGAGCACGCCGGGATCCGTCACACTCATGACCGGCGGGGTGTCGAGGATGATCGCGTCAAACTTTCCCCGTAGTTCCGTGAGAAGTTGTCTCATCTTGACAGAGCCCAGAAGTTCCGCAGGATTTTTTGGAATCTCCCCACTCGGTAAGATCGTAAGATTCTTTACTCCGATGTCGAGAAGGGCATCACTCAGCGGAACTCCATTTGAAAGAAGATCGGAAAGACCCGCACGAGGCGTTAACCCCAAAAGACGAGAGATTCTTCCCTTTCTGAGATCCGCGTCAACCAGAAGCACCGATTTGGCATTCAAGTCTTCGGCAAGGGCAAACGCAAGATTCGCCGCCGTGATCGTCTTCCCTTCACCCTGAATGGAACTGGTCACAACAAAGGTCTTCAGGTTCCGTCTGGCGCTTAACGATAGGATATTGGTCCGGAGCATCTTGTACTGCTCCGTCACGGGCGCTGTTGGGTCATGAAACGTCACGATGCGTGAATCAAGTTTCGAATCGGTCTTCTGGGTCACAATGTACCCATGGGTCATCTCTTGCCGTTTTTCAATACGGCTCATACTTTCTTCGGCAACTTTCCTCAATGCTTCTGTAATCTTTCCCAATTTAGTTTCCTCCCTGTAAAGTCACGTCACTGGTTTCCATAAATTCTGGATTACTGCTCTGAAGCGGTGCTTCGCGAATCACTTCATCCAGTAGCGCCCGATCAATCGTTTTCTTTTCATACAGAAATCCCGTGAGAAGGGCGCTATCGCAAATGAGATTGGCGAGACGCGGAACCCCCTTTGAAAACGCGTAGACGCGATCCAGCGCCTCCTCTTCGAAGACTTCCGGATTCCC
>JACQQV010000018.1 GCA_016206785.1 Candidatus Omnitrophota bacterium
CCATCCAGGTAGGCCTTCCAGCCGGGGTAATCGACCTCGCTTAAAAAGAGGATGCCAGATCCGTCTAAAGTTACCTCCACAGAGAGTCGATTCGGTTCGTAGGAAAGCCAGTGGACCTCCCACTGCTTGGCGGTTTTCTCTGAAAGGCGAGGAGATGCTTCCAAGAGAACTCTCTTCCTCACGTCAAACGCTTTGTCCACCAGTCGATCCAGTTGCTTCTCAACATCTGGGGCCACCTCGTAATCTTCAAAAAGATACGTCCGAGGAAAAGTTCTCAGATTTTGGTAAATCTTGATCTCTCCATCATAGACCAGACGGAGAAAGTCTCCAGGCAGAGGGTCATTGCTTAAAATATACTTTACATTCAAAAGATCAATGAGTGGAGAGTTGTAATAGGGAAAACGATGGAGCTGAAAAAAAGAATGCGAAAATGGAAGCGGCCCTAGTTTCTCTAAGTAATGCATGTAGGGCCCATATTCCACGGCATCATATCCCCTCACCTCTTGAAAGTGATACCTCATACCGGTGTTTGGGAAAAATACCTTTCCTAACGAGAGAATCCGAAAAGGATTTGGATCTCGATCCGACTGTAGAAATTGAATCGCAGGGGGTTTCGGAAAGAGGTGTTCTGGTTTAAGGGTCGGATTGTACCGGAAACCAAAGAGAAAATGTTCAAGAATGACTAGAAGGAGGATGCCCCCTTTCAAGACCATCGGACGGAGAAGGCCCCGTGACCAGCTGAAATAGAGGATCAGCAAGACCCCAAGGACCCCAAGGGAGAGGCGAAGGGATAACGAGAGAGTGGCTGGGGAGAGGGTGGGAAAGAGGTGCTGATGCGTGAGCGCAATGGCCAGACCACAGACCCCGATGAACAGCATCTGCGCCAAAAGGATCCATCGGAAAAGAGGTGATTTTTTCTGTTCAAAAGAGAAAAACTGATCGAGGCCTACTCCTGCAAGGACTGAGAGAGCAAAAGCGGAAAAGAGAAGCCAGGAGGATGGGCGGTAAAGCCGGAGAAGCCCTGTCCGGTCGAGGCATGTGACAAGAATCGGTAAATGATAGGCGGCGGCGAAGGCGATCAGAGTCATCCCAAGGAAAAATCTGATTCTTTTCCCTTTCCCCCCTCCAAAGATGGCGGTAAGGGCAAAAACTAAAACAACGAGTCCTGTAAATCCTGAATTGAGCTCACTGAAGTTGCGGGGACCTACGCTATTGAAACGTAACGGCGTTCCGTAAAGCATTGGAAAAAAGATCGCGAGGATTGATTTAAGATCGGCTTCTTGAGGAAAAAAAGGAGCCTGTTCTGTAAGCCGATAACTCCTCGCGTGGCTCAACAGGGCATATTCAAGGGTTGGGAAAAGAATAAAAGCGCTTGCGCTCACTCCAAGGAAGGTGGCCAAGAGTAAGGATCGGAGAGTGGGGAATGCTCTTTTTGAACGATACGCCCCATACACAAAGACAACGAGTGTCTGAACCACGGCAGTCACCAGATGGCCACTTAAAAATTGGAGCCACAAAGCAAAGGAGAGAAGGACGATCCGCTTTGAAGAAGGTTTCTGACACAACCGCTCTGTGCACCAGAAAAGAAGAGGAAGTAAAGAGGCAGGGTTACTGTGGGGATAGTTCAAATTCACAATAAGGAACCCACAGGTTTGATAACTGAGGGCGGAAAGAAGGGAGCCCCATAGGCTCACCCCGAGACTTCGAAGAAATAGAACCATAAAAAGTCCTGCAAGAAAGAGACGAAGACAGGCAACGACACTAAACATCTTTAAGAATGGGAAGACATAGAACAGAAGATAAAAAGGGGAAAAAACAGCCGATTGGCCGTTGGCAAGAAGTGGAGACCCCGAGTAATTGTAGGGGTTCCATAAAGGGATCTGTCCTCTTCGGAGGCTCTCTCTGGCAAAGGAGAGCCATGGGAAGAATTGGAGGGTTTGGTCCATGAGGAGCCAGTTGGAGGGGAGAAAATTGGGAGGGGCAACCGCATCCCAAGGGCTCAGTGCAAGAAGCACATCCGCCTGCGAGAGAACTTTGTCGGTAAAGAGGCTTTCATGGAAGAAAAGGATCGGGACAGCGGCCAAAAGAAGTAGGGCCCAGATCCATTGCCGTTGGTTCATGGCCTCCCTCGTCTTTTAGGCTAACGAAAAAGGTCATCAATTGCAAGGAATCTATCAATTAGGTATACTGAAGCGAGTGCGGAAGTGGCGGAACTGGCATACGCGCTAGTCTCAGAAGCTAGTGGGGTAACCCTTGAGAGTTCAAATCTCTCCTTCCGCACCACCTTTAGAATGACAAATGACAAAATTCAAAGCACAAAATAAATTCAAAATTCAAATTCCAAAATAAGATTTCTCCATTTTGTATTTGTGCTTTGGATTTATTTTGAATTTTGTGCTTTGGTATTTGACATTAAAGTGGAGTTAACCTCGCTTAAAAATAGTTCCTGTCTTGTCACCGGCGCCTCTGGCTTCATCGGGTCCCACCTCACCCAACTTCTCGTCGAGGAAGGTGCCCGCGTCCGGGTGCTGGTCCGCAAGAGGAGCCGCGCGCAATTCCTCGAGTCCCTTCCCATTGAGAAATATTTTGGTGATGTTTCAGAGATCCCTTCCCTTCAAAAAGCGATGGAGGGAATCGATGTTCTCTTCCATGTCGCTGGATTCGTCGGATTTAAACCGAGTGACGTTGCGGAATTAAGAAGAGTGAATGTTCAAGGGGTTCGAAATGCCCTGGGTGTGGCGCAGGATCTAAGGGTGAAGCGGGTGGTGCTTACAAGCAGTGTGGCCGCAGTCGGCGGCTCCCCAACTGGCGAACCGATCGATGAAACGCATCCTTGGGATGAAGGTGCACCCCACAGCGCCTATGCCCATTCCAAACATGACGGAGAAATGGAGGCGATGAAA
Source organism: Candidatus Omnitrophota bacterium (assembly GCA_016206785.1). GTDB lineage: Bacteria > Omnitrophota > Gorgyraeia > JACQQV01 > JACQQV01 > JACQQV01. The sequence continues at coordinate 2,904 of JACQQV010000018.1, forward strand.
TTTTATCGCGAAGGGCTTCCTCTTGTCGTCGTCAATCCCTCTTTTGTCGTCGGCTCACCCGATGACGGCCCCTCCATTGGTGGAAAATTTTTACTCAACACCTTGAAAGGAAAATTCAAAGCATATCTTGCGATGGGATTTAACTGTGTGGACGTGAAGGATGTGGCAAGGGGGCACCTCTTGGCGGCGACGCAAGGAAGAATCGGTGAGCGGTATATCTTGGCAAATGAAAACAAAACGTTGATTGAGTTACTACGCCTTCTTGAAAAATGTTCCGGGGTCAAGGCCCCGCATTTTTATATCCCGTATCCGATCGCCTATGGGACCGCCACCCTCATCGAGGGGATCGGTCGACTTTTTGGAAAGGATTTTCCGATTGACCGGAACCGGGTCCGAAGCAGCCGATACTACACTTTCTATTCCCACGAAAAGGCGACCCGGGAATTAGGGTGGATTCCCAGGCCACTCGAAGAAACCCTCCGTGAAGCGGTCGCCTGGTTTCGGGAGTATTGGCCCATGTAGACGATTCGAGGTTTCTGCCTGAGCCACCTGCCTGCCTGCCGGCAGGCAGGTGCGCAGGCCGAGCGGGCACGGTCACCCCGCCGTGCAGGCGGGAGGAGCGAGGCCGAGCATTCAAGCGCAGCCCGCCACGCTGGGGCGGGCAAGCGGTGCGGCGAAGGCAAAACCGAGAATCGAAAAAAAACCGGGCTGACTTTCGCCAGCCCGGCGTCGGTGCACAATTCGGTTGTTACAGACCTCGGATTGTCTGACTGTACTCGAATACGTATTGCCCGAGTTCGCCTGCGACAGCGCTCGGCTTCACGACCCGGATGCCATTCAAAGCCTTTAACACCTCGGCCTGCTCGTCGGGCGAAAGGGCAAGGAACTTAAGGAGCTCGTTGAAGGCACCTGCTCCAAGTGTCACCTCGCGAGAGCCTTCTTCTGGAAGATCATACACAATCCCGTAAGAGCCTTGGAGGATATTCCGATACGGGTCACTGATCTCTCTTTCGACCGCATACGCCACGATCTTGTTCCCCGTCATGAACTCTGCGACCTCTATGACATTCTCCGCATCATTGATGTCAACAATTCCCTCCGTCTGAGGCGTGATCATTGCGGCAAACTGAGCTGGGTTGACCTGCTGCAAACCTTTTGAGAACTCGTTGATCTTCGCAAAGATGTTCTTCCAGTTTCCGGAGGGTGAAAGAAGCACAAGGGGTACGTTCTTCGGCCAATTTGAAAGACGCTTGACAAGCGAGGCATCGGCTGCGAGGAGTTCCTCCGAGACAAGGACCGCACCCACATCCTTCATCGTTAAAAGAGTGGGGCTGATGTCATTCACGTTCCGAGACGCGCTACTGAGTCCAACCGGCATAAAGTCCGATTCTCGGGTCAAGACTGCGGTGATCTTCTCTCTCGACCACTCTGCCACCTTCCCGCCGCCATC
>JACQQV010000019.1 GCA_016206785.1 Candidatus Omnitrophota bacterium
GACCGCCAGACTCGCGTAATTCTCCGAGGGAATCATTTCGAGTCCGAATTCCTGTCTCTGGAGCTCCTTGGTGACCAGGTCAGCGACCTTCGGATCATTTTTTCGCAGTCGTTCTAACCAGCGCACATTGTTTATCTCAGTGGATTGAATTTAAGGGTTCAGAAGATTTGCGCCGAATCAGGGTTTCCCTTGAACCTCGAACTCGACCAACCAGAGCTCTTTCTTCAGGTCGAAGCCCTGCTTCGTCCAGTAGCTTCTTACATCCTCTGCGGAAGCTGCGCCGTCTCGCTTCGCCAGTGCATCGTCAATGTCCCCCAACTTGATCTTACGCAGACCTGTCACACGAACCTTTGTGAAGGTCTTTCGAGGGAATCCAATCGTTGCGGCGTCGTAGACTCCTCCCACCTTCACCCTAGGGGTAGGCCATTTCCGGAATGTCAGGTTCTTCTTGCCCGAAATTATGGGCTGAATCCATTTGGGGCTGAATGCTAGCATGACGAATGTATGCCCCGACAGGATGATAAGCGTAACTCAGTGATTCCTTCATACTTTGCCTTGCGGGGCCGTCGATTCCAGTTACATCTTGCGTGATCTAATCTCATACTCGATTACCTTTCTATTGGCCCGATCATAGTAGAACTTGGCGTTGAATCTACTACCTGTTAGCATTAGCTGAATCCAGTACCTGTCGTCGTCCCACATCTCCGCGAAAGGAATCTCAGCCACCCCAAACCATCTGATCTCCCCCTCGTCAGTCGAAGTCATCCTGCCCTGGAACTGGTTTGTCGAGAAGAGGTCGACCCTGATGTCAAGCTTTCTGCCTCCTCCCATGAAGAAGTTGATGGCCCCATGATAGAACAGATTGCGGACCCTCAGACCCGTTTCCTCGCGGACCTCCCTCCTCGCGTTCTCCTCTGGAGATTCACCGGGTTCAATCTTGCCCCCTGGAGCATTCCATTTCCCCTTGCTGATGCCCCGGGTTGCTCTCTTCAAGAGCAGCCTCCGACCGTCTACGATGTGGCAGATTGTTGCTTGTACGACCAACCAGCCTCTACTCCGAGTTTCGGGTTATTTTGGATTGATCTCCAACCAGAAGAGAGGATAGAGCACGAATGCGATGCAATCGTGACCACCACTAAGCAACAGGTCAGCAAGGAGTGTGAGCGTACCCAATCACATAGAAGGGAATGAATCGTTTCCTGAAGTTGCACAGAATAAGCGCCAGAAATCTCCTCTATTCTTTCGACGCCAAGACTAAGCTTCTCTCTTCGATAACTGAGTCTTCGCAGTTCCCAGTCCCGAACACAACTCGAACGGCTATTTAGCTGTCGGTTCCGATGATGCCCTCGTAGATGGCACGAATTTCAAGCGGGGGCGGCATGCTCAAATTCTTCTCGCGTACCGGCCGGCTGAAGGCGGAGCGGAGGAAGGGGTGGGTTCAGAAGCTCCGGGTTAGGGACGCAGAATCGGTTGCGGACCATTCCTTCCGCGTCGCCCTCATGTCGATGGTGTACAGCGACCTGAAGGGACTTGATACAGCAAGAGTGATGAAGATAGCACTACTGCATGACCTTCCCGAAGCATTGGTGGGAGATTCGATGCCTGGAGAGCTTCCACGGAGGGCCAAGCTGGTCAAGGAGCGTGCTGCGTTAGCGAGACTCTTGAAAGGCTTCTCATCTCAGCTCAAGTCGGAGTACATGGATCTCTGGGAGGAATATGTTAGAGGATCAACGCCCGAAGCTGACCTTGTGAAGCAGGTCGACAAGCTTGAGCTGATTCTTCAGGCGAGAGAGTACGCGCTCAAAGGTTACGACGCTAATCTTGCGAATGAGTTTGTGGAGTCAGCGCGCAGGAAGATTAGAGACGCTGATCTGCTGAAGATTCTATGACTCCAGACCAAACTGTGGTCCTCTTCGTAATCTAGATTCGATTGTGGCTGTGATATGAGAATATTGTTCCAGCAAACTGAACCGGGTTCGTGGAATCCTACTTGCTGAATAGTTCCTCAATCCGTTCCAGTGGCTCTTCGCTGAGTTGGAAGTAGATTCGTCTCCTCCCTCCGTTCCTCCTGAGGTTGGTTGTGACTATCCCAACCCTCTCCAGAACA
>JACQQV010000024.1 GCA_016206785.1 Candidatus Omnitrophota bacterium
CCCCATCCCGCGCGCTTTTCTTATGGTCAAGCGTTTTAAGAACGAGGGTCAGTTTTTCATTGAGCCTTTGACTAATTCCTTTAAAATCAGCTCCCCCTGAGAGTGCGGCTAACTTTGCTTTGATTTGAGCGTTGTCGGAGGTATGCCGCCCACTTCTTATGATATCGCCAACCGTTTGATTCAGCTCAGCAATCGTCGTTATCAATAGTACGAGTAATGCTTGAAGCACATGAGGATCTTGTGGTAAAGATGCTTTTAAGAACTCTTCGTAACTCCTCACTGCTTCTCTTGCAAAAGTTTCATCCACGAACCCCATTGGTGTAAGATGCTCGAGTTTAAGTTTCTGATCAATTTCTTGAATTCTTGCCTGAAGTTGTTCACCATACGTCTCGACAATCTCTCTCTCAGGACTCGTTTGGATCGGTTTTGGATCATCCCAACGTTCTATAAATTGTCTCCCAAAAGACCCACTGATACTCCTCTCTACAGCACTTAAGGTCTCCCGCAAACGAAAAAGCGCTGTTTCATCCTCCGGTAAAGGAGTTGCAAGTAACTTTTCCGACTCCTTGATGACAAACGCTTCTCTTTTCTCTTCTTTCTCCCTTTCCTTTTTGGTGCTCCCATCCTGCGCCGCGCCGTCACTACCATCTTGCATTGGGGTAGGTGGCTTGAAAGATGGAAAGTAAGTATAAACTCTGTGATAAAAATCCTCAAAGATCTCCTGAAATTTCTGAGGCCACGTGTGATCGAGAAGTGCTGGTACGAGTATCTCTTGTATGATGGTATGAATTGTTGTGAGGTCGCCTTCTGTCAGGACGTCCCTGAATCGAGTCTCGAACCTTCGACGAAGCCCTTCGTGTCCAGGTTGTTGGAGATGCTCAAATGGCAAAATTCCTTCGACATACCAAGAGGTGTAAAATAAGGTGGCCTTTCGAAACTGATCAACAGCTGGCATTGGATGGGTCTTATGATAATCTCTAATGGTCTCCCTTTTCTTTTTCTCCTCTTCTCCTCCTGGGAAAATGTCATTCAACAAAGCATTGGCAGCGTTTGGGAAGTTATTTTCCAGTTGAAATCGAACAACCTCGTAGTCCAATAAGTCATCCAGCAGATCGTGTGCAGCTTTTTGCTTACTCGTGGGGTCAATGGTCTTAATGTATTGAAATAGCTGTAACGTACGCTGAGGGTCAACCATTTTGTTTCTGAAAAGGATGATATGAGTCAGCTCATGCTTCAATATGCGGAGGGATTCATGGTAAGGTCTACGAAACCACGTAGAGGGCAAACCAATTGGAAGCCCAACCGGATCCTCCTCAAGAAGAATCATTCCGGCATAATCCAAGGATTCTGCATCGGTGTATCTGAACTGGAGAGGATGCTCAGGCGAGAGACCAAGCGACTGAAGCATTTGAAGCATACGCTGGACTTCTGGTTCGTCCATCATCTCAATGAGCCGCTTTTCTATTTCCCGAGGGTGGCCGTTAAGCCAACGTACAAGTTCAGTTGATGTGTGATTGCCCCCATCCCGCGCCGTGCCGAGTTCTTCGTCAGTAAAACCTTCTTGTTTTAGCCGACTCCGCACCGCCTCTAATTGATCTTTTGGAGCCTTGTTGAGGATATCGTTGATTTTCGAAAGGCGGAAATCCGAATCTCCTGTAAGCGAACCGCCCCACCATCCCGGTCTCCATTCCCATGCCATGTGATAATATGCTTTTGCTCGAAGAAGTGTTGAAAACTCTTCTTCTGTCAGATTAATTTTGGGTCCTCTCCTTTCAGGGGGGATACTTCCGAATAAGCCGGTTGCGACTTCGCTGAACACATTCGCCAAGGAGAGCTTAATGGATGCATGCGGTGCCCATCCTTTTCGTTTTAAGACAACGATTTCTCGTAGTTTCTCTTCTTCTTGCCCCACAACTTCATTATGATTTCCTTTGTCCCATCGATGTCTCATTCTTTCCCGAATTTCCTCTGAGAGTGCGGCTACACGCCGCTGCACAGCGCCTTCTTCAGGGCCTACGATCGCATCGATCGCCTCTTTCCAAACGCCCACTTCTTCCGCATACCCTTTAGCAGCAACCTGCGCTTGGGAGGAGAAGTGCGGCTCAAGGAGTTTCCAAATCGTTATTGCAGTCTGTTGTCTTAGAGCGTCCTCTGACCGGATGGCCCGGAAAAGTGTTGTAAAGAACTTCTCGACAAGGCTCCATTGTTCATCAAGCGGCATATCACTGGCAAATGCATGAAGGCGACTAGCATAGCCGACCAGCTCCTTCGGTAAGGCAAACGGCTTTTGTGGCGTCGCCCCGACGATTTGTTGAAGGGAGGCAAGAAGTTCCTGTGAATACTGCTCTCCCCCATCTTGCGCCGCGCCGCTGTCGTCAGAGACAGACAATTTGTATACCTTGACAGACTCGTCGGGATTGGGTATACTTGTATTAGAAATGGCAAAACCATCACTCTCTGAAGGAAGACGCGGGCTTCTCTCAAAGACATTGATGGATCTATTTAAGATACTTGCTGCTGCTGCATTCGCAGGCGATCTATTCTTCAAATTATCAGGAGGTTCCAAGCTAGCTTTTGTATGTGTGGCCTTTGTCGCGTTTGGACTTGGATTATGGTTTTGCCCCGAAAAGGACGGTGAATAAGATGACGGGACTCTATATCGCCGGTGCAGTAATTCTTCTAACACTGGTTCTTGCCGCAGTGGATCAATACCAGCGTCGGAAGAAGGCTCACTAATATTTTCTGTCCTGCTTATCCCTCTCTCTTCCAACTCCCTTTCTTGATGTCTTTTGTCTGAAGTCTGCGGTCTGTAGTCTACTTTCTCTCCCCCATCCCGCGCCGCGCCTCCGTCTTTTGCCGCGGTCTCGACGTATTGCGTGATCGCATCTTGGCTGTCAAAGTAGACGAGCATATCAAAATCTTTGAGGCGGGCGACGATGCGATCTCTGGGCGTCCCTTCAACAGGAGCGTCCAGTAAGGTGCTGATAATCCACTCTTTGAAAACCTGAAGATTTCCTATTGGTGAGAGCGCGGTGTGATGCACTGCGACAACAGGAATTTTCGCCCGACGTAACAAAGGGAGTAAATAATCGCCAGGGAGAAACCGTCTTTTCAGCCCCACGCGGCGCCAGCCGATATGCACCAGCACCGTCGTCACTTTGAGGCCGGAGTTCCGGGTTAAAAGATTTCCCATCCGCTTAAGAGCCTCAGTCTTCGCCACGTGGTGCAGCCCGGAAATCACCAAAACCCGTTCGGTGGAATCTGTAAGATCGAGCCGATTAAGAATTTCTTCCGTAAATCGCTCTTCTGTTTTTCCCCCCTCTTCAGGAAGCCCCTCCTCCCTCAGCCACCCTGAAAAACCGAGATGCCCCCGGGGGTTAAATCCAAAAATCTCTACCCCCCTCGCGTCGGCAGCGCGAAGCATTGGGAGCCAGTGGGAAGGGAAATGCTGTTTGAAAAGCTCCTGAGAAGGCTCATCGGGGTCTTCGGCGCGCACGAAATTCCAGAAACGCTCCCATGTCTCTTTGTCCTCTCGTATTAAAGGAAGGAGTTCTTCTTCCACGGCCCGGGGATGATATTCGATCAACAACTTCTTCAATCCCACTTCGCGAGAAAGTCGGACCACAAGGGCCTCGAGAAATTGAGAGTAGGTTGTCCCTGAAGTATCCGGATGTGGATCACTTAACACAACCACTTGTTTCCCCCCTTTGTAGGCATCCACAATCATCTGAATCGGCCCACCAGGATACTGATGCTCCTCAAGGTACGCTCTGAACGCTTTCGCACCGCCCTCTTGCGCGGAGGTCCCTGAACCCAATTCGGAAAGAAACCTTTCACCGTACCAACGCATGGCAAAAGGCATCACTTTTTCAAAATACCCCTGTGAGATCCGTTGTGTTGGGACATCCCGTCTTAAGAAACGGTGGGAGGCGCTATTCCATAGAGCTGCATACAACCTATGCCTGTCATGCAACTTCTGCCGCTCTGAGGGTGGTGTTTGAGACCATGCCTCCCGAATGGTCTCCTGTATCATTTCTTGTTCCGCTCGTGCATATTCAGCCGCCGCGGCCTGCTGCATCCACCCCTTCAATTTATGAACATCCACAGCAGGATGCAGTTTCCCATCTGCCCAGAGGGCGGCCAAAATGGTTCCATAGGCAAGATACCCATTCCCCCGACGAGCTAAGGCACGGATATTTTCTTGAACGATTTCATCGTGATGATCACGGATCCATTCGATGGCACTTCTTGCATTGCGAAAAGGCTGTTCAATTTTTTTGAAAATGGGGGAGATCCGAATTGCAAGATCGAAGGCCCCCGCCAACCGTCCCCATGATTTCATTTCTTCCCGTGTCGTTCCTTCCGGGAGCTTCTGGGCGACCCAGAGGGCGTCGAGCACGGTTTCGAGAGAAAGGGTTCCTTTTTCTTTCCCCAAGCCCTCCCAATTGAGCTGTCTTATTTCATCAAGATGCTCAAAAGACCAACGGGCCGCTTGAAGGGGGTTGGTAAAACGCTCTGAAATTGCCTCAAGAATTGGAGCGACTCTCTTCGCCAGATCACGCGCTCCAGCAGCTCGGATCCAATCTTGGAAAAATTTCTCGTCGGTAACATCGGGATCGATCTTGCCCGCTTTCCGCAAGGCTGTCATGATTGTGGAAGAAGGAATCTTTTCATATTTTTTGAGGGTTTTGGGACGTTCTGAAGAAAGTGCGGCAAATCGTCTCTGAATTTCTTCATCGTGACGATCGATCCAATCGAGGGCTGAGTGGACATCG
>JACQQV010000022.1 GCA_016206785.1 Candidatus Omnitrophota bacterium
CGTCCGATTCCCGGAAGGCGTCGGATCTCCTCAAAGGTTTTTGGAAATCTTCCTTTGTGTTTTTTAACGAGGACTTTCGCCGCTTTGTGGAGATTTCGTGCGCGCGAATAATATCCCAATCCCTCCCATACCTTGAGGACTTCATCCAGAGAGGCCGAAGAAAGCCGTTTTATCGTCGGGAATTTCCTAAACCACCTTTTGTAATAGGGGATAACTGTCTCCACCTGGGTCTGCTGGAGCATCACTTCCGACACCCAGATGCGGTAAGGATCTTTGGTCCTCCGCCACGGCAGGTCTCGTTTATTCTTGGAGTACCAGTTGAGGAGTTTGCGTTGGAAGGGAGAAAGTGGCTTTGCCATGCTTTAAGGATAGCATGGAATCAGAAAATAAAAAAGCCCGCGTTTTCACGCAGGCTTTTTACTTTTTCGTTTTGACTTTTAACTTTCTACGAGCACCCCATCGAGTTACCGCAGTTGAGGCACTTGTAGCAGGCACCCGAGCGGATGGTGAGGTGCCCGCATTCGGAACAGAATGGAGCGTCCCCCATCAGCTGTGACATCTGATCGTCCATTCCGACCGGAACCAAAGACCCCAGGTCGACCTCTATCCGATCATCGATGATCGGTTTTTCTAAGGTATAGAAACCATTTCCATTCGATGCAGAGAGATCTCCGTTGAGGTCGATCGTCTCCTTTTTTTCTTCGAGGGACGGCGCCTCGGTTTTTGGGGTACCTTCGGGTTTCACATGGACAAGGTCTGTCCGTCCGAGGTATTCGAGCGCCAGGAGCCTGAAGATAAAGTCCACAATGCTTGTGGCATGTTTGATGTTGGGGTGGTCCACCGGACCCTGTGGTTCAAACTTCTGATGGGTGAAGATATTGACATACTCTTCGAGGGGAACACCGTGCTGAAGACCGAGGGAGACGGCGATCGCAAAGCAGTTCATGATCGACCGAAGTGTCGCCCCTTCTTTGTGCATGTCCACAAAGATCTCGCCCAGTTTTCCGTCTTCGTATTCCCCGGTCCGGAGATAAATCTTATGGCCACCCACTTTCGCTTCCTGAGTCCATCCATGTCTTCTTTTGGGAAGACGTCTCCGGTGGGGCATAAAGGGTTGTTGGGTCCCGGCGGCGGAGGTTTCTTTTTTGGTCGGCTCTTCTTTGAGAGAATCTCCTGTGGAATTAAGCGGTTGGGACATCTTGCATCCGTCGCGGTAAAGGGCGATCGCCTTAAGACCGAGCCTCCACCCTTCGATGTAGATCTGTTCAATGTCTTGGATGGTCGCGTCATTCGGCAGATTCACCGTCTTTGAGATCGCCCCGCAGATAAATTTCTGCACGGCGGCCATCATCTTGACATGGCCCATGGGCGCGATAAACCGTTTTCCGTATTTTCCGCATTTGTTGGCGCAATCAAAGGCAGGGAGGTGCTCCTCCCGAAGATGGGGCGCTCCTTCCACCGTCATCCGTCCGCAGACGACCTGATTGGCCGCCTCAATCTGCTCGAGGGAGAAACCGAGCGTTCTTAGGAGATTAAAGTCGGCACGTTTGTAAACCTCACTCTTAATCCCGAGCCGCTTCATCATCTCCTCGCCCAAGATCCAGGGACTAAAGGCGTAGGGGAGTTCAAAAATCGAAGGGAGAGCCGCTTCAACTTTATTGAGCTCTTCCTGCGTAAGTCCCTTTGCTTTGAGGGTCTGTGGGTTGATGTAGGGAGCCCCCTCCAGCGTGAGGGTGCCATTCACATAGGTGAGGATGTCCCGGATTTCTGCTTCGGAATAGTGGAGGCGGTAGAGTGCCAGCGGTACCGACTGGTTCACGATTTTGAAATAACCTCCGCCGGCGAGTTTCTTAAATTTGACAAGAGCAAAGTCAGGTTCAACCCCTGTGGTATCACAGTCCATGAGGAGACCGATCGTTCCGGTCGGTGCGATGACGGTGGTCTGGGCGTTCCGGTAGCCGTAGATTTCGCCGAGCCGGACCGCCTCATCCCAATCTTCCCGAGCCGCCGCCAGAAGGTCCTGCGGGCAGGCGGTCGGATTGATCTGATAGGCGCAATCCCGATGCATCCGCATGACCCGGAGCATCGGCGCACGGTTTTTCTCAAAGCCGGGGAAAGACCCTTTTTGACTGGCAATCTCTGCAGAAACCCGGTAGGCATGAGCGCACAGGATCGCGGTGAGCGCTCCTGCAATCGCACGCGCCCGGTCGCTGTCATAGGGAATACCGCTTACCATAAGGAGCGTTCCTAAATTGGCGTAACCGAGCCCTAAGGGGCGGTAGTCATGGCTGTTTTGGGCGAGCGTCTTGGTCGGATAGGAAGCAAAATCAACAATTATCTCTTGGGCGAGAATAAAGATTCGGCAAGCGTGGCGGTACCCCTCAATATCGAAAGAACCATCCTCATTCAGAAATTTCATGAGGTTGATCGAGGCAAGGTTACAGGCACTGTCGTCCAAAAACATATATTCGCTGCAGGGGTTTGAGGCGTAAATCCGGTCGGTGTTCGGAACTTTGTGCCAGTTATTAATCGTGGTGTCGTACTGGATACCGGGATCCGCGCAGGCCCAGGCCGCTTCCGCGATCTGCTTCATAAGGTCGCGTGCCTCATACGTCTCGGAGACCTCGTTGGTGGTCCGAAAGCGGGTCTGCCACTTTTTTCCTTCAAGGGAGGCATGCATGAACTCATCGGTCACCCGGACAGAGTTGTTGGAATTCTGGCCGGAAACGGTCTTATAAGCGTCTCCGTTGAAGTCAGAAGAATAACCGGCGTTGATGAGGGCCTTGACCTTCTTCTCTTCTCTTACCTTCCAATTGATGAAGTCGGCAATCTCAGGATGGTCCATGTCGAGGCAGACCATCTTGGCCGCCCGCCGTGTGGTTCCTCCCGACTTGGTGGCTCCGGCACCTTTGTCGAGGACCTCTAAGAACGACATAAGTCCCGAGGAGGTTCCGCCTCCGGAAAGTTTCTCTTGTCTTCCCCGGAGTCTGGAAAAGTTTGTTCCGGTTCCGCTCCCGAATTTAAAGAGTTTGGCCTCGCTTTTGGCAAGGTTGAAGATCGACATGAGGTCGTCACTGACCGACTGAATGAAGCAGGCGGAGCATTGGGGGTGGCTATAGGAATCTTTCGTTTCTTCTAATTCACCTGTTTTGGGATTCCAGAACCAGTTTCCGCCGCTTCCTGAAATCTTATATTCATGCCAGAGACCGCAGTTAAACCAAACCGGCGAATTAAAGGCCCCTTTCTGATGGATGAGAAGGTGGGCGAGTTCCGCCCCAAAGGCATCGGCCTCCTCTTTTGTCTTAAAATAGCCCCCCAAGGTCTCACCCGCCACACGCAAGGTGTGGGCGACGCGATAGACGAGTTGGCGAACGCTTGTCTCCCGACCTCCTCCTGGGACTCCCGCCTTTCTAAAATATTTTGAGGCAGCGATATCGGTGGCGAGTTGTGACCACGACTCCGGAACCTCCACCTCTTTCATCTGAAAGACGATCGAGCCATCCGGGTTATGAATGACCGAAGAGCGTTTCACAGAGGTGACCTCGTTTAAAGGGTTCATACCGGGCCGTGTGAACCGGCGGGGAATGTTTAAAATACTGAAGGAGGAGTGCAGTTTTTTGGTCGATCTGCCGGTGGAGCCATTGGTATGAATCGGCAGGGTGACTCTTTTTGACGAAACCTTCTCCTTTAAGATGGCTTTACCCGACATGGGCTTCCCTCCTAAGTCGTACAACAGTGGTCGAAAGACTCTTGTTGCAAAAACTCCTTTACTTTTCGTGTGCGGTGTTGGTGTTGTGGGTGGGGAGACGTTTTTGCGGAGATTTCTTTGGGGAAAATGCCTTTTTGTGTAACACTCACGACCGAACCTCTATCACCAGATCTTGTTACCCAAGGCCTATTATAGCACAATATTTAGTGTTGTCAAGGAAAATTTAAGAATCCTCTTTGTCTGCACGCATCTTCGTGAAGGAGACGCCATGTGTTGTTCTCGGGGCGGGAGTGAAGCGATTCGCTGCACTCCATTATCCTCATTTTAATTTGCATTGCAAGGGAAAAATTAAAAAATTTTTTCGGTGGAAAAGATCCGTGGAAAAGGGATCCCTCTTTATGCTAGAATAAAGGATTATGGAACATTTTCATGACCTCCATCTCCATCCTCCTCGCTCGCTCGCGCGTAAAAAGCTTCTCTGGTCAATCGGTTTAACCGGCACGATGATGGTGGTGGAGGTGATCGGAGGAGTTCTCACCAACTCCCTCGCCCTTCTCTCGGACGCGGGCCATATGCTCACCCATTTTTCGGCGCTTCTTGTCAGTTTCCTTGCGATGGTCTATGCGGGCCGTCCTGCCGAGAAGGAAAAAAGCTTCGGATTCTACCGGCTTGAGATCCTGGCCGCTCTTTTGAACAGTTTTATCCTCTTTGTGATCACCTTTTTTATCTTTGTAGAGGCCTTCAAGCGGATCCAGGATCCTCGGCCCATCCGGGAGCTCCAAATGTTCCTGGTAGCGGTGGTGGGATTAGGGGTTAACTTATTGAGCGCCAAGATCTTAAGCGGAAGTGCAGAAGACCTGAACGTGAAGAGTGCTTTTCTTCACATGTTGGGGGACACCGCCTCTTCTTTCGGGATCGTTTTGGGTGCGATTGCCATCCACTTTACCCAAAAGCCGATCATCGATCCTCTCTTGAGTGTCTTGATCGGGGTTTTAATCTTGATCTGGTCGTGGCGGCTTCTGCGCGATTCGTGCCATATCCTCTTGGAGTCGAGCCCCCGCCATATTAAGGTAGACGAGGTGGTTGAAGCGGTCCGAAGCGGGGTGCAAGAGGTCAAAGATCTTCACGACGTCCATATTTGGGAGATTACCTCGAAGATGTATGCGATGACCGCCCATGCGATCGTGGAAGATATGAAGATCAGCGAATCTTCAGCAGTGCTCGATCGGATTAACCATCTTGTGGAGAATCGTTTTGAAATCGGCCATACCAATATTCAATTCGAATTAAAAGAAGGCGAAAAGGTCCATCATCATGAACATGAACATTAAGGAGTAGAGAGGATGAAACGGGCAAGGATCATCGGTCTGGGTCATTATGTACCGCCCAAGGTGGTGACCAATGAAGATCTGGCAAAGGTGATGGACACCAGTGATGCCTGGATCCGGGAGAGGACCGGCATTCAAAAACGCCATTTTGTCGAGGATGGGATGGGGACAGCGGATCTGGCGTTTGAGGCAACGAAAAAGGCGCTTCAGGATTCCAAAAAAGAGGCGAAAGAGATCGATTTCATCATCCTGGCCACTTTAAGTCCTGACTATTTCTTCCCGGGCTCAGGGGTTCTCCTTCAGGAGAAACTGGGGATCGATTCAATCGGGGCGCTGGACATCCGCACCCAGTGCACAGGATTTATCTACGGCCTATCGATTGCGGATACCATGATCCGGGCCGGTCAGTATGAAAGAGTTCTCCTTGTGGGAAGCGAAGTCCACTCGACGGCACTCGATCTTTCGACCCGTGGGCGGGATGTGGCGGTCCTCTTTGGGGACGGGGCAGGGGCTGCCCTCCTTGAGGCGACGGAGGGGGATCAGGGGGTACTTTCAACACACCTCCATGCGGAAGGTCGCTACGCCAAGGAGCTCTGGGTGGAGGCCCCGGGAAGTTTGAATCCAGTTCCTATATTAAATCTGGAGGAGTGTCGCCATTTCCCGAAGATGAACGGCCGGGAAGTGTTTAAGCATGCGGTGACCCGGTTCATCAAAGTGATTCAGGAAGCGCTCGAGGCAAATCATGTGACCAAGGAGGAAATGGATCTGTTGGTGGTTCACCAGGCGAATCTCCGGATTGCAGAGGCGGTTCGTGAATATTTAAGGCTTCCTCCCGAGAAGATGTACAACAATATCCAGCGGTACGGCAATACGACCGCCGCTTCCATTCCGATGGCGCTTTCAGAGGCGAAAGCGGAGGGGAAACTGAAGGAAGGGGATCTTGTGTGTCTCGCCGCCTTCGGCTCAGGATTCACTTGGGGGTCCGCCCTCATCCGCTGGTAAAGAAATACTTGACAAATATATAAAATATGATATATTTTAATTATGGAACCGACCGTTGCCCTCACCCCGTGGCGTCTTTCGAAGGGCCTGACTCAAAAGGAGTTAGCCGAACGAACAGGTCTCACCCAGGCCCAGGTTTCCTATCTTGAAAACGGGCTTCATCTCCCCACCTTAAAAACGCTGGATAAACTCGCGCAAGCTCTTCATGTTGCAGTTTCGGAATTGCTTGGCACTTCTCCTAAGCAGGATCTTCCGCTTTCCAGGCATGAAATAGATGCCATTGCGTTAGCCATTGTTAGCGGTGAGCGGAAACTCGGTCCAAAATTTAATCCGCTTGCCGATAGGATAGCCTCAATCCTAAGTCAAAAATTAAACGCGTTTGGAGCACCCGGAAAGATAAGGAATCGAGGAAAACGCTGGGGAGGGAAGTATCAATGGTTTCGCGTTCGACGTATTGTATCCGAACCTATTTTAGAGCAGATTCTTGCACGAGTGGATAAAAGTCTCGCATGAGAAACATCCTTCATTTGGAAACCATCGATCTTTTCTTTCAGACCCTTTCCGAGGAGTGGCCTCATGCGACTGAAATTCTTCTCGTGGGCGGAGCCGTCGCATTGGTCTTGGGCGGAAACCGTCCCACAGAGGATATCGATTTCGAGGTGTCCTTGGTGCCGGGGGCAAAAAGATGGGACGATTTTCAAAGTGTTGTCGAAAAGGTTAAAGAGAAAACGAAAATTCGCGTGCAATTTTCAGAGTCGATCGAGCGCTGGTCCATGATTTCTTTCCTTGATTATGCAAACCATAAACATCGCATCCTGTTTAAACGGTACGGAAAAATCCACGTTTTTCTTCTTAAGCCGGCGTACTGGAGTATTGGAAAGGTCGGTCGCTATTTGGACCAGGATATCAAAGATATGATCCTTGTTTTCTCGAAGGAGAAGATCGATCCTCTGGCATTGGCGCGCCTTTGGCGTAAGGCGCTGGACCAAAGCCCCAGGTCCACACAACTGTTTAATGTCAAAAAACAGATGCACCATTTCTTTAAGAGGTATGGCCCAAAGATTTGGGGCAGGTACCTCCCGCTCGAAAAGATTCTCCCCTTGTTCGAAAAGGAAGCTGAATCCGCCTAGCCCTTTCAATTGACCTATTCGCGATAGATTGCTAAAATAGGGACATGCATGATGCCATTTTAATGATTGCGGCAAGTGAGAAAGATGCGAATCTCTACTACGCGACCCGCTTCCTGGCCCCCGACCCTTTCATCTATACCGAAATCCGCGGAAAGAAATATCTTTTGATGAGCGACCTTGAACTCGACCGGGCCAAGTCGCAGGCGAAGGTTGATGAGGTCCTTTCTGCCTCTTTGTTGGCGAAACGTCTCTCCAAGGCGAAGATCAAACCGACCACCGTCAGCATGATCAATTCCCTTTATCGGGATGAGAAGGTGAAGGAGGTATTGGTCCCTGGAAACTTTCCTTTTGTGTATGGGGAAGGCCTCCGGAAGAAAGGGTATTCTCTCACCACAAAAGAGGAGCCTTTCTTTGAAGGGCGACTTTACAAGACGGAAGAGGAGATTACAAAGATTACTGAAACGCAGCGCGCCACAGAGGCGGCTGTGGAGGAAGCGATCCGGGTCATTTCCGGCTCTCGGGTTTCAAATGGAAAACTCTATACCAATGGCAAAGTCCTTACCTCTGAAGCGATCAAAAAAGTGATCAACGTGAAGCTCATGGAAATGGAATGTGTGGCGGAACATACGATCGTCTCCTGCGGAAAAGATGGAGTCGATCCCCACAATCAAGGATCGGGACCACTCCTTGCGAATGAAGCGATTGTCCTTGATGTTTTTCCACGCTCCGCAAAGCATGGCTACTTTGCCGACATGACCCGTACCGTTGTGAAAGGAAATGCGAAGCCGAAACTCAAAAAGATGTACCAGTTGGTGAAGGAAGGCCAAGAGATCGCTTTTAAATTCCTTAAGGATGGCGTCGACGGAAGCATGGTTCACAACCAGATCATGAAGCACTTTGAAAAAGAAGGATTCAAGACCGGTGAGATGAACGGAAGGATGCAGGGATTTTTCCATGGGACAGGCCACGGCGTAGGACTTGAAATTCATGAGCCCCCTCGGGTTTCACCTCTCAAACAGACGATCCGGGCAAGACAAGTTGTGACTGTGGAACCAGGCCTTTATTATCTGGACGCAGGAGGGGTGCGGATTGAGGATTTGGTGGTAGTCACCAAGACCGGTGTAAAAAACCTCACGAAATTCCCCAAAGTATTGGAAATTTAGCGGTATAATAGACTTGGTCTTCAATCATGACAACCCTCATTGAAAAAAAGTTCCTTTCTGAAGAACCGGTCGTCCTCCTTGAGAATTACTTTCAGGATGCCTATGACAATGCGGTCGCGACGGCAAGGACCTGCTACTCCTCGAAGGTCGTAAGCTCCGAGGAGGTTTCCAAAGATGAGAAGGCTAAGGAGCGACGCGACACGATTGCGCAGAGTATTTACAAGGCGGGCCATCACACCACCCTCCAACATGCCACCTTTCAGTTTGTTCTGGATAAGGTAAGCCGTCAGTTCCTTTGGAGTTTTCTACACAGCCATCCCTTTTATAATTCTGAACAGGTCTCACAGCGGTATGTGGAGGTTAAGCCGGAGCATTTCACCGTACCGCCACTTGAGGAGAAGGCGGAAAGGCTCTATCGTGAAACGATTGTGTTTCAGATGGAGGCGTACCACAAACTTCTTGAGATCTTGCAACCGACGACAAAGAGAGAATACGTGAAACTCTTTCCCCACCGTGACCCTGTAGAGAAAAAATGGGCTTCTGCGATTAAGAAAAAGGAACTCGAGGTCGCACGCTATGTCCTTCCGGTGGCAACCCATGCACACCTCTATCACACGGTGAGCGGCATCACCCTCCACCGTTACCACAGACTCTGCGAGCAGTTCGATACCCCCCTTGAGAGCCGGATCGTCGTCGACAAGATGATTCAGGCGGTGAATGAGGTGGATCCCGAGTTCTTCAAGTTCATTGAAGAGGTGATCCCCTTGGAGAAAACGCCGGAGCACCAGTTCTTTCAAAGCATCCAAAATACTGAAAGGGACTGGACTGGAGAGGTCTTTCTCAAGGAGTTCGACGTGGAGCTCGGATCTTATACTTCAAAACTGATCGATTACAAGTTAAACGCTGAACAGACCATGGCGCAGGCGGTCCGGTCGGTGCTCGGGATGCGGAAGGTGTGGATGAAGGATGAAGAGGCGATTGATCTGGTGATGAATCCGAAAAAAGACTCTTACCTTGCGCAGTCTTTAACGCTCACAACCCTCGGAAAACTGACCCGCACCATGGTTCATCCCCATTTTACCTTTAAGAAGAAACTCTCGCACACGGCCGACTCCCAAGACCAGCGCCATCGGATGGTGCCCGCCTCGCGCCCGATCCTGGCGCGTCATTTCATCCCTGCAAAACCGGATTACATCGTTCCGGTTTTAATTCAAATGAATGAAGAGGCCCTCTCCTATTATCACGAAGTCATGCAGCGGATCTGGAAAGCGATCGAGGGACTCCTCACGATGGGCATCAAAGATGAGTTCGCCCTCTACCTTCTTCCGAATGCTTTTCCGATCCGCTTCGAGGAATCAGGGGATCTCCTTAATTTTCATCACAAATGGGTCCAGCGCCTTTGCTATACGGCTCAGGAAGAGATCTGGAAAACGTGTCACGACGAGGTGACCCAGGTAAAAACCATTTTCCCGAATATCGGGAAGTATCTCGCCGCCCCCTGCTGGGTCCGGAAGGAGGCGGGAGTGCAACCTTTCTGTCCGGAAGGAGAGCGGTATTGCGGGGTCCCGGTCTGGAAACTCGACCTTCAAGCGTATGACCGGGTGATTTAAATGAGGACGTGACTTAGCGAGTTTGAAAAACGAGCTAAGTCACTGTCCGAATTTACCCCGTTAGAAATCTTTGATTTCTAACGGGGTCAAATTCAGTCGCAAACTTATGTCGCTATCGCTCCGTAAGTTTGGACTTTATTTGAGTTGCATTTTTACCGTCTATATAGTAAACTAATAAGAAGGAGGAAATAGCGTTGCAGACGACTGACATTTCTATCAAGATTGGAGGAGAGGCAGGCCAGGGGGTCGAGTCGAGCGGCGGCGGATTCGTCAAGGCCCTTTCTCGAGGGGGGCTTTTTATCTTCGGGAATTCCGATTACATGTCCCGGATCCGCGGAGGGTACAACTTTTATCAAATCCGCGCGAGTGACTCTCCCATCCTCTGTCACACCTCCCATATCCATCTTCTGCTCGCCTTTAATGAAGAAGCGATCACCCAGCATAAAGATGAAATCGTCAAGGGCGGCGCCATTATTTATGATGAGGATTTTAAAATCGACGCCGATTCGCTTAAGGCGCGCGGGATTCAACTTTTCCCGATGCCCCTTGTGAAATTCGCCTACGAGAGCGGGGCGGACCGGATCATGGCGAATACCGCGGCGATCGGCACAGCGGTGGGTGTGCTCGAGTATGATTTTGAACGGATCGCGGAAGTGATCACCCAGAATTTTAAGCGGAAAGGGGAAGCGGTCGTTAACGCAAACTTGAATCTGGCCCGCCAGGCGTACACCCTTGCAAAAGAGAAATATGCCAAAAATTTTAAATTTAAGGTATCGCCTATCCCGGACCCGCCAAAACGGATGGTGCTTCATGGAAATCAGGCGATCTGTCTCGGGGCGATCGGGGGCGGCTGCCGGTTCATGTCGGGGTATCCGATGACCCCCGCTTCCACGATCATCGAGTTTTTGTCGGAAAAGGCGAATCAATTCGGAATTGTAACGAAGCAAACAGAGGATGAGATCTCAGCGATCCTGATGGCGATCGGGGCCTCCCACGCAGGGGTGCGTGCGATGACGGCGACCTCCGGCGGAGGATTCAGTCTCATGGTGGAAGCGCTCGGGATGGCCGGCTCCACCGAAACACCCCTTGTGATCGTCGAGGCACAACGGGCGGGCCCTTCCACAGGACTTCCGACCCGTACCGAGCAGGGGGATCTTGAATTTGTGCTCCATGCCTCGCAGGGAGAATTCCCGAGAATTATCCTCACCCCGGGGACGATCGAGCAATGTTTTGAAGCGGGGTGGCGCTCCTTTAACTTGGCCGAGAAATACCAGTGCCCGGTCATACTCCTCACCGACCTTTATCTCACCAGCGCCGTCCGGTCGGTTGACAAAACCATTTTTGATTTCTCAAAGATACCGATTGAGCGGGGGGCGCTTCTTGACGATGCGGCGTTGGATAAACTCACCTCCGACTACAAACGGCATGCCATTACCGATTCGGGAATCTCCCCGCGGGCGATTCCTTCGCATCCGAAGGCGGTCTTCATGACGACAAGTGACGAGCATGACGAGCATGGCCACATCATCGAGGATGCCGAGAGCCGGATCAAGATGATGGAAAAAAGAATGCGCAAACTGGAACTGGCCGTCGAGGAAATGAGGACGCCGGAGGTGTATGGAGTTAAAGGTGCGGAGATCACCCTCATCGGATGGGGGTCGACCTATGGGGCGCTTCACGAATCGGTGGATCGGCTGAATGAAGAGGGAACAAAAGCCAATATGGTCCATTTCGTCGACATCTGGCCCTTCCCCGAAGAGCGGGTGACCCCTCTCCTCAAAGAGGCGAAATACACCCTCTGCGTCGAAGGGAATTACACGGGGCAGTTGGCCAACATTATCCGAACCTGCACGGGGATTCAGGTCGACAAACGGATTTTGAAATATGACGGCCGGCCTTTCTCGGCGGATGACATTCTGTTAAGAGTTAAAGAAGAGGTGAGACTTCATGTCTAATGTGACGATAACCGAATATCAGGGAATCGAGACCTCTACCTGGTGTCCAGGGTGCGGAGACTTTCCGATTTTAAAATGCATTAAAGATGCACTGGTGCAGCTCAATATCGCCCCCCATCAGGTGATCATGACCTCAGGGATCGGATGTGGGAGTAAACTTCCGCATTACATGCGCGTGAATGCCTACAACAGCGTTCATGGGCGGTCCCTTCCGGTGGCGATGGGGATTAAACTGGCAAATCATGATTTTACGGTGATTGCGGTGACAGGGGATGGCGATGGTTACGGGATCGGCGGGAACCACTTTATCCATACCTGTCGTCGGAACCCCCAGATTGTCCATATCGCGGAAAATAATCAGGTCTACGGGCTCACCAAGGGGCAGTATTCTCCGACGAGCGATTATGGTTACGTGACAACCACCTCTCCCGAGGGGACGATTGAGGTGGCGATCAATCCGATTGCACTCGCCATCACGACCGGGGCGACGTTTGTGGCACGTACCTCTTCCGGCGATCCCAAACATATGACCCAGGTGATTGCAAAAGCGATTCAGCATAAAGGCTATGCCCTCATCGATGTCCTGCAGCCCTGCGTGACCTTCAATAAAAAGAATACGTACGCCTGGTACAAGGAGCGGGTCTATAAATTGGATGATGAAAAGGGGTACGACCCGCATGACCGGAAAGCGGCGTGGGCAAGAGCGCAGGAGTGGGGCGATCGGATCCCGATCGGGGTGATCTATCAAGAAGTTGGACGTCCTACCTATGAAGACCAGGTCACTGTTTTAAAACAGGGGCCTCTTGTCAAACAAGGCTTCAACATCGGCCGCATCAAAGATGACATCGAACTCCTGAAAGAGGAATTCGTCTAAAGCGTGACCTTTTACCTCAAGCAGATGGAACTTGGGCCGATGCAGAATTTTGTCTATCTCATCGGCTGTCCCACGAAAAAAGAGGCGGCGGTGGTCGATCCCGGCTGGGATGCAGGGAAGATGCTTGCCGAAGCCGAACGGGACGGCATGAAAATAACCTCGATTCTCATAAGCCACGCCCATTTTGATCATGTGAATGTTCTTCATGAACTTCTTGCAGAAACCGATGCCAAGGTCTATCTCCAAAAAGAGGAGGTCCCATTTTTGAAAGTTCCCAAGATGAACCTTCAGCCGACCTTAAGCGGGGATAAAGTTCGCGTCGGTGACATCGAAATCGAATGTATCCATACCCCCGGTCATACGCCGGGCTCTCAATGTTTTCATGTGGATGGAAGGCTCATTTCAGGGGATACCCTTTTCATCAATGCCTGCGGAAGGACAGACCTTCCCGGAGGGGATTCCGAACAGATGTATTATAGTTTGACACAGCGGCTCGCCCGGCTTCCGGATGAAACACTCCTTTATCCGGGACATAACTATGCGGACCGGCCTACCTCGACTTTGAAAGAGGAAAGGCAGAGTAACCCTTTTCTCCTTCATCCCTCCCTCGAATCTTTCCTCATGATGATTCGGGGATTTTAACGAATGACCTCCTTTCGAGACCGCATTCAATCCAAAAAGTTCCGTCTCTATCTCGCTTGGCCTTTTGCACTTTGGGCATTTCTTTTTCTTCCGACACACCCCTCCTTGTTTAGACCGGCCCTTTTATGGATTGCGCTCGGAGAGGCGATGCGCATCTGGGCTTCAGGAAGTATTGTGAAATCAAGAGTGTTATCCATTTCAGGTCCTTATCGCTACCTCCGAAATCCGCTCTATCTCGGTAGTTTTCTCGTCGGGGTCGGCTTCACCTTTATCCTTTGGCATCCGGTTGTCTTTGCCCTCTACGTCATTTTTTTCTGGTTTTTCTATCTTCGGACGATTCGAAAAGAAGAAAAATCCTTGACTGAAAATTTCGGGGAATCCTACCGCCTCTACTCCCAGAATGTCCCTCGGCTTCTTCCGCGGCTCTCTCCGTACCGAGGGGAAACCGAGGAACCTTTCCGCTGGATGCGGCTTTATGAAAATGGGGAAACGATCACGCTTCTTACAATTCTTCTTATCCTCATCCCCCTTCATTTCAAATCGGTCTGGTGGGAGAGACGTCTGCGAGGCCCCTCCGATATTTTTTTCATCATTCTTTTTGTTTTCGTCGGGTTTGAAATTATCCGCGAGGTCCTCCGCCGTCGCTATAAGGATGTTTCGAAATGAGCCACGTCCTCTACTTCGGTGACGGAACCCTTTCGACCGCGGCGCGGTATCTCGCAGGGGTGCTTACCTATTACCGGATCCCGTTTGATCATGTTCCGACCGATCGGCGTTTTACCGGGGCGGCCCTGCGGCGGGGGTACACCCTTTTTATCTTAAGCGATTATCCTTCCAAACATCTTTCCCGCGCGATTCAGAAAGAAATTGTTGAAAAAGTGAGAAAAGGAGCAGGACTTCTCATGATTGGCGGGTGGAGTTCGTTTCGAGGAGTCGATGGCCATTATCGAGGAACGCCGATCGGGAAAATTCTTCCTGTAGCGATCTCACATCAAGATGACCGGGTGAACGCAAGAGGGGGCGCTTTGGTCTATTCGAAGAAGAGGGTCCCTTTTTTAAAAGGCATTTCGTTTCGTGAATCTCCGGTCATCTCGGGGTTTAATCGCGTTTTGCCCAAATCTTCTTCTCAGGTTCTCCTCTGGACTCGGAAGGTCGTCCCCCGTTACCCGAAGGTTTCTCTCGAAAAGAGAGAATACCCGTTTCTTGTGTTAGGCGTCTATGGGAAAGGGAAGGTGGCGGCCCTGACCACTGATGTGGCCCCCCACTGGGTCGGGAGTTTTGTCGACTGGGGAAGGCGGCGGATGAGGATTAGCGTATCAAAAGGAATTCAGATTGAGGTGGGGGAGCGCTACCTTCAATTTCTTGGACAGTTGGTGAAGGCGTTACAGAACCCTTCTATACCTTGACAGATTTTGAATAACATGATATAAAGAAAGAACTTAACAAGAAGCCCGCCTGAAGCCAGCACTGCTTGGCTTCTTTCTGTTTAATGAGCACGCAACTTATGGAGTCCTAACGGACGACATAAGTTGCTGTGCGAATTAACCCCGTTAGAAATTTTCAAATTTCTAACGGGGTCAAATTCAGACAATAAGTTATGTCGCTTTGGAAGCTCCATAACTTATGTCTTCATTTGAGGAACCATGGCACAACCACCGCCGCCAGAAGCGCACAGTTTTGACGTCTCAGAACCTTCTTCAGGGAAGGTTCCAACACTGGACCGAGGGTCCTTACACCGTGTCATTGGGGTAAGGGAACTTTTTGCGATCGGCTATAGTGACGTTGGCTCCTCCATCTATTACGCACTCGGCATTACAACCCTTTATGCTTTAGGGGCGGCTCCCCTCGCCCTTGCGATCGCCGGCGTTGTCTTTTTCTGTACCGTCTTAACCTACGCCGAGTGCGCCTCTGCGCTTCCGGAGGCGGGGGGTTCCGCCAGTTTCGCACGCCACGGTTTTAATGATCTTATCTCTTTTATCGCGGGATGGGCGCTTCTATTAGATTACATCGTGACGATCGCGATCTCCGCCTATACGATCGGTCC
>JACQQV010000020.1 GCA_016206785.1 Candidatus Omnitrophota bacterium
AAGATTCAGGACCTTAAGAATCCGGTGGCTTATAAGGCGCTTTTCCGGCAGGAACTGAAGGCCCAGAATCCGAATCAGAGGGAAAGATGAAAAAGGGTCTCGTTATTTTTTTAGTCGGGGTTTTCTTCTGGTTCTGGTGGATACAAACCGCTTTGGCAGAAGAGGAGATCAATAAAACATTGGATCTTACCAAAAGGGGAGACCGCGAAACGATTCTTAAGGAAAACGGGATTTTAATCGACCTCCCTATTCCGATTAAAATCCAGATTCGGAAGGTGAACGTCAACGACATCGCTGGAGGTGGCGTCATTGAGGAAAAGAGCGTTGGAAGAGAAGAACTTAAGGAAGCGTTGAAAAAAGCGGAAGAAAAACGGAACCATTTTACGCAGCGTAAGAGCGTTACACCGCCTCAGCAACTCAGGGGGACGATCGTGAAACGGGGACCTTTGGGCGGGGCGGACAAGAAAGAGTACGTCGTTCCTCCTGTCGAAATGAAGCGTGGGCCTTATTCATCCATCTTGCGACAGGAGAAGTAAAAAACTTGACGATGAAAATCGTCGCACATGGAGGTGCACAATGAAACAGGGAAGAAGGAAGAAAGTAGTAGGAGGATTTGTGCTGGTCTTCTTCAGCGCATTTCTTCTCGTACAGAACGGTTGGGCTTTGACGGCTCCTTTAGATCCTCTCGTCATGGAACAAGGAACTTCAGGGACCGCCTCGGTGGGTGGGGACACCATGCCGGATGCAACCAGCGTTACGGAGGAGACAAGCGCATCAGATCCCTTAAGAAGCATTGTGACAAAGCTTTTCTTAAGGGTCGGGGTTGTGGCAAACACCCTGGTCGTCTTGGGACAGACGTCCCTTCAGACGATTCACGATTTTCTCACAGGGGATGTGACGGTGACCAAATCGGTCACGAGTACCCGGTACGACTCTCTCGGAAGGGCCATTGCCCAGACAGGGTCGAGCGAGTCTACGACCGAGAGCGAAAACGGGACTGTCAGCAAGTCCAGAACAGCGCTCACCTTTGACCTAAGCGCCGCCTCGGGTGGGTTTGTGGTGACCAAACAGGTCACAAATACAAACACGGTCGATCCAGGAGCCGTGACGGAAGATACGTTCGATGCAGACGGCAAGAAGATCGTTGATGAAAGATGGGATGATACGGTGACCCGCCAGACAACGACCATCACGCGTGACTACGACGAGCGCGGATTTTTGATGAGCGCGGAAGGTGTGATCTCGAACGGGTCGACCCGGACTGGCCGATTTGATACCACGACCTTTACGGGTGATATCGAGTTTGCCGTTTGTAAGGGGGTTAACCAAGAGTGTTTGACTGAGCAAACGACAATTTCCAAGAATACCAGCAGCTTGAGGGCTGAAATCACGACAACGACCTCAACGTTACTGCAGGAAAACGATGCCTTTGGCCGGATCATTTCAGGACAGGCTGTGGCAGAAAGTGTCACCACGCCGAGAACTCAACCTAAGGATGGCGAGATCAAGACCATCTCGGCAAGCACGACCTATTTTGTCGCGGCGGATACCAATACCCTCGCAGCCTACCGGACCTTGACGGAAAGTACATCCACGGATACGACAGAGGCGGGCCAAAGCCAAGGGTATTCCACCTCCACACAGGAGGTCTTGATCGACCTTCAAGGCTATGATGAGGCGTCCACTCAGAGAACAGGAGAAATCACCGGCCGCGTCCTCGATGCGAGTGGGACACTATCCTCCATCTCCTTTAATGTGCCGGAGGCTTGGGATGGCACGCCACTCACGACTGAATATAAGGATAATGAGGCAACGAACATCACCAAGACCAATGGTACCCTCGGGTTCATCGTCATCAACAATCAGATTCTCAACGATGTGACGGACATTGGTATCGACAGCCTTGATGTCGCAAACAACATTCGGACCCTTCAGACACAGCATATCGAGCAGAGCTACAATGAAGTGGGGGTCGGGACCACGGGACACATCACGACTGAAGCGACAACGACCTCTGAAGGTGCGCTCGACTTCAAGGATGAAGATGGCGATGGGAAAGTCACGTTCTTCGATCTTGCCAGTGGCAAATGGGTGATTGATGTCATTGACGGAACAGAAGACCGGAGTGTCGAGACCGTCTCACAGACCGAGATCATCACGAAATTTATCGGCGGTCAGTTCTTGGCCACGGATATCGCGAGTGCCTCGGTTTCCAAAGAGTATACGAATCCGAACGATAAGGAAAAGGCGAGCAGTGTCTCGACAAACGTCACCTATACGCATCAGGATTACACCATCGATGGAAAACTGGTCAATCCGCTTCCGGCGGATGATCATCATCCTGTGGGCGATCCCAATGATCTAGGAAAAGATTACGTCCATCAAGGATCAAGGATCGAACTTCTCGAGAACTACACGATGGACCTTGTTGGTTTGAGTGCAGGCGACAGGGCCATCTTAGAGGGTCTTACGCCAGAGATGCTGTTAGCGTACTACCTTGACGATAACGGCAGTCTAGATCCATCGGTACTCGATCCGAATGGTCATCCCATTCCGCGTGTGGATATCTTTACGTTTGGATCTCCCACTCCTTAAGACGACAGATTCGCGAAATTAAGGAGCGCGAGATGGGAAGTAGACAGAAAAAGAAGGTGCCTTACCTTTACAAAGGAAGAGGGCCGGGGTTACCCCCGGCCCTCTCCATCGTAGTCATGGCCTACCTTGTTTTTGCCTTTTTGGACACACAACCCGCATTTCCACTAGACTTTAAATCGTTTCAGCCCTATACCACACCTTCCGGCGGCGGGGATGCCCGTGTTGGAAGTGGAGACTCTCAGTTTGATGCCCAGAGGGTGATACGGCGCAATCTCCTTGAACAGCGGCAGAAGAAAGAAGAGAAAACGCGCGGTGAAGAGAAGCAACAGTCTACTCAACAGACTCAAGAAGTCGAACAGAATGTCGTCCAGACTCAGAGGGTGAGTCAGGCGATCGCTCAGCAGGGAGAACGCGAAGCCGATTTCATTTATAACCGGACAACCGGACTCGACAGTTACAGCGTCGATAAGGATGGCGGGGTATGGCGGCAGCATTTATCCCTTCTGGTAGAGGCATGGAATGTCCTCTCACGGGATCTTTTCGGAAACGGTTCCCGAAGTCACCTCACCGATTTTAAGTACAACGATCTTCTGAACGCAACCGGCATGAAGCGGGAAACGAAAGATCAGGCCGGACGGGCGACCGAGACAGTTATTTCCGGCATCACCTATATGCCGGGGCAGTCCCCTCGGAATTTCCTCAGTCAGAATAAAGAAGCGAAGAGGGCGGAAGTGACGACCACCTTTCATCCGACCGGGAATCAGGTCACCCAAACAGAACTTTATGATTTGGTGTATGACGGAGACAATGTCGTCGCGCAGAAGGCAAGAATTACAGATTTAAGCGGACCCACTCCGGTTGTCATTCAGGAGACGACCGGCATCACCTATGACGGGGAGAGCAATGTATCCGCGTCGCACACCCGTGTCACCGATTTGGAAACCGGCATTGTGACGGAGAGTGACATCAAGAATGAGTTTTCAGACCATCGACTGATTTCAGGCGTTACCAAAAGTGTGACGAAAGACTCGATCAATCACACCTTCACCGAACAGACTTTTACGCAAAAGGTTTCTTACGGCGACTCCGGCATTCAAACCATCGACGCAAGGTCTATTGCGACGACACAGGCGATGGATGAGAAGGGAAATCCGGTAGATGATTTCGTTCAGACGACAGAAACCCTTCAGAAGATGGGTCTATTTTTCAATATTCCAAATCCCGTCGAGGTTTCGAGTGTCACAAAGACGGTAGACAACGTCGGCGTCCAAACGACCGAATCCAAACAGATGCAGAGGCAACTCCGAGATGACCATGGGAATCTTTTGGGGATTTCGGCGACAGAAGTTGCAACCACCGTGAATGCGGACCGTTCAGTGGTTCAGGAGACGAAAAGCAATTTGGACTTTATGGTGCGTGCCGATCAACCTTATCTGATCGGCCGGGAAGACAACACGTTTACAAAAGACTTGATCAATGAGCAGAATATTTTTACAACTTCCCGGCTCCGGATCCAGTTGGGGGCCTTGGGGGAGGTGCTCGAAGGGTTCCGGACCGGCAAGACGCATGCGGCCAACGGCGATGGAAGCATTGTCAGCGATTCGGAGTTTACGCAGACGTTTGATCGGGCATCCAAAGTGAACGCACTCGGTCTTGTCAAGCAAGAGACGTCGAGCCGGACGGTAAATACGATTGATGAAAGCGTTTCTACCGAGACCAGACTTTATACGCAAACCCACGATGAAATGAACCGCGTCTTAAGCGCAGCGGAAGCCGTAAAAGGACTTACCACAAACTCACGGGGAGGGGAAACGCACGTCGAAGGGGCGGTGGATTACGCGATTGGAAAACGGACCAACCAGGCGTACGCCATTTCTTCCACGAATAACATTACGAGTAAAGATCTGGGGAACCGTCTTTACACAGAATCGGTTCAGACCAACGCGTACGCGTCCGATGAAAATACGGGGCGCGCCATTGGGG
>JACQQV010000023.1 GCA_016206785.1 Candidatus Omnitrophota bacterium
GGTCGGAACTTACCCGACAAGGAATTTCGCTACCTTAGGACCGTTATAGTTACGGCCGCCGTTTACCGGGGCTTCGGTTCGAAGCTTCTCTACCGCCGAAGCGGCAAATAACCTCTCTCTTTAACCTTCCGGTACCGGGCAGGTGTCACTCCCTATACGTCGTCTTTTGATGCGACTTAGCAGAGAGATGTGTTTTTGCTAAACAGTCACAGAGCCCCTTTCACTGCGATCTCATCATGCTCACCGCCGTATGGCGGCTCACACAATAAGACACCCCTTCTTCCGAAGTTACGGGGCTAGATTGCCTAGTTCCTTAAGAACGGTTCTCTCGAGCGCCTTAGGACTTTCATCCTCGTCTACCTGTGTCGGTTTGCGGTACGATCACCCATTTCACTCACTGCTTTGGCTTTTCTTGGCAGTTTGGCGTCGGCAAGTTTGTCGCAGCCGTAGCTTTGACTCCCCAAATCCCTCATGCGCCACAAAAAGCGGCGCACTATAGATTTGAACGCGCACATCCAACAGCGCGATTGCCTAGCCTCCTGCGTCCCCAAAGAGTTGGTAACGCAAAATGGGTGGTATCCGAATATTAACGGATTGCCCATTACCTACGCCTTTCGGCCTTGGCTTAGGATCGACTCACCCTGGGTGGATTAGCCTTCCCCAGGAAACCTTAGACTTACGGCGAACACGTTTTCCACGTGTTTTTTCGCTACTCATTCCGGCATAATCACTTCCATATAGTCCAGCACTCCTTACGGTATGCCTTCAATCCGTATGGAACGCTCCCCTACCACTCCCCGCCATCGAAATGGCGGAAAATTCGCAGATTCGGTTATAAGCTTAGCCCCGATCATTGTCGGCGCAAGATCACAATCGACCAGTGAGCTGTTACGCACTCTTTAAATGATGGCTGCCTCTAAGCCAACATCCTGGTTGTCAACGTGATCTCACATCCTTTACCACTTAGCATATATTAGGGACCTTATCTGGCGATCTGGGCTGTTTCCCTCTCGAGCGCGAAGCTTAGCCCTCGCGTTCTGACTCCCACGATACGAACAACGGTATTCGGAGTTTCATTGGGTTCGGTAACCTGGTGAGGTCCCTAGCCCATTGAGTACTCTACCCCCGTTATTTAGTGACGTGAGGGCATCCCTAAAGATGTTTCGGGGAGAACCAGCTATTACTGAGTTTGATTAGCCTTTCACTCCGACCCACAGCTCATTGCAGACCTTTTCATCGATCACGCATTCGGACCTCCACCTGATTTTACTCAGGCTTCATCCTGGCCATGGGTAGATCACTCAGCTTCGGGTCCAATCCCTGAAACTAAACGCCCTAAGTTAGGACTCGCTTTCGCTGCGGCTCCGAACACAACGTTCTTAACCTAGCTTCAGAGATTGACTCGCCGGATCATTATGCAAAAGGCACGCAGTCACCCTTTGTCACCTTGCGGCGACCATAGGGCTCCTACCGCTTGCGAGCTTGTGGTTTCAGGTCCTATTTCACTCCCATTCCTGGGTGCTTTTCAACTTTCCTTCACAGTACTAGTGCGCTATCGGTTGCCAGCGAGTATTTAGCCTTAGCCAGTGGTCTGGCTTAATTCCCACCTGGTTTCACGTGTCAGATGGTACTTGGGAACGGCGCCATTCTGATGATCGCATTTCGCCTACAGGACTTTCACCTTGTATTGTCGCTCATTCCAGAGCGTTCGACTATGCAATCATTTGGTAACAGAACGGTCGTGCCGCAACACGACCCGCACCGCCCCACGACTCCTATTAAACAACGCTTGCAGGCTTGAACGTTTAATAGGTTTGGGCTGTTCCCTTTTCGCTCGCCGCTACTGGGGGAATCATTTCGTTTTCTTTTCCTCGAGGTACTGAGATGTTTCACTTCCCTCGGTGTCGCTTCTATTGCCTATGCATTCAGCAACAGATCTTACGGTATAACCCGCAAGGGGTTTCCCCATTCGGACATCTTCGGATCACAGCCTGTTTGCGGCTCCCCGAAGCGTATCGCCGCTTACCGCGTCCTTCATCGCCTGCTGACACCTAGTCATCCACCACAAGCCCTACGTAGCTTGACCTTTTTAAGGTTTGGCTCATGAAGATACGTCTTACCTCTATGAAATTGTCAAAGATCAGAGATCCGCCAAGTATTGTGGCGGAACGAAAAAAATCTTTAGAATGGACCTGAGCGGGCTCGAACCGCTGACCCCCTGCTTGCAAAGCAGGTGCTCTTCCAACTGAGCTACAGGCCCCGCCGCAGGGGTTCAGTCCAAAACCAGAAGAGGGCCTGACAGCACTGTCAAGCAGATCAGCCGTTGAAATGAATGATGGGCCGAACAGGATTTGCACCTGTGACCCCCGCGTTATCAGCACGGTGCTCTGCTACCTGAGCTATCGGCCCACGATAACATGAGCCCGCTATTCTTGAAAGTCCTTAACTTGAGAATAGCCCTAGATTGAGAGCGCGTATAAAGAGATGTCTTAGGTTGTCTACCATCCGTCAAAGATCGCGGCGGACAGAGTCCGCTAACTTCCCTGACGAACAGTTACTCCTTAGAAAGGAGGTGATCCAACCGCACCTTCCGGTACGGTTACCTTGTTACGACTTAGCCCTCCTTACAGATCTCACCTTCAGCGCTTCCCTCCCTTGCGGGTTGGGTACACGATTTCGGGTGCTCTCTGCTCAGGTGGCTTGACGGGCGGTGTGTACAAGACC
>JACQQV010000025.1 GCA_016206785.1 Candidatus Omnitrophota bacterium
ATCCCCAGAATCACCGCCCCCTCTTTCCGAAACGCCTCGACTTCCTTGTGAAACCCGATCACCTCCGTCGGGCAGACAAAGGTAAAGTCTTTGGGATAGAAAAAAAGGACCGTCCACTTCCCTTTGAGATCCTTCAGGGAAACGGTCCGTCTCTTTCCGTTTTCGACCGCCAAAGCGGTGAAGGGCGGTGCAGGGTGGTTGACGCAGAGCATGGCGAGACTATTATAGCAGACAGGAAGCAAAATTCAGTTTAGTATTCTCAGGGCGCTTCGGTCGGCACCACAGTGAGTTCGATCCGCTTCATACCTCGAATGACAGTGAGTGTTGCCGGCTGGGCAATCGGCCACTCCGCAAGGAAGCGGTGCAGATCATCGATACTCTTCACGCTCTGATGGCTCATGCTGACGATAAGATCACCTTCCATGAGGCCTGCTTGCTCCGCAGGTCCACCCGGTTCAACAAACAGAACTTCTACGACCTCCTCGCTCGGCAGATTGTAGAATCGCTTGAGAGGCGGATCGACCGAACGCCCGCGGCCCGCGATGCCGAGATACCCCCGTCGCACATGACCGTATCTGAGCAATTGCGGAATCACCCATTTGGCCGTGTTGGCCGGAATCGCAAAGCTGATTCCCTGGGCGCCCAGAATGATCGCTGTGTTGATCCCGATCACCCGTCCTCGCGAATCCACGAGCGGACCGCCTGAGTTACCGGGATTGAGTGGAGCGGTATGCTGTATGATGTTTTCGATGAGACGTCCCTCTTCACTCCGCAGGGCGCGTCCCACCGCGCTCACGACACCGGTTGAGACGGTCGATTGAAAACCGAGAGGGTTCCCGATCGCGATACCGAGCTGACCCACCCGCAAGGAAGCG
Source organism: Candidatus Omnitrophota bacterium (assembly GCA_016206785.1). Classification (GTDB taxonomy): domain Bacteria; phylum Omnitrophota; class Gorgyraeia; order JACQQV01; family JACQQV01; genus JACQQV01. The sequence continues at coordinate 876 of JACQQV010000025.1, forward strand.
GAGTCGCCCAAAGAGGCATACGGAAGTTCCGCACCATGCACGCGGATGACAGCCAGATCTGTCGAAGGATCTGCACCGACCGGTGTCGCGTCGAATCTTCGACCGTCGGTGAGTGTGACGTCCACGCGACTTGCGTTGGAGACCACGTGACTGTTGGTCAGGATGTAGCCGTCTGGCGTGATGATGACGCCGGAGCCGGCCCCTTCCCGCTCCCTCCAGTAGCCGGGTGGCCGTACGCCCACGGTGATACTCACAACCGCCGGCCCGACCGCATCCACCACCTGAATGACCGCCCGCGAATAAGCATCCAATAACTCCGCATCTTGAGAGTGTGCCGGAGTCGTTTCACGCAGACCACCGGAACTACCGCCGTTTTCGCGACGGCCTCCCGTAATCCATGTTAAAACCCGCTCTATCGAATCATCCATGTCGCTCCCTCATTTTCGCTCTATTCTATGCCTTTCACTCTACCCCTGTCAACGATTCAGCGCTTGGAACGTTTCCTTTGCGTGGGATCGAGGATCTTTTTCCGAAGCCGGATAGCTTTGGGGGTCACTTCGACCAATTCATCCGCTCCGATATATTCGATAGCCAACTCCAGCGTCATCTCCTTTGGCGGGGTGAGAATAATCGCAAGGTCGGAAGTGGAGGAGCGGATATTGGTCAGTTTTTTCGTTTTGCAGGGGCTCAGATCAAGGTCTTCCCCCCGCGCACTCTCCCCGATGATCATCCCCTGATACACCTCAACTCCCGGGCCGATGAAAAGGGCCCCCCGGGCCTCCGCATTGTTGAGGCCATAGGTGGAAGAGACACCCGATTCGATGGCAATGAGGGAGCCGCGGGGGGCCGTCGCGAATCGCTCCTCCTCAACCGGTTTATAGGTATCAAAGACATGGTGTGCAACCGCGGTACCGCGCGTTTTTGTCATGAGGGCCCCTTTGAGACCGATCACGCCGCGTGTTGAAATCTGGTATTCAAGATGAAGTTCCCCCGTCGGGCTCTGCAGCATGTTTTTCAAAATCCCTTTCCGCTGACCGATCTCTTCAATCACAGTACCCTGGTACTCCTGCGGGACATCCACCATCAGAAATTCAAAAGGTTCCTGCTGGACGCCATCCTTTTCATGGAAAATGACTTCGGGCTGGGACACCTGCAGTTCGTATCCTTCGCGCCGCATCGTCTCAATGAGAATGGCCAGATGCAATTCTCCCCGACCGGCCACAAGGAAGGTATCGGGGCTCTCCGTCTCGGTCACCCGGAGCGACACATTCGTTTCAAGCTCCTTGAAAAGCCGTTCCCGAAGGGCGCGGGAGGTGACAAATTTTCCTTCACGCCCTGCAAAAGGGCTTGTATTGACCGCAAAAGTCATCTGCACCGTCGGTTCGTCGATCACGGGAGGTGTCAAGGGTCTTGGGTCGTTCGGATCCGTGATCGTATCGCCGATCCCGATATGCTCAAATCCTGCGACAGCGACAATCTCGCCCGCCTCGGCCCGCTCCACCTCCACACGCTCAAGGCCTTCATAACTTAAGAGACCTGTAATTTTGGAAATGGCTTCACTTTTATCTTTTCGGACTAAGAGTGCAGTATCTCCTTTTTGGATAAAACCCCCTGTAATTTTTCCGATCCCCATCGTCCCCTTGTAAAAATCGCCGAGGAGGGCGAGAATCAGGAGTTGAAGTGGTTCATCTTCTCTTACGTCGGGGGGAGGAATTTTTTCAAGAATCGTATCGAGAAGGGGAAAGATATCGTTTGAATGTTTCTTAAGATCGAGTGTCGCAATTCCCTTCACGGCATCCGTATAGACGACCGGAAAATCGAGCTGCCTGTCATCGGCATTCAGTTCGCCGAAAAGGTCAAAGGTGCGGTTCACGACGTCCTCCGGTTCAACATTCGGAAGATCGATCTTATTGATGACGACGACAACTTTAAGTCCGAGTTCAAGCGCTTTCCTTAAGACAAAACGGGTTTGAGGCATCGGGCCGTCTTTCGCATCCACAAGGAGGAGGACCCCGTCGACCATCCGAAGTGTCCTCTCCACCTCCCCGCCGAAATCGGCATGACCTGGTGTGTCGACGATGTTGATTTTGATTCCCCCATAGAGGACGCTTGCATTTTTGGCACGGATGGTAATCCCCCGTTCGCGTTCCAGGTCGAGGCTGTCCATAATCCGTTCGCCCATCTCCTCGATATTCCGGTGGACGCGGGTCTGCCGGAGGATCGCATCCACAAGGGTCGTCTTTCCATGATCCACATGAGCGATGATTGCGATGTTTCGGATCGATTTTTGCTGGGTCATGACAGGGCTCGATTCTCGATTAACGGTGGCGCTGGTGACTGTATGGACTGTGGCGATGGGAACCATGGCGGGGACGCTCGCCATGGTGTGCATGGGGACCGTGCGATGCGGGTGAACGTGATTTTTTGTAATCAAAATTGGGGAGTGTTACACGGGGAAGGGTCCGATTGAGCCTTTTTTCAATCTCTCTCACGAAGGATTCTTCCTCCCGATCCACCAGAGTGAATGCATCGCCGGTCGCCTCCGCCCGGGCGGTACGGCCGATCCGATGAATGTACTCGTCGGCGGTGCGAGGAACGTCAAAATTCACGACATGGCTGATGTCTTCGATATCGATGCCGCGCGCCGCGATATCGGTGGCCACCATCACCTGGTTTCGGCCCCGGCGAAACTGTTCGAGGGCATGGAGCCTCTGACTTTGACTCCGGTTCCCATGAAGGATCGAGACCTTAAGACCACGCCTCTCCAGACTCTGTGACAAGCGGTCGGCGAAATGTTTTGTTCGCGTAAAAACGAGAACAGAGGTCATCTCCTGCCCGCGGAGGAGTTCAACGAGAAGTTCGGTCTTCAGGTGGCGCGGCACCGGATAGACCGCGTGACGGATCCCGACGGCCGGTGCCGAACGGTGGCCGATCTGGATCGTCACAGGGTGATGGAGAATCTGGTGGATAAGGGCGGAAATATCGGGGGAAATCGTCGCGGAAAACACAAGATTCTGCCGTTTCGGGGGAAGGACGCGGAGTATCTTCTGGACATCCGGCTGAAATCCCATGTCGAGCATCCTGTCCACTTCATCCAAGACAAAGGTCTCAAGATCGGCGAAATTGATCCGGCCGGAATAGATATGATCCAGGAGTCTTCCGGGTGTCGCTGAAATGATATCGACCCCCTGTGAAAGGGCCCGGATCTGCGGCTCCATCGGTACACCGCCGAAGATGGCGGTCCCCTTCAGATGAACGTGGCGCGAGAGCGCCCGAAGGTGTTCCATCGACTGTAGCGCCAGTTCACGGGTCGGTGCGACAATGAGTACGCGCACATGCTTGCGGGGTTTCTCCCCAAGGAGCCTGTGGAGGATCGGCAGCACAAACGCTGCGGTCTTCCCCGTGCCCGTCTGCGCGCATCCGATGACGTCGCGCCCTTCAAGAATTGCGGGAATAGCCTCCGCCTGGATAGGGGTCGGCCGGAGATATCCCAGGTCATGAATCCCTTTCAGGAGACTCGGGTGGAGAGCGAGTGATTCAAATGTAGGGAGTTTATCCGACGTCATGAGGGTATTATAGCAGAACTGGAGAGGGTGTCATAGAATATTACGTGGTGGGGAAAGGGGGTTCGGTGGGTGGATCAATACGTTTTACGGGCGGCGTAGGTAAAAGAGAGGAAGTATTTTTTCCAGGACTCCTCGGTGGAGCGATACTCGTTCGTTCCGGCAAAGTAATCGACAAGGGTTTCCCTCACGCGGGCCACCTCCTTTAGGCGCGGGAGCCCCTTGACGCTGTTCAATGTCAGATCCAACAGCTCAAGGGCGCGTTCGGCGGCCTGCCGGGAATAGGTCGCGTTCTTCTTGGCTCGCCAATTGAGGGCTCGTTCCACTTCGCTTCCGATATGGGCCATCTGTTCACAGAAGCTCAGCCGATTCCAGCGTCCTTCCGCAAGACTTTGATGTTGATACGTCATCGGATAATCCTCTTTGCAACAATCAAGATGATCCTCTGGCGCATTTCCTCATTTTCCACGCCGCGGCTGCTATTCCCCTGAGACGGACGCATGTTAATCATGGAATCGAATTCAATGAAGTCATCCCCCTGCATCTCCGGATAAAGGTTGATTCCCCAGAGACTCTTTTGTTCCGAGCCATCCTCGAGAAGGAGCGCCTCCAGATCAGAATGGAGTTCGGCGTCCACCGCAAGAAGTTCCCGGTCGACATCGACAACCGCTTTCACCAGATTTCCGAACCGGTCGGCGGCCATCTGTCTCAGTTCGTTGAGCGTCACTTTTTCCGCAATGATTTTCACCCCGTTAGAAACTCCTATTTTTACCTGCCCCGTGACGAAACGATTTATCGTTTCTAACGGGGTTCATCGGGGTTATTATACCAGAATGGCGAATGAATCCTCAAACAGGATCTGGATCACTGAGAGCGGCGCATAGGAGGGTGAGTACCAAGTACTGCCAATTGGCAATCACATCGGGTTTCATCAGGATGGTTTGGCCGAGGGTCAGCAGAAACATGAGTAGTGAAGTGAGCGTCCACACTTTGCGTGCTTTTTTGCCGGAGAGAATGAGTACAGCCAAAACCGGTTCCGCGATCATGATGAGCCAAGCGAGCAGAACGTTCAACACGTGTGGCGACCAGGTTTTATCAAAGTCAGCAGTAATATAGCCAACAAACGTGTGAGGCCCCATGAAGATCCATTTCGAAAGACCCACGTATAAAAGCCACGCCCCAAAAAAGAGCCGCATCCCGCATAGAAAGAATCTACGCGTGTCGTCATTGAAACATTTCATCTTAAAGGTTCCTCCTTCCCCTATTTTCTATCGCCAGACTCTGTTCTTCGAGATGCGTCTAAGCCGTCTCTACGACCTTTGGATTCTTTTCTTCTATCTCGGAAAAAGAATCTGCGGTCCCAAAAGCCTAGCCGACGATCTTCAAAAGAGGCCCTACGATCTTTAAAGCGCTCCCTTCGATCCACCTCTTCCTCTTTGGTGGGACTGACGTCTTCTGCTTTTACCAGCCCTGCAAACGGTTCCGAGCCGATGACCATGAGTCCCAGAAGAAACCCGACACCCCATTTTCTCAAGAGCTGTTTCATGTCTTTGCGCATTACGTATCGCGTCCCCGGAATTCTTCACGTAAGGACAAAAGGCGGGTTTATTATAGCAAAGGAGGGTGGGAAAAGAAATCAAGCTGTTTTGGGTCTTTGGGGTAAGTAAGTTGGCCATCATGGAGTTTGGCGAAAGGGGTCAAGGTATGGGGTTGGCGCTTTTGAGGGGTCATGAGGTGTTCGACAAGGATACCGCGGGCGGTGAGACTGTCCGCGACGAGTGAACGGTGGCACTTCCAGGGAAGCGCTTCGGCGCACATGATCGCGGTCGGTTTGTCTTTGCTTACAAAAAATCTGAGGACACACTACTTATCTTGGTGAATTAAGTAGTGCGTCCCCGGAATTCACGGAATTCAGCGGCCTTGATCCTTCCGCTTCGAAAAACACTCCTTGCAGTAAACCGGGCGATCTCCACTCGGCTTGAAAGGCACTTCACACTCCTTGCCGCAGTCCGCACAGGTCGCCTTGTGCATTTCCCTCGGTCCACCGAATCCACCTCCTGGTTGAAACCCCATGGTTCCTCCTTTTGGTTACTCCGACCGGTTAAGGCTCTTCTACAGATTATAAAGATAGAAGATGGGGAACGGTTCTATCTTACCATAAATCGTCCCCTCTTGAAACTGGTTCCCCTTTTTAGAGGTATATAGAACGTTTCTGTCCTCAGGGGAAGCTGAGGGTATTATAGCAAAACTGGAGGAATCGGCGTTACTTTACTGCTGAATATTGGGTAGCGTATCGGTCCACCAGTTCGCGTATCATCTTCTGATATTTTGTGTGACTCCGTTCCGCCGCCTTTTTGAAGAAATCTACGCTTGATTTCTTTAGCGAAATTGTCACCTTGATTTTCTCTTCCGGAAGCACCAACTCACTGGGCGGAGGAAGAAAATCTTTAATTCTGCTTAGCTTCCCAATAGGCATATATCGATCAATCATCCTTTTTTTCATAGTAGCCTCTCCCCTTTCTCCAATATCCCGCACCAAAAATTCTGATTTTGCCACCACGATAGGTAAACCGAACTGTTATGATTTTATTCTCGACTTTTCCTATACAAAAGAATCTTTCCTCTTTCTTACTGTGCTTAGAGTCGGTGTAAATTTTTCTTCTAGGATCTTTGAATACTCTTGCGGCTGTGATAAAGTCAACACCATGTTTATAAATATTGAATAATTCTCTTTCAGGATCCCAGATGAAACTACTTGTCTCTTTGTCCACTATAGGAAGTATACCATAAATATGTATGATTGTAAATATAATTATACATACTTTTAAGTGCGCTTTCTAACTTATTGCACTAAATGGAGTTACAAAACAAAGGCGGACCTCTTTGTGGCCCGCCTTTGTCGTTCCCGTATCTCGATTGGCTCCCCTTCGTGGACGTATATCGAACGTTCCTGGCCTCCGGGGAAGCAGAGATTATTATAGCAGAGTTGGTGGAGGAGGTATAGGAAGTCGTTTTGTAGATTGTTGCTGAAGACTAGCGAGAGGCACGTCTGATGCCCCTAAGCAAACAGTTTCATAAAAATGGCTGTCTTGAGATATTCAAAATCAATGGGTTTTGTGACATACTCGTAGGCCCCGGCTTCAAAGCACTTTTGTCCTTCTTTATCATCCATGACAACCGTGACTATACAAACAGGAATGTCCTTATCGATCTCTTTAATCCGCTTCAAGGTCTCGATACCGTCCATGTCTGGCATGATGATATCGAGTAAGATCAGATCTGGCTTTTCTTTTTGCAAAAGGGCGAGTCCCTCTTTACCGCTGGTAGCGGTGATTCCTTCGTATTCTTGGTCTTTTTCAAGGTAACATTTCAAGAACTTGCCAAAGTTTTCCTGATCATCGATAATCAAGATCTTTTTCTTGGGCATGAGGAACTCCCGTTATCTGCATTTAGAATAACGCCATAAAACTTATAGATACCAAGAGTTCCTTAAAGAATAAAAAACCCTATTCGAAATCGAATAGGGTTGCCTCTCTTAAGAGGTATATTGGACTCGGCAGCCAGGCTACCTTAGCGTGTCGCTGGAGGCCCTTTAGCTTTGCGCCCTATTCTTTCGAATAGTTTGCCGTTTCGGTCTTCTCATCAAAGTATGCCTCTTTTATTAAACAAAAACAAGAGCAAAATGGTAAAAGTGACAAGGAATTTTTAAAAAATTGGCTCCCCTTCGTAGACGTATTTAGAACGTTTCTGGCTTCTGGGGAAGCTGAGAGTATTATAGCAGAACCTTCAGGATTTCCTTTTCTTCCGCCTCCTGTAGCCCTTTCACAATCTTGGTCTGCCATTTGACAGATACTGATTTAAAAGCTTTTTGAATCAGATTTACCTCACCCCGCTTGATCAGGGCTTCCAAAATGTCGATGGCAATGCTCCTGTCTTTGATGGCCTTGTCCTTTTTGGTTCTCCTCTGAAAAATGATTAACTTGTGCAAGGCGAAATGGACGGGATGGGGCAAGGTCAAAGAAAAATCCTCCACTTTTACCTTGATGGTATTGTCGGATAGGAATTCGAGGAATCTTAGTGCGACAGCGTTGAGCCCCAATTGCGGCAGTGAGTAGGGCTTCTCAATGCCCCTTCCCCTCTCAGGAACCAGGAATTCAAGGGTAAGATCGGGGTGGTCGAGTTTGATATAGCCCTGAGTTCCGTGGAATGTCGTAATAAAACCGAGGTCCTTCAGCAGGTCAGGAATGTCGACTTTCTGTTTGATATGAGATGGGGTGTTCACGAGAAAGTCGATGTCTCTTGTTTTCAAGGTGGTTTGGTCCAGATAGGGCGCCGAACCGAAATAATCTTCGTAGAAAACTGCGCACCAGCTGCCAATCAAAATAAAATGATTTAGGATACCGGTTTTGTGGAACCTTCTTAAAATTTCAAGACAAAGCTCATATTGCTTCTTTTCCACGTAAAGCACCTTTCAGGAATTTGATCTGCTTTTTCACCTGGGAGAGCAATTTTCTGTATTTCGCTCTCAGTTTAACGGCCTCCAGATACTTTTGCTTCTCCTCTTCGGAAATCCTGCCTTTGTAAATATAGTTCACTTTTTGGTCCACCCTTTTCACCAGATAATAATACGGGTGGCCCCTTATTTTTCTAACAGCAAGGCACCCTTGGGGCAGACGCCTCAGTGCCTGCTTGTATCCTTTTTTCATACGAAGGGAGTTTTGCAACTCTTCTGCTAAAACTCCCTTAATAACACCTCTCATGGTTCCTCCTGTTACCTAACATACTATATAAAATTATACTTTGTTGGGTAACAAAAGTCAAGAAATAAATTACCCAACAAACCATTGAATTCTATAGCTTGTTGGGTAACGTCTTCTCCTATAAAAGCAAAGGCGGACCTCTTTATGGCCCGCCTTTGTCGTTCCCGTGTTCAGATTGGCTCCCCCGCGAGGACTCGAACCTCGGACCTAGTGGTTAACAGCCACCCGCTCTACCAACTGAGCTACAGGGGAAAAGATTCCTTTAAAAATTCTCGCCCTATACCAGACTTAAGATACTTTTCCCTTTCTCTGGCTAAGGCCCTACTAGGAAATTCTTCTTTATGAATGAGGCGAAAAGGTCTTCTTCCTTTAGTGTACTTTGAATCGCCAGAATTATGCTCTCCAAGTCTTTCTTCTGGATTCTTGGACATGCCAATGTAAAAACTATTGTCCTTCTGACTTCTCAGAATATATGTGTAATATCTCATCTTAGCCACCCGCTCCCTGCCTGCCGGCAGGCAGGTACCAACTGAGCTACAGGGGAGCGTTGTGAGTGAGAAAGAACGGTGTTTGTACCTTATACCTTTTACTTTGTACTTTCTACAGGTTTGGACTCTTTCAGATAAAAGAGGAGGAACATGAAAACGCCGGTCGCGATGAGAAACGTTGTTGGGAAACTCATCAAAAGCGACATCAGAAATTCGACCCCTGTCTCCCCCATTCCTAATTTGGCAAATAACAAAGCCAAAAGCGCTGCGACCGCCCCCAATACAAGCATGATGAGAAAGAGGAGACAGAACCATAGAAGAAACATCTTGGTCAAAATCCAGAGACGAAGACGGGTAAAGGCGTAGCTTTTCTTAAGGGAGGGGATGGCCCTTTCGGACTCTGCAATCAGAATGGGAGCAGCGTAAGCGGTGGCAAGAAGGAAATAGGAAAAACTGATCACCAGAATCAAAAGAGCCAAACAGACGCCTGTAATTTGGAATGGAAGGGTCTTTGAAATCAGAAGAAGGAGTAAGGGGCTTGCGGCAACAAGCATGAGAAGGAGCGTGATTCCAAAGATAACGACCTGCAACCCGACGACCCGCCAGAAATAGGAGAGACCTCCCTTCCAGAGTGTCTTAAGCGTCGCTTCCTGACCTTCCTGCTTTAATTTTAAATAATGGATGAACCCGATTCCGAGAATGAAGTTGAGAAGACTCATCAGGAGGCCTACGACGGTTACAGACAAAGAGGGTAACTCTTCTTTGACCGAAGAAAGAAGCATCAAGGGAAGTTCGGCAAGCCAGAATAAAAAAACGACCTTCAGATTCTCTCGTACCGACCGAAACCCCTCGCCGACCCACCCTCGTGCATTCATGGCGTCCTCCCCTTTTAAGGTTTCATAAATTATAGCAGAAAAAATGTGTAATTCAAACCAAAACAACTCCTTGCAAGAAGTCCCTCCTTTCGATAAAATAGGCGCCATGGCGACACAGTTTCTGCATGGACGGAAGATGACCGAGGCGCGCCGCCAGGCCTTCGAGGTCGCGGAGGAGGCCCGGCAGGCCGAATGGGAAAAGCCGAGTTTCGTCAGCGACCTTTTTATGGGGCGGGTCCGGACGGAACTGTTCTTCCCCTTTCCGGACCAGGACGAACAGGACCGGATCGAAGGAGACGCCTTTCTCTCTCGCCTTGAGAAATTTCTTCTCGACAAAGTTGATCCGGATGCGATCGACCGGACCGGCGAGGTCCCTCCCGATGTCATCAAAGGGCTCGTGGACCTCGGCTGCTTCGGAATGAAAATTCCGAAGGACTATGGAGGACTCGGCCTTTCACAGCTCAATTACAACAAGGCGATCGCCATGATCGCAAGCCACTGCGGCTCAACCTCCGTCTGGCTCTCCGCCCACCAGAGTATCGGTGTCCCACAACCCTTGAAACTTTTCGGCACGGAAGAGCAGAAGAGAAAGTATCTCCCTCGCCTTGCGAGAGGATCGATCTCCGCATTTGCGCTCACAGAACCGGATGTCGGTTCCGACCCTGCGAAAATGTCGACGACCGCCACCCCCACCGATGACGGGTATTACCTTTTAAATGGTGAGAAACTCTGGTGTACGAATGGCCCGGTGGCAGACATCCTTGTGGTCATGGCACAGACGCCGCCGAAGGTGGTGGAGGGCCGTTCCAAAAAACAGATTACCGCATTTATCGTCGAGCGGACAATGTCGGGAGTCGAAGTGGTTCACCGGTGTGAGTTTATGGGTCTTAAAGGAATCCAGAACGGGCTTCTCCGGTTCCGGAATGTGAAGGTCCCCAAAGAAAATATTCTGTGGGGACCCGGGATGGGACTTAAACTCGCCCTCATTACCTTAAATACCGGAAGGCTCACCCTCCCCGCCGGCTGTACCGGCATGGCGAAACGGTGTTTGAACATCAGCCGCAAATGGGCGAATGAAAGAAATCAGTGGGGTTCGCCGATCGGTCAGCATGAGGCGATTGCGACAAAACTCGCCTACATGGCAAGCCACACCTTTGCGATGGAATCGATGACCTGGATCACCTCTGCGCTTGCCGACCGCGGCGATGCAGACATCCGTCTTGAAGCGGCGATGGCGAAACTTTTCTGCGCCGAGCATGGGTGGAAGATTGTGGATGAGGCGGTGCAGGTCCGCGGAGGCCGCGGGTATGAGACTGCCGATTCCCTCAAGGCGCGCGGGGAGCCGCCGATTCCGGTTGAACGGATCATGCGGGATGCACGGATCAATTTGATTATCGAAGGCACCAGCGAAATCATGCGGCTCTTTATTGCGCGCGAGGCGATGGACCACCATATGCGTCTTTTGGGGGATCTCCTCAAACCGCATCAATCCTTTGCTTCAAAAGGGAGGATCGTAGCAAAGGCGAGCCGTTTTTATGCGACGTGGTATCCGAGGCAGTGGCTTTTTAGCGGCGGGTTATTTCGACACGAAGCGCTCGATCCCCTCCTCGCTTCCCATATGCGATACGTCGAGCGGGCAAGTCATCACCTCGCCCGGTCTCTCTTCCATGCAATGGGGATTTATCAGTTGAGTCTTGAAAAAAGGCAGGGGATTCTTTTTCGCTTCGTCGATATCGGAACGGATCTTTTTGCGATGGCCTCCGCCTGCTCCCGCGCCCAACATCTCCTCGAAAAACATCCTGCCTCCCACGGCCCCAAGGAGATGGCGAATCTCTTCTGTCTTCAAGCGAGAGAGCGCCTCGACCGCACTTTCCGCATGCTCTTCTCAAACCAGGACAAAACTACCTACCGCCTCGGCCGGAAAACCTTAAACGGCCGTTTCAAATGGCTTGAGACGGGCATCGTCAACGAATCCTTCTATTAAAGTTCCCTTCTCCCTTCAAGCGCTTTCGCAAGGGTCGCTTCGTCTGTATATTCGATGTGACTTCCGACGGGGAGTCCTGCAGCGAGGCGAGTGACCTTCACTTTCAATTCCTTAAGGAGTTTGGAGAGATAAAGTGCCGTTGTTTCCCCTTCGGTATCCGAATCTGTAGCAAGGATCACTTCTCTCATCTTCCCTGTTTTCAGACGCTCAAGGAGTTCTTTGATTTTGAGCTCCTCTGGCCCGATGCCGTCCAAGGGAGAAAGAGAACCCAGAAGGACATGATAGAGACCGCGATAACTTCGGCTCTTTTCAAGGGTCAGGATATCCTTAGGCTCCTCAACGACGCAAAGAAGCGCATGATCACGACGAAGGTCCTGACAGATGAGACACTGCTCCGATTCACTCAGGTTAAAACAGGTGCGGCAATAACGGAGGGTTGCCTTGACGTCACGGATGAGGGTCGCTAACTGTTCCGCCTCATCTTTGGAAGCCCGAAGGATATAAAAGGCGAGCCGTTCGGCCGATTTCTGGCCGATGCCCGGCATCCTCGAGAAAGCGCGGATCAGTTCCTCCATCCGTTTGGAATAGTTGGTCATTCGTCCCGGATCACTTTGCCGTTAAAGGCATCGAGTGAAAATTTAACGATCGGATCATGCGCCGGTGTTTCTGACGAAGCGGCCTTTTCCTTTTTCAAGGCATGAAAAGCGATCCTGATTTTCTGGTGGAGCAGTTCGGAAAGCGCCTCTTCAATCAGATTTCGATTTGCGTTGGATTCAAGGGTCTCCCGGTGAAAACTGTTTTCCGCTTCAAAGGCGACGGTCAAGAGGCCCTCTTCGAGGGAAACCGGTTTTCCCTCCTTTAAAAAAATGCCGAGCAATTTTTTCTTTGCTTCCACCGCCTGAACCAGGGCGCCCCACTCCTTTTCAATGGAAATAGAGGAAGGGATTTTTGGCAATGACGGTAGTGGAGGCGATACCTCTGACTTCTCCAGAGCCTCCAACCGTTCCAAGAGCGTTTCGATATCGACCATCGCATCCCGCTTCGCCAGTTTCACGAGGGTCATTTCAAGAGGAATGCTCGGCAGACTCGACCGCTTCATGGCAAGGTGCGTCTTTGCGAGAAGGTTTAAGATATAAAGATCTTCTTCGAGAGAAAAACCCTCTGCCTGGCGATAGACCTCTTGAAGGGCATCTTCGGAAAGGTCCATGAGCGATTTCCCCTCTTCCCCTAATTTTGCGACGGCCAGATTCCGGAAATGGAAAATGAGCTCATCCACAAATTGAGAAAGGTCGCGTCCCTCCTTCACCAATTGACCAACCATTTGAAGAAGGGCGAGTTTTTCTTTTTTCTGGATCACCTCCGCCACCTTGAATAGGAAACCTTGACCCACCGATCCTAAAGTGCCTAAAACCTGTTCAAGTTCCACGCGTCTTTTGGGGCCACTGGAGAGTTGATCCAAAAGAACTTCTGCATCCCGCAGACTCCCCTGTGCGGCGCGGGCGATGGCAAGAAGTGCCTCTTCTTGAACTTCTATTTTCTCTTCCTCGACGATCTCCTGTAGTTTCGACGCAATGGCCTTCGAAGGGATCCGGTGAAAATCAAAACGCTGGCAGCGAGAACTGATCGTGGCAGGAACCTTGTGCGGTTCCGTTGTCGCCAGAATGAATTTCACGTGAGGGGGCGGTTCTTCAAGGGTTTTAAGAAGTGCGTCGAAACCGTCGTGCGTAATCTGATGGACTTCATCGATGATATAGATCCGGAACTCTCCCCGCGTCGGATGGAATTTGACGTTCTCCCGAAGTTCCCGAATCTGATCGATTCCGCGGTTTGAAGCGCCGTCGATTTCAAGGACATCGAGGGAGTTCCCCTGAGTTATTTCTTGGCAAGCGATGCACTTGTTGCACGGTGTCTCGGTAGGACCTTTTTCGCAGTTTAAGGCCTTAGACAAAATCCGCGCCGCCGAGGTCTTCCCGACGCCGCGAGGCCCTGCAAAAAGGTAGGCATGCGTGACGCGACCTAAGCGGATCGCATTTTTCAGCGTCGTCGCGATAGGGTCCTGGCCGATCAGATCGCTGAAGAGTTGGGGACGATACTTTCGGGCGAAAGCGAGATAAGTCATAAGTTACTCGTCAAAGGCCTGATGCAAAACAATGGCAAATTTGGCGGAGAGACTGGGATTCGAACCCAGGAACCCACTTTTGGCAGGTTAATCGCTTAGCAGGCGACTCCGTTCGGCCAGCTCCGGCATCTCTCCTCGATTTAATTTTCTTTCTGCCGCTTGCGCTTAAAAAACTCCTGAATGAGGAGGCGGCATTCCTTTTCAAGCACACCGGATTTCACAAGAATGCGATGGTTGAGTCTTCGATGGTGAACGAGGTTGGTGACCGATCCACACGCCCCTGCCTTCGGATCCTTTGCGCCGTAGACAATCCGTTTCGCGCGAGCCAAAACCAGCGCCCCCGCACACATGGCGCAAGGTTCTATTGTAACATAGAGCTCGGTATTCAGCAACCGCTCGTTCTTGAAAAAAGCAGCCGCCTCGGTGATTGCAATCATCTCCGCGTGCGCCGTCGGGTCCTTGAGTAAAACATTTTGATTATGCGCGCGGGCGATAATTTTTCCATCCTGTACGATGACGGCGCCAACAGGCACCTCGTCCCTCTCGAGCGCCTTTACCGCCTCTTTCAACGCCTCCGTCATGAACCGCTCTTCTACAGTTTGCAATTCCCTTATACCTTTCACCTAACACCTTATAAAGAATCCTATCGTGCACGCACTGAAGTAAAACGAGAGCGTGCCTGGGAGGATTCGGCTGTTTCGGCTATTCGCCGAAACTAGCCACCCGCCGGGCTGTCGTTCCTCGCTATTCGCTCGGAACTTTTCGTCCACAGGACGCGCCCGGCTCCCTTCGAATCCCGAAGGGCACGCAAATACGAAAAACTTGGCGTGCCTGGGAGGATTCGAACCTCCGGCCCCCTGCTTCGTAGGCAGATGCTCTATCCAGCTGAGCTACAGGCACGTTTGAAAGTAATTTTAGCAACTCCCTGAAAATACGTCAATTAAGATTTGGAGGGTGTTGGCGAGGAATGAGAAAGTAATCGGCGTGCTTGTTCACATAAAAAACCCAAGCCAGGAGGCTTGGGTTTTAAATTACCTTCGGTGGCCTGGCGGCCCGGAAGACCATTCCCTTACGGGTCCATAGCTTTGCGCCTCACGATTGCTCGTGATTTGCCCTTCTCGAGTAATGCCTTGTTAAGGCGATACCAACTATACCATAAGAAGTGGGAAAATACAAGAGGTCACTTTACACATTTTTTTAAGTAAAACAAGATTAAAAGGTGCTTCGATGCCGTGCCACAAAGCGATACCCCCATTCTGTAAGAGGGGCCGCGCCGGGAACTCTTTGATAGACCCACAACATCCAGCGCCTTCCCGGCGCATACGCAAGCGTTCGAAAGACCGCTTCGGCACCGCGATAGATTTTCCCATCCGGTTCGACGAGTTGCACGGAATTGATGAAGGATTCTTTCGGAATTTCCGGAAATTGGTCGCCTTTTTCCTGGAAAGGTGCATAATCGACTTTCTCCCCCGTAAGGTATTGCCAACGGGTAATCCAGCGGCGACAAAATCCACAGTCTCCATCCCAAAGTAAAAGTGGCTTTTCGAGTTTTGTCATTGTCGTTTCATCCACGCGATGCACTGTTCAAGGGAATGATGCATCTCCTCTACAGAAGCATGGTGGCGATGGCCATGACCCGGCAAGACCCATTCGAAGCGAAACGCAAGAAGCCGCTCCATCGAACGGATCTGTTCCTCCCAAGAATACCAACAGACCTCTTTGGAAGCGGAAAGTCCTTTACGCGCCTCATTCCACCAGAGATGATCCCCTGTAAAAAGAATTTTTTCTTGATAGAGCAATACCTGGTGGCCTCTGGTATGCCCTGGTGTCGGAATGACCAGAAGGTCAGCAGAAACTTGAAGGGCTTCAGGCCCTTCAAGTTTCCTTTCGACGGATGCGGTGCTTGGACCAATATCTCCTCGATGCATCAACCGTTCGCATCCAAAATGTTTTCGAAATTCCTCATGGTCGGCCACGTCGTCTCCATGCGTGAGAAACATAAGGGAAACACCCCCCATTGCTTCCATCCGACGGACAAGGGGTGTTGTAAAACGCGGAGAATCGACTAAGACGTTTCCCTCAGGCCGAACGATCAAGTAACTCGAAGCGCCGTAGGAATCTTCAGAGGTGAATCCGCAGAAATAAATAGTCTCGGCGATCCATTCAGGAAAGGAAGCGATGGCGCGAGTCAAATCGCGCTTTTCAACTGTCCCGATCGAGGCGGTGGGACAGGCGAGAAGCGCCATCTCGGCGCGCAAGGCTTCTTCGGGAGTCTCCGGTTGATGGTGGACGACTGATTTGTCGCTGTAGGCGCGAAAGACGGAAGGAGTGATCTGGCGACACTGGTCACAGTCGATACAACTGGAATCGACGAAAAAATCCCCCGGCACATTTTCGGGTAGCCGCTTACTCACATTGGCCATTTTGCTGTCTCCCTCCATTCATGAAGGGCTAAAAAGTGGCGGTGACTCCTGTAGAGAAATAGTTGGTATTGTTGTCGGTGGCATCAGGATGCGCCTTCCCAGGGTCAAAATGTCCATATTCGACCGCGACGCTCAGGTCAGAAAGAAGCGGCCACGTCAAGGTAAAATCGATCTCGTATCCGATATCGCGGTCGTTGAGGTTTGCCTGGGAATCAAATACACCGCCATTCGGCTCATCCTTGTAAAACCGATAGAAATCGACGCTGAGACTTAGTTCCTTCAAGTTGAAAAACGTTGCTTTTTCAAAAGGCTTAAGAGACATTCCGCCTTTCATCATATGCAGATTCGAAAGGCGCGGCGAGAGAGCATATCCTGTGGGAAGATAACCAAAGTAGAGGAAATTGGTATCGTCGCCTGCCGTATTCCCACTCACCGTATCGGTCACATTCGTCCGGTCGGAATCTCCAGAACCAAAAGCATATTCAGCGTAGAGAGTCGGCTGCATCGGCAGTTGCACATCATAGGTGAGGCTTGTATCGGTCGCCCAGGCGCGAATATCCTCTTTGAGATTCGTCCCGGAGGTGTGACTCTCCCCCGTTTCCAGGATCCATTCGGTCGCGTACCGAAGATTGCGGATGAGGGTCCCTTCGGACCCGACAGCAAAATATTCCGACTGGTACTTAAAGTTCTGGGCGGCATCCTCAGGGTCCTCATCGCCATCATCCCTTTGAAAGACTACATAGCCGTAGAGACCATGATTCGGGATTCCGATATATTTTCCTTCAATCCCGTAAAAGGTCCGGCCGCTCTTCTTTCCGCTCGGTACACTCAGATCCAGATTGTCTTCATTTGGGAGGGTCCGCGTGACAAGACCCATGAGACTCCACGTTGGAAAAGAGGCCAAAAATTCCAGTCCATCATTCACATTGCTATAGGAAATCCCCTGACCCACACCGTAGAGACGCCTCCCCACCTGCGACCCATAGGGCCGGAGATCGAGACTCAAATAAAGGTAATCCAGTTGCGGCCCCTTATGATCATGACGGCCGTTGGAATCAGAGGGGTCCCTCCAAGTCTGTTTATCTTTCACGCGCAGATAGAGCGAATGTGTGTTTTCGGGACCCCCGAAGGAGGGTCTTAAGGAAGCCCTTAACCAGAACCGTTCGTCGACGGAGAAGGTCTTATCCGTTGCATCGCTGGTTGAGGCATTATTATCATCATTGGTGAAGTCGCTATACAAATGATTCGCCCAGAACCCATAATCAATGACAAATCTCTTCTCTTTCTTCAGAATCGCAACTTCTGTGGGCTCCAGTTCCTCCAACGCTTCTTCCTCAACGCGCCTTTCTGTAGTACGTGTCTGGGCTATCCCCTCTTTAGAGACAAGGAAGATGAGGAGGGTGCCCATCACAAGAAAAAAGGATCTTTTCACTTTTGCTTGGGGGGTTCGTGTTCCAATTTATAACGTGCGGCCTGGCTCATGATCTGGACAAGTTCCTGTCCGCTGAGAAGATCATTTACATGACCGGGAGACATAATTCCCTGAAAGACAAGTTCCTTTAAGGCGTATCGTTCAGTGGGTCCAAAAAGATGAAGGGCAATTCCTCCTTTCATGCCGAGGGCCTTATAAAAGATATAAGCAGCCGTTCCCCTTCGCAACGGTTCCATCGGATCAAAACTCTCCTTCTCGAACCGCTTGTGGAGAAAGTTTTTTTCTTTCAAATAGGCTATCTGTGCCTCGAGGGCAATATATTCGTCGTCAACCCCCATGAGAATGACGATGGATTTGGCGGCGTCATAGCGGTAGACGATTTTTTTTGGAAGCAAATTGATGAAATAGATTTCTTTGAGCGGCTCAGGAACAGGTGGTTTCTCGGGCGGTTTGATCGCGGGGGCAGGCTGAGGGGTAACGAGGGTCGGTTTAAGGCTTTCCCGTTTCCCCTCTTCAATCCGACGGTCCTGTTGGAGGGTCTGCGTTTCTCCTGATTCAGACCAGAGAAGTAGGAGAATCAAAAATACGATCGCAAATGGCTTCACGGTCTCTCCTCAAGAAAATCGTATCAAGATCAAAACGGGGCGTCAAGGGAGGTTTTCCTCGAAAAGAAAGGGCCGTGACACCCATCTGTCACGGCCCTTGTTGGAAGGGTGAGACGCCGAAGCTACTTCCTAGCTGAAAAAGAGAGGTGGCGAATGAATCGATTGTACTCTCTCAAAACCATCTGATAGGCCTTGAAGGTAAGATGATTGTCTTCCATGACAGTTTGGTATTCCGTGAGTGCTGTCTGACATTCCGACAGGACCTTGGTCAATTCTCTTTGCGCAATCATGGATTCATTTCCCCCCTGCCATCACTTGAAGTGCATTCATCCCCACATCTTCTTTCACAATGTGCCACCGTTCACTGAAGAGATCGCTCTTGTACTCTGCATATCCGGGGGCCTTTACCGTGAGGTAATATTTTTTCCCGATCGCGAGTTTACAGTTGTAGCGACCTGTGGCGTCTGTGGTTTGGGGGTTACTCACATTGGGATTGGCCCCTTTATCCAAGACGGCAATCGATCCATCCGCATTGTGGACTGTAACTGTTGCCCCGGCGATCGCTTTGCCACTCTTTTTGTCATAGATAATCCCATAGGGGCAGCGGTAGAGGTAGAGGTCCTTGTCATAAGCAAAGGTGTAAGTAGCCCCGCTTTCAGGCTCGGTGACAGTCACTTGCAATTCAAACAGACCGGAATTATACCCAATAATCGTCGTCGCAGGATCGTAACTATAGGTCACGGTGCTATCCTCACCAATTGTCGCTTCTTGGGTTTGGGTCATCACGGTTTGACCTGCATCGTAATGGACGGTAACCCGCGTCGCTTCCCACCGTCGCGTCACCGGATTATAGACGTAGTTGTAATAGTAGGAATCATACGTATTCAGACTCACAAGGCTTGTGGTCACAAGAAGCGTGGTCCCCTCAAATCCCTCCTGCGTCCCAAGGTCGAATGAGTATTGAAGGGTATCTGTCCTATTCACAGCCAACATGGTATAGGTCAACCTAGGAGCGATGGTGGTGAGATAGTAGTTCAAGTAATTTTGCAAGTAACTCACATACCACGCATAACGCGTCCCAAAAGTATTGTAGTAATTGATAAGGTTCTGAAGATAGGCAACATACGGATCGGTCACCAGAAAATTGCTGATGAGCGCTGCAAGATCCAAGACTGGCTCTTTCTCCCGAATCGGGCGACCCCTTTCAGATCCTTCACGGTCACTGTCTTTATCAAATCCATAAGGAGACCGCATATTCGGTTTTCCCATGTTTCCTTGGCCTCGGGTGTCTTTGGGATTCTGGTCCCACTTGGCATGTTCGAACTTGTTCAGGGACTTTAAGAGTTCACCCATATGATCGGCGCTTTTGCCATGAACCCCGAGAGAGCCTGTCATGGCAACTTTTGTCCGACCATTCTCCCCCTTGGAAGAATTTCCCCGATCTGAGATATCGATGTTGTTTCGATCCTGATGAGGGTGTTGTCTTTCGACCTTGGCCTCGGCAGAGTTTCCGCGGCTTGCACTTTCTGATCGGCCTGATGCGGAATGATTATCTGAAGCGGCCCTGTCAACCTGTTTTTCCTTCCCGAGTGCCTTTCCATTATTCCCGTCACTATTTCCACCTGCATTCCCCTTTCCTTCAGGAGGGGCAGCGTAACTGAGTTGCCCGACAAAGAAACATGTGGCAAAGAAGAGAATAAAGAATACAGATATCTTGTGAATCCTATCACTTTTTATTTTTACCATCTTTGAAACCTCCTTTCATGAACCTCACCTCTTATAAGACGCAAGGGGCGTGCCAATATCCCTGGAATGATATAAAAAAACTCAACCACCGTTCACAACCGATTTATTCTTAGAGAGATGAAAGGACCTAAAAAATAAATGGAAAGCCGCTGGGCGAGAGCCGAGAAACTTTTTTAGAGGAAGTGTTGTAACGAATCGTTACGCGGAAGGGTAACGTTTTAACTGGAAGGTCTCAATCTTGCGGTCGAGACGTGGGCGGGAGATACCTAAGAGAGAAGCGGTCCTTTTCTTATTCCATCCGCAACTCTCGAGCGTCTTGAGGATATGCTCTCTTTCGATCCCGTCGAGGGAGACGGAAGAGGCCGGTCCTTCCGTCGAAGAGACGGTGTTTGTGGGACGTAACAGGTCTATCGGAAGATGTGCAGGGTCGATTTCGTTTCCGGTGGCCAAGACCATCGCGCGCTCGACGGAATTCTTAAGTTCCCTCACATTCCCAGGCCAGTTGTAAGAGAGAAGGAGACCGAGCGCTTCAGCGGAGATCTTCGGAAGCGGACGTCCCAATTCCTGAGCAAATTGCCGGATAAAAAAATCGAGGAGGAGCGGAATATCCTCCCGCCGTTCCCTCAAGGCAGGAAGCCGAAGCTCGATCACCTTGAGCCGGTAATAGAGGTCTTCTCGGAAAGTTCCCTTCTGGATGGCCTCTTCCAGATTTTTATTCGTCGAAGCCACAATACGCGCTTTGGTATGAATTGTCTGATTGCCCCCGACCCGCTGAAACTCGCGCTCTTGAAGGACCCGCAAAAGTTTTGCTTGGGTATTGGACGCCATCTCACCGATTTCGTCCAAAAAGATCGTACCATCCTCTGCCTGTTCGAATCTTCCAATCTTCCGCTCGCGGGCATCGGTAAAGGCCCCCTTTTCATGGCCAAAGAGCTCACTTTCAAGAAGGGTCTCCGAAAGATTGGCGCAGTTCAACGAAACAAAGGGACGATTTTTCCGTGATCCTGCATAATGAAGGAGACGTGCGATAATCTCTTTTCCGGTACCGCTTTCTCCCCGGATGAGGACGGTGGAGTCGGTGCTCGAGAGACGTTCGGTCAGCCCCAGGATCTCCCGAACCGCAGAAGATTTCCCGACAAACTGTTCGCTTTTTCCAAGGGTCTGCCTCAGACTCTGATTCTCCCTCTGAAGACGCGTATGAAGTCTTGCATTTTCAATCGCTATCGCGGCCTGATTGGCAATCGCCCCCACCAACATCAGATCCTCCTTGGTAAATGCACCATGCGAGAGGGCGCTTTCCAATTGAACCGCCCCCAGAATGGATTTTTTGTTGATGAGGGGGACGCACAGAATGCTTCGGATCGGTCCCATCTGGATGCTCTGGCTTCCGGTAAAGCGCTCATCTTGAGTCGCATCCATGCTCAGAACGGGCTTTTGATGTTTCAAGACGTGGCCCAAAACGGTATGGCTCACAAATTGATCGATCTTCCCGTCTTTCGGATAGCGGGATCGCTTCAAGACGAGTGAGGCATGCGTGGAGGGTTCGTCCAATAGAAAAATAAATCCATGATCCGCCGGGACAAGCCCAAAGAGGACACTCATGAGTTCCTCAAGGAGTTTATCAAGATCCAGATAGGATCCAAGACTATTCATGACGCCATACAAAATAAGGAGCTTTTGATGGTCGTTGAGAACCCTGGCAGACTCCTCCTGCGTCAAGGTTTCAAGAATCAGCGCCTCTTCCTGAGGGATCTTCTTTCTCTCTGAGGTACGATCTGTTTTCATGGTATTTGTATAAAATGGAAAACCCTATCCGATTCGGATAGGGTTTCTTTTGATGCGTCGGCAGCCAGGCTACCTTGACACGGATGACGGCAGATTTGATACGGATTTTCGCGGATTTACTTTATCCGCGTTCATCCGCCTTTAATCCGCGACTCTCCGCGTTATAGGCCCTTTGGCTTTGCGCTCTATCCTTTCGAATAGTTTGCCTTTATCGGTAACGATTTATTACAGAGCTACTGCAAGTATACCATGCCAAGTAACAAAATGCAAGGGTGGCGGAGAGACATGAGTCCCAACAGAAAAATCCGTTTCAGAGTCTCGACAGCATCCCTTTCATCTTCTCGATCTTCAGCCCGAGGCCCCGTTGAACCTCCAGCCTATCCTCAGGACCGAGGCGTTCCAACAAGGCCTGATATTTCCCGACAAGGTCGACTGCTGATTGCTTTGTCTGAGCAATCAGGTCCGCTTCAAGATCTCCTTCATAGGCCATCGCCGCTTCTTCAAGGGCCTCCATCACGGCGCTTCCCAGCTCGTCCATCTCCTTGCGAATCTCTGGGGTCATGTCATAGCTCCGAGATAATCTGGGTCACCCGCTGTCTGATCTCTTCTTCCCTCGCGCCTTCAAGATAATCCAGGAGGTCATCCTCCGGAAAGCCTACGTACTTCTTCGAGTTCCCCTTCCCGAAGGAGATGAGGAAAGTGAAGTTGGTGGGCCTTTCAGGAATTACGCATTTGACCTCCGGGTCGATCTCCCTGACCAGTGTAAGAAACTTTTCTTTTGCCTCCTCGATCTCCTCCATAGGACCTCCCGATATGTCTTAGGTTTGTGGTCGGCATTTCGGACAGGGACAGAGCTTTCTTAGCTTGGTAAAGGCGTAGATCCCAGTCCGATGTCCATCGCTCCATTGGATGGTAATCGCGTAACGACCCACCAAAGAAATTGTGAGGGGATGCACCTCTTGAGGAATGGTGTCCGCATCGAATCTTCTTTCTCCGGACATCTCATCGATGCATCCGGCGCAGGGACAGGCCAGACGAAGCTCCCGGGCCGGAAAGAGACTCTCGTGCCCATCCTTCCATTTCACCAGGACATCATGGACATTGGCGCGCGTAATCTCAGATGGGATCGGGGTTTCTTCTTGCACCATAAGATTGGTTAAAAAGAAATCTTGATATCTTGTTGCAGTTCGCCCTTCATATTCTGAATACTCACTTGAGCGGCCATTTTCTCAGCCACTTGAATAAACGCTTGTGAAAGGGTGGAGGTAGGATCAGATACAACGATCGGTTTCCCTCCGTCGGAAGTGAGACGGACTTGTGTGGCGAGAGGGATCTCTCCAAGGAAAGGGAGGTCCAATTTCTCCGCCGCCTTCTTGGCTCCGCCGGAACCAAAGATATTTTCCCGCTTCCCACAGTGGGGACAAAGGTAATAACTCATATTCTCAATCACACCTAATACAGGGCAATTGAGTTTGTTGAACATCGCGATTGCCTTCATCGCGACCTGAAGTGCCACATCCTGCGGCGTTGAGACGATGACCGCACCGGTCAAGGGAATCATCTGACAGAGGGAAAGTTGGATATCTCCCGTCCCCGGTGGAAGATCGACGATCAAATAATCGAGATCTCTCCAAACCACACCTCCAAGAAACTGCTCAATCGTTTTATGGAGCATCGGCCCGCGCCAAACGACCGCCTCCCCCTCTTTGATGAAAAACCCCATCGACATCACTTTAAGACCGTACTTTTCAACAGGAACGATCCGGTTATCCCCTAACGCATTCGGTTTCTCCGTAATTCCCAAAAGGGTTGGGACCGTTGGACCGTAAACATCCGCATCCATAAGGCCGACCTTTGCCCCATCATAAACCAGGGCAAGGGCAAGGTTGGCGCTCACTGTGGATTTCCCCACTCCTCCCTTACCACTTGCGACCGGAATGACATTGCGGACCGAAGGAATGAGTTTCTCTTTTGAAGGCCCGCCCGAGGCGCGTACTTTTGAGGTCATCGTAATCTCTACCTGCGAGACACCGGGAAGTTGTGCAACGACCTTTTGGGCCTCTTGTTGCATCTGATCTCGCACGGGGCAAGCGGGTGTGGTGAGTTCTATCTTAAACCGGACCGTCCCCCCCTCGATCTGGATATCCTTCACAAAATCAAGAGAAACGATATCACGATGTAGATCGGGATCGTTAATCGTTGAAAGGGCCTTAAGGATTTCTTTCTGAGTAACCGGCATCTAAAAACATCCTCCTTCTGACCGCAATATGCCTCTCGCCCATTATATCAGAAAAAATAAGAATGATGGCGGAGAGACTGGGATTCGAACCCAGGAGGGCCTTGCGACCCCACCGGTTTTCGAGACCGGCCCTTTCAACCGCTCAGGCATCTCTCCGATGAAAGTTGGCGGAGAAGAGAGGATTCGAACCTCTGGTCCCTTGCGGGACAACGGTTTTCAAGACCGCCGCATTCAACCGCTCTGCCACTTCTCCAAAATGGCGGAGAGGGTGGGATTTGAACCCACGAACCCTTGCGGGTTACGCGCTCTCCAAGCGCGCGCGCTCAGCCGGGCTACGCGACCTCTCCGATAAAATTTTCACAAAAAAAGTTGGTTATAGATCTGCCGGTATGCCATCTCCGTCGAGGTTAGCGCATTCACAAAATAATTCCTCGGCGAGACCTCCGGAAACACAAATCCAAACACAAGGATAATCACGAGGAGATTCACCACGTAAATCAACTCGATCGAGAAAAGTTCCCCAAGTTTTAAAAGGTCCGGTTGTTTCGTCTTCAAGAAGTCGACCGTCATGACCACATGAAACGTCAGAAAAAATCCGATGAGAAGAAAAAAGAGATCCCGGAACCCTTGGACCTGGAAAAGCCGCACCATGACAAAGGTCAACAGACAAAAAAGAAGCGCATAAAGAGGGGTAAAGTAAGGAGCGAGGGCGATCACAAAATTTGATTTCGTTGTTTTGGTTTCGCCCCCCTTTCCCGAAACCTTGATCGACTTCACTTCTCCCCCAAACGCTTTGGCCGCGATCGCATGCACGGCTTCATGTGCCAGCGTGTAGAGAAAGACCGGTTTAAAAAGAAGGGTGTGTAACAAAAAATAGGCAAGGGCGCCATAGATAAAATAGACCGCATCTCCCTCGAATTTTTTCAGTTGTTGAAGAGACTGATAGAAGACGTAGCTTTGTACAAAACAGGTCGGGAGAAAGAGAATCCCCAATATCCACTTGAGGAGGCGTTTCATCGCGGAGGCGTTGTGAGACGCTCCTGACCTCCCATATAAGGACGGAGCGCCATCGGGAGAAGCACCGATCCGTCTTCCTCTTGAAAATGTTCCAGAAGACAAATGACGGTCCGTGCCAAGGCTACGCCCGAACCATTCAGGGTATGAACAAATTGAGAAGCTTTTGTACTTTTGCTCCGGAAGCGGATATTGGCGCGCCGGGCCTGAAACGCCTCAAAATTGCTGCAGCTGGAAACCTCTAGATACGTCCCTGTCCCTGCGGCATAAGCCTCGATGTCGTAACATTTGCTCGC
Source organism: Candidatus Omnitrophota bacterium (assembly GCA_016206785.1). Classification (GTDB taxonomy): domain Bacteria; phylum Omnitrophota; class Gorgyraeia; order JACQQV01; family JACQQV01; genus JACQQV01. The sequence continues at coordinate 26,205 of JACQQV010000025.1, forward strand.
CGCAAATCCTAAATCTCCTGTCGAAAGAAGCATCACGCGATAAGGAATTTCGAGGAGTTGCAGCACTTCTTCCGCATCTTTCAGCAATTTTTCATGCTCTTCATAAGATTTGTCCGGATGCGTGAATTTCACCAGTTCCACCTTGTCAAACTGATGCACCCGTGTGAGCCCTTTTGTCTCTTTTCCATAGGACCCCGCCTCCCTCCGGAAACAGGGCGTGTAAGCGGTATAGTAAAGAGGAAGCTCTTTCTCCTCGAGCACCTCATCCCGATGAAGATTGGTGACCGGTACCTCGGCCGTCGGAACAAGGAAGTAGTCGTCATCCTTCAGTCGATACATATCCTCCTCAAACTTCGGGATCTGTCCGGTCCCGGTCATGCTCTCCCGATTCACCAAAAAGGGAGGGGAGATTTCCTGATAACCATGTTTCCCGGTATGGAGTTCAAGCATAAACTGGATAAGAGAGCGCTCAAGTTTTGCCCCATCTCCCACATAGAGAGGAAAAGCGGCCCCCGTTACCTTGGCCCCCCTCTTAAAATCAATAATTCCAAGATGTTCTAATAATTCCAAATGCGTTTTTGGCTTAAAGGAGAACTTTCTTGGCTTGCCCCAGCTTCTCACCTCCTTATTTGCACGACTATCTTCCCCTAGAGGGACGCTAGAATGAGGTATATTTGGGATTATAAGCACTAAATAGTCCAATTTTTTAGATATTTCACCCACTTTTTCATCTAAACTGGCTATTTTTTGGGAAATAGCCTTCATTTCCTCCTTCTTGGAAGTAGTATCTTTCTTCTCACGAAGCAACAAACCGATTTCATCGGAGGCCACATTCCTCTCATGTTTCAAGGCCTCCACTTCCTGAAGAAGACGTCGCCTCTCCTCATCTAAAGAAAGGAGCCCTTCAAGGTCAAAAGAGGCCCCGCGGTTTTTAAGGGAGGCTTCGACCTTCTCCCGATTTTCCCGAATCCATCGAATGTCTAGCATCTCTATCCTTTAATGACCCCTATCGGCCGCATCCGGACAACCATTTTTGAAATCCCTGCCTTCCCCACCACCCGCACCACTTCATTCACATCCTTATAGGCCTCAGGTTGTTCTTCGTCTAGGCCACCTCGCCCTCGCGCCATGGCAATGATTCCTTTCGCCTCCAATTCCTTCTGAATGGAACGACCTCTTGAAATGCGGACGGCCTGGCCGCGGGACATGATGCGTCCCGCGCCATGGCAGGAAGAGCCGAAGGTCTCTTCCATCGCCCCCTGTTGTCCCACCAAAAGATACGAATTTCTTCCCATATCCCCAGGAATTAAAACCGGTTGGCCGATACTGCGATACCGTTCGGGAAGTTCCGGATGTCCTGGAGGAAAGGCGCGTGTTGCCCCTTTCCGATGAACACAGAGTTTCTTTTTCTTGCCCTTCACCTCATATGTTTCCATCTTTGCGATATTGTGGGCGACATCATAAATCAGGTCGAGCCCCAGATCATTTTCACCTCGACGAAAAAGATGGACAAAGGCTTGGCGTACCAGATGCGTCAACACTTGACGGTTTGCCCAAGCATAGTTGGCCGCGGCGCGCATCGCGGAAAGATACACCTCCCCTTCGGGGGAATCGAGGGGGGCACACACCAGTTGCCGATCGGGAAGGGCAATCTTATATTTTTGGGGACAACCGGCCATCTTGCGCAGACTATCCTCGCAGACCTGGTAGCCCAAACCCCGCGATCCTGAATGAATCATGACTGTCACTTGATCTTTCTCCAGTCCAAAAAACTGCGCCAAAGAGGGATCGTACACTTGATCGACGAGCTGGACTTCGATGAAATGGTTTCCGGAACCGAGTGTTCCCACCTGCCCCTTTCCCCGCTCATAGGCCCTCTCTGAAACGGCCGACGGGTCCGCCCCTTCCATGCAGCCGTCCGCCTCGGTGCAGAGAATATCCTCAGGTCGCCCGAAACCTTGTTTGACCATATAGGAAGAGCCCTGCGTCAGAATCTTCCGCTCATCCGCCTGGCTGAATTTGATCTGGCCTCCCACCCCTAAACCGCAAGGGACGTCGCGGAAAAGTTGCGCGACCAGTTCTCTCTGTTTCGGAAGAACCTCTTGCTGGGTGAGGCGCGTCCTCAGAAGTCGGACGCCACAATTGATGTCAAAACCAACGCCGCCGGGAGAAATGACGCCTCCTTCCTCCGGATCGGTGGCGCAGACCCCCCCGATACAAAAACCATACCCCCAGTGCATATCGGGCATGGCGATGGAATATTTCTGAATGCCCGGTAAAAAAGCGACATTTGCGACCTGGTCCAGGGATTTGTCCTTTCGGATATCCTTCAAGAGTTTCTCATCGGCATAAATCAGCCCATCCACCCGCATGCCGCTTTTGTAACTTTTGGGAAGCCGCCAGCGGTAATCGTCAATCTTCTCTAAAGGACCTTGCCATTCCTCGTTCATATGTCAAAAATCACTTCCCCAACCCATCCCTCTTTGGTTTTCTGAACCTTGAGCTCATGATACGTGACCGCTTTCACCTCTTTCTTAAGGTGGTGTTTTTCAAAATTGATCCCCTCACCCCGGATGCGGGCCTTAAGGTTTCTCTCGGTAAGGGTGTCAAACAAAAATTCCTTGTAGAGCATGCGATCCACCGAGGCACGAAACAGGAGTTCCTGGTGCCATAAGACATAGAGGTCTTCGAGTGTCTCTGCAATCAGGGTGAGTGTCTTTTCCGCTGTCGGGTCGACAGTCTCCAAGTCCGCCATCAGTTCAAACATCCCGACGGCGGCATTTTTGAAAAGCTCTTCCAGCGTTCTCCCAAACGCCCGGATGCCGACGTCCGCCGTGTGGTCGATCAGTTCGTAGGATTTCATAAAGTGGTGAGCCGCCCGAGACTCGAACTCGGCACAACCGCCTTAAAAGGGCGGTGCTCTACCTGATGAGCTAGCGGCCCCTAAAAAGTTTGGCCAGGCTTAAGCCTGGCCCACAACCAAAGAAAGAGTAAGGTGTGGGCCCTAGAGTTCCAGGACCTCCCTTTCTTTCTGTTTTAAGAGCTCGTCGATTTTGTTAATATGCTTGTCCGTTAACTTTTGGATCTCGTCTTGGGTGGTGAAAACCTCGTCCTCTGAAATCCCTTTGTCTTTCAGTTTCCGGACCAATTCAATGGCATGATGCCGACCGGTCCGGATGGAGATGCGGCCATCCTCCGCCATCTTCCGGATGATCTTTGCCAGTTCCTCCCGGCGTTCTGTCGTGAGTTGGGGCATGCTGAGGCGAATCACCCGACCGTCATTGGTGGGAGTGATTCCCAGATTGGCGCCGAGGAGGGCGCGTTCGATTTCCCCCAACAAAGAACCGTCCCATGGCTGCACGACAATCAGCTTGGGATCCGGGGTGGTAATGGTGGCGATCTGCTTTAAAGGAGTGGGGGTGTCATAGTAAGAGACCTTCACCCCTTCAAGAAGGGCAGTGGACGCCCGCCCTGTCCTCACCGTCGCGAGTTCCCGCTGGGTGGCCTCCACCGTTTTGTCCATCTTTTCTTCTGTCTCTCGAAGAAGATCTCTGAGGTTCATCGTGCACCTCTATCGCGACTTTTCGGGCCCGACGACCGTTCCGATTCGCTCTCCCAGGACGACCCGTTTAATATTTCCTCTTTTTCGAAGATTAAAAACGATGATGGGGAGGTCATTGTCCATACAAAGGGAGATTGCCGTCGCGTCCATCACCTTAAGCCCCTTGTTGAGTACGTCAATATAATCAAGCCGATCAAATTTCTTTGCGTGAGCATCTTTCTCGGGATCGGAAGAATAAACGCCATCCACCCTCGTCGCCTTTAGGATCACGTCCGCCCCGATCTCGATGGCGCGGAGGGCCGCGGTGGTATCGGTGGTAAAATAAGGATTTCCTGTCCCTCCGACAAAGATCACCACGCGCCCTTTTTCCAGATGTCGGATGGCCCGCCGACGGATATAAGGTTCGGCAAGCTCCTGCATCTCGATCGCGGTCTGGACGCGGGTAAAAACCCCCTCTTTTTCCAAGGCATCCTGAAGGGCGAGGCCGTTGATGACCGTCGCCAGCATCCCCATATAATCAGCCGTGGAACGGTCGATGCCGCCATTCGTGATCCCTTCAGAGCCCCGGAAAATGTTTCCACCACCGATCACGACGGTAACTTGAAGGCCGAGGCTCGCAATTTCTTTGATCTGCTGGGCGATCGACAGGAGCGCTTCCGCTTCAATGCCGTAGCCACGGTCCCCCTGCATCGCTTCACCGCTTAACTTCAAGACAATACGCTTATAAACCGGTTTTGCTTTGGGCACTACGATCCCCCGAGTTGAAAACGGACGAACCGACGGACCACGATATTCTCACCCACCTTTGCGACCACCTGTGTCAGGAGATCCCGGACGGTGAGCATTTGGTCTTTAATAAAAGGTTGCTCCAAAAGACATCTTTCCTTACAGAACGTTTCAAGGCCATTTCCTTTTTTCCCCTCGAGAACCTCCGGGGGGATGTCTTCTCGTTGAAGATAGGTAGGGCTGGCGGCCGCGATCTGCATGGCGAGATCACGGGCAAGACGTTTGAAATCGTCACAGCGGGCGACAAAATCGGTTTCACAGTTCACTTCGACGAGGACCCCGATCTTTCCGCCCGTATGAACGTAGGACTCCACAAGTCCTTGGTTAGCGGTCCGACCTGCCTTGTTTTGGGCGATCTGATCGCCTCGCTTTTTCAGATGCTCCAAGGCCTTGTCGAAATTTCCGGAAGCCTCTTCCAAGGCGCGCTTACAGTCCATGATCCCTGCGCCTGTTAATGCTCGAAGTTTTTTAATGAGTTCCATCGGTTACTCACGCGTTTTTGTTTTCTTGGGAGTAACAACCTTTTTCGATTTGGTCTTGGTTTTGGTGAGGGTCTCGGCGATTTTTGGAATCGCAGGAACGCCGGGAATCGCGGGAAGCTCGGGAATCTCGGCTTCTTCCTCTTCCGCTACCGCGGGGGCATCGGGTGCAACCGAAACCGCTTCTTCTTCCTTCACAATCCCGGCGATTTTAAATTGCTCACATCCCTCTACAATGGCATCGACGATACTCTTGATCACCAGACGGATCGACTTCATCGCATCGTCATTCCCCGGTATCACATAATCAATTCGGTCAGGATCGCAGTTGGTGTCCACAAGCCCCACGATCGGAATGCCCAGCCGCCCTGCCTCTTCGACGGCAATTTCCTCTTTTTTAGAATCGATCACAAAGATGCAGTCGGGTCTTTTCTCGAGACCCACAAGCCCTCCTAAATTTCTTTCAAGCTTCACCCGTTCTTTCTCCAGATGCGCTTGTTCTTTCTTGGTATATTTGACGAGCTGGCCTGGATCTTCTTTCAGGCGGGTTAACTCTTTCAGACGTTCAATCCCCTTTCTGATCGTTTCAAAGTTGGTGAGGGCGCCCCCCAGCCAGCGCTGGCTGACATAAAACATGCCGCATCGCACCGCTTCCTCGCGAATCGTCTCCTGGGCCTGTTTCTTGGTCCCGATCAAAAGGACCTTGCCTCCTTTGGCAGTGACATGCCTGAGGAAGTCGCAGGCTTCTTTTAATTTGGCCGCTGTTTTTTCAAGATCGACAATATAAATGCCGTTCCGCTCGCCAAAGATATATTTTTTCATCTTGGGATTCCACCGCTTGGTCTGGTGACCGAAGTGGACCCCCGCTTCTAACAATTCTTTAATGACAGGCGCTGCCAATGTTTCCCTCCTTGACACGTTTCAAACGCGATTTTAGAGATTATATCAAAAAAATCCCGCTTGGCAAATCCTTTTTTAAATTTTTGTAACCTCTTGTAACTGAATAGAATAGAGCGTTTTGTAGACCCCTTCCTTTTGAAGCAGCTCCGTGTGGCTCCCCAGCTCTACCAACCGCCCTCCTTCCAGTACCACAATCCGATCGGCATTCACAACGGTGGAAAGGCGGTGGGCAATGACAAAAACGGTGCGGCCCTTCATGAGCCGCTCAATCGCCTCCTGGACCCACCGCTCCGATTCACTGTCCAATTGACTCGTCGCCTCATCCAAAATGAGAATCGGCGGATTCTTCAGGATCGCGCGGGCGATGGCGATCCGCTGACGCTCCCCGCCTGACAGCTTCATCCCGCGGTCCCCAATGACCGTTTGATGTCCCTTTTCCAACCGGGAAATAAAGTCGTCGGCGTGGGCAAGACGTGCTGCCTCCTCGATCTCGGAGGCGGTAGCATTCATTTTTCCGTAGGCGATATTCGCCCGTACGGTGTCGTGGAACAAAAAGGTCTCCTGGGTCACGAGGCCTACTTGCTCTCGCAAGGAACGGATGGCGACAGAACGGAGATCGGTTCCGTCGATAAAGACACCCCCTTCCGTCGGATCGTAGAAACGGGGGATGAGGTTCACAAGCGTCGTTTTTCCCGCCCCACTTCTTCCGACGATGGCGATCACCTCGCCCGCAGAGACAGAAAGAGAAATACCTTGAAGAATAGGCGTGTCATTGTATCGGAAGGAGACGTTCCGAAATTCGATCTGATGTTGAACGCGAGAGAGGGCCTTTGCATCCTTTTTCTCGACGACGCTGGAAGAGGCATCCAGAATCTCAAAAATGCGCGGCACCGTCGCAAGGGTCTCTTGGAGAAGTCCATAACTGGAAGTCAGTTTCTTGGCGGGACTCACCAGTGAAAGGAGCGCCCCGACAAAAAGGAGGAGCACACCGCTGGAAAGGGTTCCGCGCACCACCTCCCGCCCGCCGACAAAAAGGAGGAGAATCGCCCCAAGGGCTGCAACCCCTTCGCTAAAAGGACCCAAAAGAAGGATCCGTTTGATCCGCTTCATCGTATAGCGGTAAAAATTGTTGTTCGCCTTTTTGAACTTTTCCGCTTCATAAGGCTCCATCGTAAAGGCTTTCACGATCCGGATACCGGAGATAAATTCCTGAAGGACGTTATTGATCTCCGCCATGCTTTCCAGGGCGCTTACATTCACCTTCTTCAGTTTCTTGGCGATGCGGCCCACAGGGATCGTGATAAGAGGAATGAGGACAAGGGACAACATGGCTAACTTCCAATGGATATAGAAAATAATGGATCCGAAAACCAAAAGTTGGATGGGGCGATACAGAAAATCGGTAAGCCCTACGGCGATGGAATCCTGAAGGGTGGCGACGTCATACGTGATGCGGGAGATAAGAGTCCCGACCCTTTTTTCTGAAAAGTGATCCAAGGAAAGAGACTGCATTTTTTCGAACAGGGCATTTCGCAGATCCCGGATCACCCGCTGAGAGAGGATGGACATCAGATATTCATGGAGAAAGATGAAAAAACCCTTAAGAAAAACAAGTGCCAAGCCCAATACAGAAAGGAATCCCAAAAGGGCCATCGGCTCCGCCTGATTGATCTGGGCGACCACCCCTTCCAGAAAAGGGGGCAAAGAGATAGGAAGAACAACCTTCCCGCGGCTTAAGACCCGGTCTGCGATAGGGACGATCGGAAGGAGGGAGATTCCTCCAAAACACGCTGAAAGTATTAGAGATACGACAACAGCACAAAGGGTCGCAAGGTGTTTTTTAAGGAAGGCGAGGAGCCTCAGATAATCTTTCATGGAGGTCATTATATCAAAAATTTAGACTTGTCGCAATCGGCCCAAAAGGGTATAATTTAAAGTCACACCTTAAGTTAGAGTGAGGGGGCTATGGAGAAAGTCAAGGTTGGGGTTGTGGGCATTGGGTATTTGGGAAGTGAACATGCCCGGATCTACTCGAAACTGCCGGATGCGGAACTGGTCGCACTTTGCGATGTCGATCCTTCTAAAAAGGCCCTCGCCCGAAAATACCGCACCCCTTTCTATGAGGATTACCAAACCCTCTTTGACAAAGTGGATGCGGTGAGTATCGCCACCCCCACCCAAGACCATCATCGTGCCGCCAAGGCGTTTCTGGAACATGGCCTTCACGTCCTCATTGAAAAACCGATCACAAAGTCTGTCGAGGAGGCGGATGAACTGGTGGCCATTGCTCGCCGCAATCGCTGCCTGATTCAAGTCGGCCATGTGGAACGATTCAATAGCGCTCTTCAGACGATTCGGCCCTACGTCCAATCCGCCCATTTTCTTGAATGTCATCGCCTTGGGCCATTCAAGCGCCGGTCGCTCGACGTCGGCGTTGTGTTGGATCTTATGATTCATGATATCGACATCATCCTTTCTTTGATCCCCTCACCGGTAGAACGGGTCGACGCGGTCGGGATTCATGTGCTGACAGACAAAGAAGACATCGCGAACGCACGGCTCAATTTCAAAAATGGCGCTGCCGCGAATTTAACGGCAAGCCGCTTAACCAGTAAGTCGATGCGAAAGATCCGGATCTTCTCGGAAAATAGCTATATCTCTCTCGACACCTATAGACAAAAGGTGGACCGGTATTGGAAAGAGGGGGACCGGATCCGGATGGAAAAACTACGCGTGAAAAAGAAAGAGCCCCTTCAAGAAGAACTCGCTTCCTTTATCCAAGCCGTTTTCAAGAAGGAAAAACCACTTGTCTCCGGCGAAGAGGCCCGCGAGGCGCTCCGCGTGGCACTCCAGATCGAGCAACTCATTCGCTCCAACCCTTCCTGGTCTTCTGCGAAGGGCGCTACCCTTCCTCAATTCTCCCTTCCATGACTGCCTCCAAACCGCTCAAACTCATGATGATTGCCGGTGAGGCTTCCGGCGATCTTCATGGTGCGTCTCTTGCAAAATCACTCCGACACCTCTCGCCAGAAATCGTTCTCTTCGGCGCGGGTGGCGAGTTGATGAAAGAAGCGGGTGTTCATCTTGAGGTCGATCTCGTCGAGAAAGCGGTGGTTGGGCTCGTGGAGGTCTTAAGACACCTTTCCGAATTTAAAAAATTTTTCGCTCATCTTCTAAAACGGCTCGAAGCAGAAAAACCGGATGCGGTCATTCTCATCGATTACCCCGGCTTTAACCTTCGATTCGCGAAGGCAGCCAAGCGACTTGGAATTCGAGTCATTTACTACATCAGCCCTCAAGTTTGGGCCTGGGGCAGATGGCGAATCCCAACGATTCGTGAATGTGTTGACCAGATGATTGTTGTTTTTCCCTTCGAGGAAATTTTTTATAAACGGCACGGTATTCAAACCCAGTTTGTGGGTCATCCCCTTCTTGATCTTGTAAAAGTCCGTTCAGATCCGGAAGACCTCCGTCGAGAGCTTTCCATCCCCAGAGAAAAGAAAGTGATCGGTCTTCTTCCCGGCTCGCGCGAGAAAGAGGTTTCGTCACTCCTTCCGGTCATGATCGAGGCGGCTCGTCTCCTTGCGAGACGTCTTCCCGATTACCGCTTCCTCATTTTCAAATCGCCGACACTCCCTGACAAAACCTATACAACACTCTCAGCGAAAAATCTTCCCCTCAATTTTGTGAAGGATCCAGACTACCGATACCGGAACCTCATCGATTTTTCCCTTGTCGCGTCAGGAACCGCAACACTCGAAAACGCGATCCTCGGAAAACCGATGGTCATTCTGTATAAGACCTCGCTTCTCACCTACCTATTGGCAAGGAACCTCATCCAGATTCCTTACATCGGGCTCGTGAACGTCGTGGCCGGAGAGAAAATCGTTCCGGAATGTCTTCAGTACCACGCCACCCCGCGCCATGTCGCAGAGACAGCGCTATCGCTTTTGGAAAATCCTGGAAAACTCGAAAGGATGCGACGAGACCTTACAGCACTTCGGGAAAAATTGGGCCAGGAAGGGGCGAGCCATCGCGCGGCCGAGGCGATTCTTAAAGGATTGGATAATACCGCTTCAGTTCAAAGTCGGTGACTTGGCTCCGGTAACGGTCCCACTCGATCTTCTTGTTCTCGATCAGTTTTTCAAAGAGGTGCTCCCCGAGGGTCTTTCGAACCAGGGTACTTTTTTCGGCGAGTTTGATCGCTTCGTTTAAGTCTGCCGGAAGGGTCCCGATGCCGGATGCCTCCCTTTCTTTCTGTGTCATCTCGGAAACATTTCGATCGCTCGGAGGCGGTAACGAATAATCTTTCTCAATCCCCTCGAGTCCCGCTGCAAGCATCACACTAAAGGCAAGATAGGGATTACAGGCAGGGTCGGGCGAACGAAATTCCACGCGTGTGGTATCTTCCCGTCCCGGTTTATACTCGGGAATCCGCACAAGATCCGAACGGCTCCGGACCGCCCAAGAAATATAGACAGGGGCTTCGTAACCGCTCACGAGGCGTTTGTAGGAATTAACCCACTGATTCGTGATGAGCGTGATTTCAGGGGCATGCCGCAGGAGACCCGCCATAAACCGTTTTGCAATCGTCGAAAGATGATATTTGTCTTTCGAATCAAAAAAGGCGTTCCGCTCGCTTCCTGAGCGATTTGAAAAAAGGGACATATGGGTATGCATCCCAGAACCATTGACCCCTTGAATCGGCTTCGGCATAAACGTCGCGTAGACCCCATGTTTTAAGGCGATCTCTTTCACAACAAGCCGATACGTCATGGCACTATCGGCCATCGTGAGAGCGTCGGTATATCGAAGATCAATTTCATGCTGACTCGGTGCCGCTTCATGATGGCTATATTCGACACCAATCCCCATCTCTTCAAGGGTTAAGACCGTTTCCCGACGGAGGTCCGTCGCCACATCAAGGGGAGTTAAATCAAAATAGCCTCCCTGATCAAGGGCCTGCGGGGCCCCTTCCTGATCCCTAAAGTAGAAAAATTCGAGTTCAGGGCTCACATAGAAAGTGTAGCCCATTTCATGGGCCCGTTTCAGATTCTTCCTTAAGACAGATCGGGGGTCTCCCTCGAACGGTTTTCCGCCCGGATAGAGAATATCGCAGAACATGCGGGCAACCGATCCACCCTCCTGCGGCCGCCACGGAAGAAGACAAAAGGTATTCGGATCGGGGAGCGCAATCATGTCGCTTTCATCGATCCGGGCAAAACCTTCAATCGAGGAGCCGTCGAACCCGATGCCCTCATTCAAAGCCCCCTCCAGTTCCTCGACGGTGATCGCAACACTCTTCAGAAATCCGAGGATATCTGTAAACCAGAGGCGGACGAACTTCACCCGGAGGTCATGGGCCATCTTGAGGGCGTATTCTTTGTCGCGGGTAATTTTGGATGCAGCCTTGGTTGTTGTAGTCATTGTGGAAATTCCAATACCCAAATTACAAACACCAAACAAATTCCAAGGATCCAATAACCAATTCACCAAACACCGAGTTTGGTTATTCCGTTTTCAGAGAAAAATCCCGGCAGAAAGGGACTCCTTCCGCCGGGGTTTTAAAGCACGAACGCTACTTAGATGTCAAAATAGAGGTAGAACTCATACGGATGCGGACGGAGTTTGATAGCAGGAAGTTCTCTCTCCCGTTTGTACTCCAGCCACACCTCGATCACATCCTTGGTGAAGACATCGCCCTTGAGGAGGAACGCGTGATCCTTCTCCAAGGCATCGAGTGATTCCTCCAGCGATCCAGGAACGGTCGGGATCTTGGCCGCTTCCTCTGGGGAAAGTTCATAGGTATTTTTGTCAAGCGGCTGTCCCGGATCGATCCGGTTCTGAATCCCATCGAGTCCCGCCATGAGCATCGCTGAGAAGGCAAGGTAAGGATTGCAGGAAGGGTCGGGTGGCCGAAATTCGACACGCTTTGATTTTGGATGTGCGACATACACTGGAATCCGACAGGCTGCCGAACGGTTCCGGGCCGAATAGGCAAGGTTGACCGGAGCCTCATACCCCGGGACAAGTCTCTTGTAGGAGTTTGTCGTCGGGGCACAGAAGGCCATGAGCGCCCTTGCATGTTTAATGAGCCCACCGATATAGTACTTGCAAGCCTGGCTGATCAGCGCATAGCCATTCTTGTCATAGAAGAGATTCACATCGCTTTTGGCCAAACTCTGATGGGTGTGCATTCCAGACCCATTGTCTCCAAAAAGCGGCTTCGGCATATAGGTTGCCACCTTTCCATACTCCCGGGCAACATTTTTGGTAATGTATTTGAGCATCATGAGGTGATCCGCCATCCGGGTGAGGGTATCATACCGCATGTCGATTTCCGCCTGACCGGCCGTCGCCACTTCATGATGATGCTTCTCAACCGGAACACCGACCGCCCGCGCCCGCTTCATGATTTCACTCCGGATGTCCTGGAAGATATCATGGGGGGGGACTGGGAAATATCCTTCCTTATAACGCGGTTTGTACCCTAAATTCGGTTTTTCATCCCGGCCTGAATTCCATTCCCCTTCAACCGAATCGATGAAATAGTATCCGGAATTCTCCGTCTGATCAAAACGGACATCGTCAAAGATGAAAAACTCAGGTTCCGGTCCCCAATAACTCACATCGGCAATCCCGGTCTTCTTAAGATAGACC
>JACQQV010000009.1 GCA_016206785.1 Candidatus Omnitrophota bacterium
ACATTTACCTACAAAATAAGTTATAATTTAAACATGGCAGAAATCCCAAAATTCATTCAAGAAGAGATCGCCCGTTATGCGGAAGAGGTGGTAAAGTTTCGAAAGGGAGAGGTCCCGGATGAGAAATTCCGCCGCTTCCGCCTCCAGCACGGGATCTACGGACAGAGGCAGCCGAATATCCAGATGGTCCGGATTAAGATTCCGGGCGGATTTTTGACCTCTGAAAAACTCCTGCGCCTTGCTGATATTGTTGAAACCTACGCCCCTTTAAAGATCGGACATCTCACAACCCGCCAGGATGTGCAGATTCATTTTGTCCCGCTTGAAAGGACTCCGGAAATCATGACACGTCTTGCCGAGGTCGGAATGACCACACGCGAGGCCTGCTCGAACACCGTCCGGAATGTGACCTGCTGCCATTTAACCGGCATTGGACGCGATGAACTTTTTGAAATCCGTCCCTACATGATGGCCACATCCCACCATTTCCTGAGAAACCCTGTCTGCCAGAGTCTTCCGCGGAAATTCAAAATCGCTTTTGAAGGATGCACGAAGGACCACGCCCGACCCTACATCCATGATGTGGGAGTGCAGGCCCTTCTTCGCCGATCGCCCGACGGGAAAGTAGAGCGGGGATTTAAGATTGTCGTCGGGGGAGGACTTTCCACTGTCCCGATCGTCGCCCCGGTTTTGACTGAATGGGCTCCTGAAGAGGAACTGATTCCTCTCCTTGAGGCGGTCCTCCGGATCTTTGACAGGTATGGCGAGCGAAAAGACAGAAACCGCGCCCGGATCAAATTCCTTGTAAAGATTTGGGGGATCGAGAAATTCCGGGAAGAGGTTTTCAAGGAACGAACGCTCCTTCATGTGGAACCGTCGTGGAATGCGTATCTCAAAGAAATCGATCGGAGTACCGACGGGGAACCGGCACCGATCGAGCCGATTATTCCGGTCTCAACAAACGGCTTCCGGCTCTTTCTCAAGACGAATACCATTCCCCAGAGACGGGCGGGGTACCGTGCAGTTCAGGTAAAACTCATCCGGGGAGATGCAACGCCCGAGCAGCTTCGAGCCCTTGCGCGCCTCATAAAACTTTATGGAAAAGATGAAATCCGCATCACCATCGAACAGAATTTTCTCATCCCGTGGGTGAAAAACGGAGAGGTTGAAAAACTTTACAACGATCTTAAACCGCACGCCCTCGCCGATGCGGGAGCGGAGACCCTTCTCGATATCACTGCTTGCCCGGGTGCAGATACCTGCAACCTTGGTATTACTTCTTCCCGCGGTCTTACCCTCGCGATCCTCGATGAACTGAAGAAAGAGAACGGCCGGTTCTCGGAGATCAAGGATATTCATATTAAAATCAGTGGGTGCCCCAATTCCTGCGGCCAGCACCATATCGCCTCGATCGGTTTCCATGGGGGCGCGCTGAACTTTGATCGGCATATCGTTCCTTCCTTCCATCTTTTTCTTGGAGGGGTCACGAACGAGAAGGAGACCCGCTATGCCCAGCCGATCATGAAGATTCCGTCCAAGTCAATTCCGAAGGCAACCGCACGCCTTGTGAACTATTACCTTGATTCCAAAAAAGAGGGTCAGCCCTTCGAGGAATTCTATCGTGAACTCGGGAAGGAAAAGGTGAAGACACTCCTTGCCGAGTATGCGGCGATCCCTACTTACGCTGAAAATGCCGACTACTATACCGATTGGGCTCAGACGGAGGAGTTTTATCTGAGAAAAGGAATGCAGGGGGAGTGCGCCGGGGCCGCCGTTTCAGAGATTCAACTGGGACTCGGTGAAGCAGCCGCGCTCTTAAACGAAGCCAAACGTTTCCACACTGAAAAAGTGTACGACACTGTCTTCAAGAAGGCCCAGAAGGCGATCGCATCCGCCGCAACTGCACTTTTGGTTTCGAAGGCGGTGGAACCGCTGACCGATGAAGAGGCGATCCACGAACTCGATAACCATTTCATACGGACCGGAGAATTTCCGTCGCAGTTCCACGATTTCTCCTATCGGATGAAGACACTTTCTTCAGGGCCAAAGGATGAAATGACCTCTCAGAAAATTCTTGAGGAGACAGAGAAAATTCTCAAGGAATCCGAAAAACAGTTTGCCGTTTTTGCTGAGGCCCTTGAAGCCGGGACCAAAAAGGAGGAAAAGACTATGTCCGAATCCGCTCCCGCACCCCAATTTTTGGATCTTCGCGGTGTCCGTTGCCCGATTAACTATGTGAAAACAAAACTGAAACTCGAAACGATGAAAAGTGGAGAGTTCCTCCAGATTGTGATTGATGAAGGGGAGGCGTATGCCAATGTGCCGAATAGTGTCCGGAGCGACGGCCACACAGTCCTCGAAGAAAAGAAACTGGATAAATCCTACCAACTGACGATCCGACGAAAGTAACTCCCCCCTTTTTCTTTTTGAAAAATCCTAAAAATTTTAGTAAAATAGAGATAGTGTTTTATGCAACCCATTTTTATACATAAAGTTACGGAGGACCCTATGAACCAGGCAGAGATCCAAGCGATCAATGAAAAGGTGAAGCGGGAAAGTGCGTTTGTAGAAAAACTGCGCAGTGAAATTGCAAAGGTCATTGTGGGTCAGGACTACATCATCGAGCGGCTCCTTGTAGGACTCCTTGCCGATGGCCATATCCTCTTGGAAGGGGTCCCGGGGCTTGCCAAGACGCTCTCTATTTCAACGCTTGCCCGCGCGATTTCCGCGACATTCCACCGGATTCAGTTTACCCCGGACCTTTTGCCGGCCGATCTCATCGGAACCCAAATTTATCATCCGAAGGATGGAACCTTTAGCGTCCGGAAAGGCCCTCTCTTTGCCAATATCATTTTGGCCGATGAAATTAACCGTGCCCCTGCGAAGGTGCAGAGTGCTCTTTTGGAAGCGATGCAGGAGCGGCAGGTGACGATTGGTGAGGAGAGTTTTAAACTGGATGAGCCTTTTTTGGTACTCGCCACCCAAAACCCGATTGAACAGGAAGGGGTCTATCAACTCCCTGAAGCGCAGGTTGATCGGTTTATGCTGAAACTTAAGATCACCTATCCGAATCGGGATGAGGAAAAGGAAATTTTAAAACGGATGGCGAAGGTCGGCAAAAAAATAGACGTCGCCGCCGTCGTCACCATTTCTGAAATTCTTCGTGCGCGGCAGACCCTCAATGAAATCTACCTTGATGAAAAACTTGAAAAATATATCGTCGATATTGTTTTTGCCACACGAGAGCCGAAACAATTTAAACTCGACCTCGAAGAATACATTGAATATGGGGCCTCTCCGCGCGCCACGATTTATCTTTCGCTCGCGGCCAAGGCGCATGCGTTTCTTCAGGGAAGGGGATATGTGACACCACAGGATGTCAAAAAGATCGGCCATGATGTGCTTCGTCACCGGATTATTGTCACCTATGAAGCAGAAGCGGATGAGATGACTTCAGAGACGATCATCGATAAGGTCTTTGAAACGGTTGAAGTGCCGTAGCCATGATTCCCAAAGAACTCCTTCGAAATGTCCGACGGATTCAGATGCGTACAGCGCGCCTTGTCGACAGCCTTTTTGCAGGCGAGTATCACAGTGTCTTCAAGGGCCGGGGGATTGAATTCCATCAGGTGCGTGAATATCAGCCGGGGGATGAAGTCCGCACGATTGACTGGAATGTGACCGCCCGAACCGGAAAGCCGTTTGTGAAAGAGTTTATCGAGGAACGGGAACTCACGGTCATGCTCGTCGTCGATGTCTCTTCTTCCGGCCGATTCGGGACGCATGAAAAATTTAAAACAGAACTTGCCGCAGAACTCGGAGCCCTCCTTGCCCTTTCGGCAATCCGCAATAACGATAAGGTCGGTCTTCTTCTTTTTACAGACAGGATCGAGAAATTCATCCCTCCCAAGAAAGGGAAGCGGCATCTCCTTCATGTGATCCGCGAACTCCTTTTCTTTGAACCCAAGGGGCGCGGCACCGATATCGAAGCGGCCCTCCGATTCTTAAGTACTGTCTCCAAACGCCGCACCGTCACTTTTCTCATTTCAGATTTTTTTGCCGAGAACTATGAGCGCGCCTTACAGATCGCCAACCGTCGCCACGATATGATTGCGCTTCTTCTTTCGGATCGAAGGGAAAGGAGCCTTCCTCCCCTTGGTTTTCTGGAACTGGAGGATGCGGAGTCCGGGGAGCGGATGGTCGTCGACACCCGCCCTTCAAGGGTCCGGAGAAGTTTCGAAGCGCTTACCGAAAAGAGTCTGGAGAAAAAAGAAAGGTTTCTTCGCTCCATCGACGTCGATTGCATCAAAATCGAGACGGATGCATCTTATTTTGAGCCGCTCATCCGGTTTTTCAGAATGCGGGAGAGGAGGCGGTAAGAAGATGGCGTTATGCAACAGGCAACAAGCAACAGGCAACAAGCAACAGGCGGCAGCGTTCCTTCTTGTTGCTTGTCTCTTGTCTCTTGTCGCTTCGGCGGCAGCATTGGCGGATACCGGAGAACCCCGCATCTCCGCCTCTCTCGACCGTACCGAAATCACAATCGGCGATCGGATTAAACTTTCCCTTGAAGTGGATGTTCCGGGGTCCTCCCGGGTCGAGACCCCGGATCTTCAGGGAAAACTCGGAGGGCTTGAACTTAAGGCCATCGAAAAGAAAGAACCGAATATTTTCGCCATCACACTCACCGGTTATTCCGTCGGGAAATACATCATCCCTCCCGTTTCTATCACAGTACACCTCCCCGATGGGTCAGTCTCTTCGTTATCAACGCTGCAACTTTTTGTCGAGATAAAGAGTATCCTTAAGGAAGGGGAGACGATGCAGGATATTCGGGACATCAAAGGGGTCCTCCGGTTGGCCGGTTTTTGGGTTTCACCTTCTGTTTTGGTTGGACTCCTGCTTCTTTTAAGTCTCATCGCTTGGTTTTTCCTTCGGAAGAAAAAAAAATTTTTACCGATGGAGGCCTCTCCACCCCGACCGCCCCATCTTCTTGCACTTCAGGAACTCGATCGGATCGACGGATCCGGCCTTTCAAAGACAAATGTGAAGGAATATTATTTTCTCATCTCAAACGTCTTACGGCATTATCTGGAGGGCCGTTTTTCCTATAGGGCCCCGGAGCAGACGACGGAAGAATTCTTGGAAGCAACCTCCGAAGATTCGGTTCTGAATGAATCACAGAAAAAACTCCTTAAGCATTTTCTGGAGCAGTGCGATCTTGTGAAGTTTGCCAACTGGACCCCTCCGCCGGTGGAGGTTCTTCGGCTTTCGCGCACCGCACGGGAGTTTATTTACGAGACGAAATGATGGTTTTTGGAAATTTCTGGAATATTCTGTGGATTCCGATTTTAACGATCCCCCTTCTTTTACTGTATCTGCGTCGGAGATCAAGGGGTGCAGTCCGTTATTCGACGGTATCTTTTTTGAAAAAACTTCCTCAGGGGCCCACCTGGTCGCGGCATCTTTTGATTCTTTTACGTATTGCAGCCCTTGTGCTTTTGGTGATTGCCCTCATGCGGCCGCGGGAAGGGGTAGAGAAGACGCGCATTCATACCGAGGGAGTTGATATTGTGTTGGCCCTCGATGTCTCAGGAAGCATGGCGGCGGAAGATTTTACAATTCGAGGAAAGCGCGAAAATCGCCTTTTTGTGGTGAAGGAAGTGGTTCGCGAATTTATCCAGAGCCGGAAAAATGACCGGATCGGGATTGTCGTCTTTGGCGGAAGGGCCTACACCCTTTGTCCTTTAACCCTTGATCAGGGAATTCTTCTTCAATTTCTGGATCGCGCGAGAATCGGTCTTGTGGAGGATGGAACCGCAATCGGCGACGGCATCACCACTGCCCTGAACCGCATCCGGATGACAAGGGCGAAAAGCAAGGTTGTGATCCTGTTAACTGACGGGGTGCAGAATGCGGGCAAGATTGATCCCAAGACGGCCGCGGAGGTTGCCAAGGCGATCGGGGTTAAAATCTATACGATCGGTGTCGGATCCAAAGGGGCCGTGCCCTTTCCGATGAAGGATGCCATCGGGAGGACCTTTTATCAGTTGATAGACATTGATCTGGATGAAGGGCTCCTTCAAACGGTGGCGCAGACGACAAGCGGGCTCTATTTTCGGGCGACAGATACCGAAGCGCTCGAGGCCATTTATCATCGGATTGATGCCCTTGAAAAAACAAAGATTGAAAGTAATGTCTATGTCCAGTATCGGGAGCGCTTCGTCCCTTTTGTGATGGCAGGTTTACTATTCATTCTTTTTGAAGCGGCGCTTTCGCAAACTGTTCTACGGTCACTCCCTTAAAAGGTTCTTATGCAATTTGGAAATCCGCGTGCATTTTTACTTTTTTGGATTTTACCGGCGTTCCTCCTTTTTTATATCCTGGTATTTAGAAAAAGGAAGCGCGCCCTTGAGACATTTGCCGGAAAGGTTCTCTATACAAAACTCCTCGTAGGTGTTAGTTCCTTCAAACGGGGTCTTAAGGCAACGCTCATTCTCTTTTCGGTCCTTTTTATGATCCTCGCCCTTGCAGAGCCAAAATGGGGGTTTGAGGTTCAGGAGATCAAGCGCCGCGGAACCGATGTGGTGGTTGCGCTCGATGTCTCCAAAAGCATGCTTGCCGAAGATGTGAAGCCGAACCGGCTTTCGCGGGCAAAACTTGAGATTGAAAATTTGTTTAGCGAGTTAACGGGTGATCGGGTGGCACTCGTTCCTTTCGCAGGTTCGTCCTTCATTCAGTGTCCTTTAACCGTCGATTATGCGACCGCAAAACTTTTTTTGGACGATGTGAACGTGACCTCCATTCCCCGGGGAGGAACCGATATTGGAGGGGCGATCCACAAGGCGATCGAGGCCTTTGAGGCGGGTGGCGAAGGGGGGCGGGTCATCTTACTTGTAACCGACGGGGAGGATCATGGAAAAGCGCTGGAAGGACCTTTGAAAGAGGCGAAGGAAAAGGGGATCACGATCTATCCGATCGGCATCGGTCGTCCTGAAGGGGCACCGATCCCTTCCCCCGAGGCAGAAGGAAAGACAGAGTATGTTCGAAGTCGCGAAGGGACCGTTATTCTTTCAAGATTGGATCCAAAACTCCTTGAGCAAATTGCCGCCTCTACCGGTGGAAAGGGGGGCGTGATCGGTTCCGGAGACTTTTCTTTGGAAGACCTTTATACCCATGAGATCGCAAGACTCGATAAAATCGAGCGGGAGACGCAGCAGAAAAAAGAGTATCACCATAGGTTTCAGTGGCCCCTCTCCGTTGCGATCGCCCTTTTATTCCTTGAAGGGGTGTTGCGTGAACGCAAATAAAAGATTCTTTTGGGTGATCGCTTCTCTCGTTCTTTCCGGATTTATCTTTAACGCCGCACCGCAGAAGGTAGAGGAGGGAAATCGCTATTTTGAAAAGGGAGACTATGAGAAAGCACTCGACCGCTATGGCAAGGCGCAAACCGCACGGCCCAATGCCCCAGAGATCCCTTTTAACATGGGAAACAGTTTCTATCGGGAAAAACGGTTTGATGAGGCGATTCAATCGCACAACCGCTCGATTGAACTTGGGCCCGATGCCCTCAAGGCAAAGGCTCATTACAATATCGGAAACTCCCTCTACCGAAAAGGGGATGTACAAGGAGCCCTTGAGGCGTACAAAAAGGCGGTCGATCTCGATCCGAGTGACGTAGACACCAAGTACAACATCGAATTTATTCAGCGTGAACAAGAGGCGTCATCGCAAAAGAGTCAGTCCGAACAGGAAGAAAAACCGCAGCCCACACAGGAAGAGAAGAAGGAAACAGAACTTTCCAAAAAGGATGCGGAACGGCTCCTTGGCGCACTTCAATCTGAAGAAAAATCGCTTCCGAAGGAGAAGGAAAAGATGCAGCGGCACCAGGAAGAACCGGTTTTGAAGGATTGGTAAGATGAAGCGGAGCTTATACTTTATTCTGATGGGGGTTTTTTGTTTTGGAATTCTTGCGGCGCTTGCAGATGAACCGAGCCTCTCCGTCTCGATCGACAAAGAGCGCGTTGTGATCGGAGACGCCGTCCGGTTGACGTTAAGTCTCCAGGGGGCTACCTCTTCACATGCTCCGGAACTCCCGCCGATTCCCGATTTTGAGGTGCAGTATGTCGGTGCCAGCATGCAGTCGTTTACCAGTATGACCGTGATTATTCAGGGGAAAAAGGTGGAAGAGAAGAGATCGGGCGGTGGGGTCGACTTTGAGTATGCACTGACCCCGAAGCGGGTCGGGACACTCACGATCCCCCGTTTTTCCTTTATGCTCGATGAAAAAAGGTACTCTACTTCCGAACCCTTCGTGATCCAGGTTTCGGACTTTACAGAAACGCAGCAGGATGTTTTCCTTAAAGTCTCCGTCGACAAAGAGACCCTTTACCTTGGCGAATCCGCACTCCTCACCTTCGAATGGTATTTTGACAAAGACATTCAGGATTATTCCTTAAAGATCCCCTGGTACGGGTCGCTCAAAGATTTTCTCGTCGAAGATCCGAAACAGGACCCGCAGGCGCAACATGCCCAGATCATCATCAACGACAAAGAAAAGATGACTGCCGAGAAAAAGAACGTCATCTATCAGGGAAAACGGTACACCGTGCTTAGTTTCCAAAAAATCCTCACCCCCATTGCCCAAGGAACCTATACCCTCGATCCCGCGTTTTTAAAGGCTCTCGTTGTGAAAGGGTATGAATCCTCGCGAATGGAGCACGTCCCATTTTTTAGATACTACTCAGACTTTGATCAATTCTTTAATCGTGGAAGACGCGCCGTGACCGATACGGCGTTAAGCCGCTCAAAGCCGGTCGCTATTGCCGTAAGACCTCTCCCAGAGACGAATAAACCAGTCACCTTTACCGGTGCGGTTGGAAGTTTCGATTTTCAAGTGACACTTTCCCCTGAAAAGGTGCAGCGCGGGGAGCCGGTCACGGTCACGATGAAGGTAATCGGATCCGGGAATTTTAATGAGGTGCAGCTTCCTGATTTTCCGGAACCTTCTGCCTTTAAAGGATACACCCCTGAGATTAAAACCGACACAAGTAATGCCGACGGGCTTGTAATCGGGGAGAAGACCTTTACGAAGGTTTTGGTTGGCCGCCGCGAGGGAAAATATGAGATTCCGAGTCTCTCTTTTGCCTACTTCGATCCGACCAAGGAGAAATATGAAACGCTGACAAGGGGACCATTCCCGATCGAAGTGTTACCCGGTACAGGGCAAGAAGAACCGGTGCGGCTTGCGAGCCCTCCTCCGGTCGCTGTCCACCGCGGCAAAGAGATCAAGGTCCTTACCCAGGATATCCGCTACATCAAAACCGATCTGGGAAAACTGGAAGGGGGAAGACCACCCCTGTATCAGTCGTCCCTTTTTTGGTACTTGGGATTTGGACCGCTCCCGCTCTTCACCTCCTTAAGTTTTCTCATTCAAAGACGTCGCAAAAGATTTCAAGAGGATATCGCCTTTGCCCGAAGGACACATGCCTTTAAAAAGGCACAGAAGGAACTGACCGAGTCTCGACGCTATTTAAGTGGCGGAAATGCCGACGCTTTTTATGCCACCCTTTCAAAAGCGCTCTTGGACTTCCTTGCGGATAAACTGAATCGGCCCCTTGGTGGGATTCCGTTTGAAGCGGCAGATCTTTTAAAGGAAAGGAAAGTGGATGAAGTGCTCCTTTCAGACCTTCGGCACTCCCTTGAGCGGCTCGACCTTGCCAAGTTCTCGGCGGTCAGGGGGGACCTCGATGAGATGCAGAAACTTTTTGGAAATGTGGAGAAACTGATTTTTCAGTTTGAAAAAGTGATCCGATGAGAAAATTCTTTTTTCTAATTTTCTTTCTTAGCGCAACCTTCGTTTTTGCAAATGAGGTGAGCGATACCTTTTTCCTTGCAAATCAAAAATATTCTGAGGGAAACTACGAAGAGGCGATCACCTTCTACGAAAAACTTGTTGAGTCCGGCATCCCAAGTGGCCCCCTTTACTATAACCTTGGAAATAGTTACATGAAACTGGGTCGGCTCGGGAAATCGATCCTAAACTACGAACGGGCAAAGCGGCTTATGGGCCTGGATGAGGATCTTCTCGCGAATCTTTCGTATGTGGAGTCCCAACTTGAACAGGCGCAGCCGAAGGAGGAGCATCGCTTCTATGAAATCGCCTTTTTCTGGGTGCGGAATCAGTTTACTGCGGAGGGGTGGATCATTTTCCTTGCGGTGGTCTTTAATCTTCTCTTTGTGGTGTTAACCCTTGCAACCTTCGTTAAAAAAATTCAAAAACCCCTTATTTCTTTCGCATGGCTCTTGGCTATTGTGACCGCTTTCTCCTTTCTCTTTGGCTTTTCCAAAATGAGTGCCACCGAGAAAGAGAAAGAGGGCGTGATTGTCGAGACCACTGCGGATGTTCGGTACTCTCCCTCCACAACTGGCGCGGTCGCCTTTCAACTGAAGGAAGGGATCCGGGCGCAGATCCTTCGCAAGGAGGGTGACTTTTGCTACATCCGCCTAACGCGCGACAAAACCGGCTGGGTCGCGGCAGCTATGATTGAGGAGATTTAGAGGTCATGACTCAAAAGCAGTTTAACCTTGTTACGGGCACAATTTTCGCAGTGATTGCTGTCCTTCACCTCCTGCGTCTTATCTATCACTGGAATGCCCTGATCGCCAACCGCCCTGTCCCGCTCGGCGTAAGTGTCGTTGCATGTGTCGTGGCGGGTTATTTGGCTTGGCAGGGATTCCGGTTGAGAAAATAGGGTAAAGTGATAAAATGAAAATGGGGGACGAGGCTAAAACAAATACCGACCTTCGTCAAGAACAGGAGAAAACACTCACCTCTCCGAGACGGCGCTATAGTCTTCTGGCGCAGCTACTCTTCGTCTCCCTGAACCTTTTCTATGGGCGGAAGAAGTCTCTTTCGAAGTTTAAAGTCTTGGAGGTGATCGCCCGTGTTCCGTATCAGGCGTGGGAGCATGTCGCCTACATCGCCATGACGCATACCTACAAGTGGCCTGACTTTGCAAGGCGCATCTTTGAATTTGTCAAGGAAGCAAGGCACCAGCAGGATAACGAACAGTGGCATCTTTTGATCCTCGAGGAGATGACGGCGAAGAAACATCTCAAGGAGAACTTTTTCCTCTACCGCCTCATGCCCCAAGCGATGGCTTTTTTCTACTACCATGTCAGTTGGCTCCTCTATGTGATGAAACCGGCCTCAAGTTATGCCTTAAACGCCGATTTTGAAGACCATGCCGAACATGAGTATATGGAATTTGTGCGTGAACACCCGGAGTTCGAACGGGAGCCCTTTGAGAGCGACTTTGAAGGCGATTACGGCGAGTTTGAGAGCCTGGCAGATCTTTTCCGGCGCATTGCACTGGATGAACGGCTGCACAAGGAAGAGAGCGAAACCCGCATCCAGCACGCCCGGTTTCATTAATGAGAAAAGCAGAAAAAAGTCTTAGTTGTCCTGTATGACCATGCACTTTATGCTGGATGGCTATAACGTCCTCATGCGGATTCCGGAACTCTTTGGGAAAAGGGTCGATATTCCGTTTGAACCGACCCGCGAGGGACTCCTCCAGTTTCTCGCCAAGTACCGACCGCAGGGGAGTGAGAAAAACGACGTGAGTGTTGTCTTCGACGGATTTACAGCGATGAAGATGGATTGGCAAACCCTTCGGAAAAAGGGGATACAAGTTATTTTTTCGGATGAGAAATCGGCCGATGACAAAATTTTCCAGATGGTCCAAGATACAGAGAGACACCGAGAAACGGTGGTTGTCACGGATGATCGGGAACTTTCGGAACGGATAGGGTATTTAAAAGTCAAGGTCGTTTCGATCCAAGAGTTTCTTTCAAAAGTGATCGCAAAATATCCGAAACCGGCCGCAGCGCGAGATGATGTGAAGAAACGCCTTTCGCCGAACGAGGAGTGGAAGATTACGGAGGAACTCAAAAAAATTTGGTTAAAAAGAACTTGACAAAGGAAGTAGAAGGAATAAAATAAAACTCACAATTGAATAACAGTTGCATAGGTGGCGATCGCCTCAATAGGGAAGCCGGTGAAACTCCGGCACGGTCCCGCCGCTGTAACCCCTGAAAGGTGACTCAAGCGTCACTGCCCCAGATGGGATGGGAAGGCGCTTGAGAAAGGAAGAGGGGAAGTCAGAAGACCTGCCTGTGCACAGAAACCACTGCCCCGTGGTAAGGGTAAGGGTGGATAAACCGGGAATCTCCCTACTTCAAATTGAGGTAGGGATTTTTATTTGAGGCCATGACTTATGGAGTCTGGTAGGACGACATAAGTCATGAGGCCGAAAATATCCCGAGGGCAAAGCCCGAGTGATCTTTCACCACAAACAGGAGCCGTATGATCGAGCCTATTCTTGAAGAAAATAAAGATCGATTTGTCCTTTTTCCTATTCAACATACTGAAATTTGGAATATGTATAAGAAAGCCGAAGCGAGTTTTTGGACAGCCGAAGAAATTGATTTGTCACACGACTTGAAAGATTGGGAAATACTGAGTCAGGAGGAAAAGTATTTTATCAAGCATGTTTTGGCTTTCTTTGCGGCGAGCGATGGGATTGTCAATGAAAACCTTGCGACTCATTTCGTGCGAGAAGTGCAGATTCCGGAAGCACGATGTTTTTACGGCTTCCAGATCATGATGGAGAATATTCATTCCGAGACCTATTCTCTTCTGATAGACACGTATATCGACGACAATACCGAAAAACAAAAACTCTTTCGAGCAATCGAAACCATACCTTGTGTTGGGAAGAAAGCAGAGTGGGCACTGCGCTGGATCAAAGAGGGTTCTTTTCTAGAACGCCTTGTTGCATTCGCTGCGATCGAGGGAATTTTCTTTTCCGGAAGTTTCTGCGCGATTTTTTGGCTTAAAAAGAGGGGGCTAATGCCCGGGCTTTCCTTTTCCAATGAATTGATTTCGAGAGACGAAGGATTGCATTGCGACTTCGCGTGCTTGCTGTATCAGACTCTTCAAAATAAGCTTGTTATTGAGAAAGTTCACCAAATGATAAGAAATGCCGTGGAAATCGAAAAGGAGTTTATTGTCGATGCGTTGCCGATTGATCTTATTGGGATGAATTCTAAAATGATGTCCCAATATATCGAATTCGTGGCGGATAGGCTTTTATCGGCTCTCGGCTACCCAAAATTATTCCGTTCGGAGAACCCTTTCGATTTTATGGAACTCATTTCACTGCAAGGCAAAACGAACTTTTTCGAAAAAAGGGTCGGGGAATACCAAAAAGCCGGGGTGATTTCAAAAGACATCAAAGAGAAAAATTACGCTTTTAACACGGACGCTGACTTCTAACGCCTAAAAAGAAGACCCTATGTTTGTTATCAAAAGAGACGGGAGACGCGAATCGGTTAAATTTGACAAGGTCACAAGTCGCATTGAACGGCTTTGTTATGGACTCGATCCGAAGCATGTGGATCCCGCCGACGTCGCTAAAAAGGTGATACAAGGTATTTATGACGGTGTCACGACCAGTGAACTCGATAATCTTGCCGCTGAGATTGCCGCGTCGCTTACGACCAAGCATCCCGATTATGCGCTTTTGGCGTCTCGCATTGCCGTCTCAAACTTGCACAAGAACACTAAAAAATCATTCTCTGAAACGATCCGGGACCTTTATAAGTATGTGAATCCAAAGACCGGACAACGCGCCCCCCTCATTGCCCGGGACGTTTATCAGATTGTCGAAAAGAATGCTGAAATTTTGGATTCCACCATTATTTATGACCGGGATTTTG
Organism: Candidatus Omnitrophota bacterium; assembly: GCA_016206785.1. Classification (GTDB taxonomy): domain Bacteria; phylum Omnitrophota; class Gorgyraeia; order JACQQV01; family JACQQV01; genus JACQQV01. The sequence goes on from JACQQV010000009.1 coordinate 13,786, forward strand.
ATTTAGACTATTTCGGGTTTAAGACCCTCGAAAAAGGATATCTTCTTCAAATCAACGGGAAAGTCGTCGAACGTCCACAACATCTATTGATGCGTGTCGCTGTAGGAATTCATAAAGAAGATATCGATTCCGCGATTGAGACCTATACTCTCATGTCTCAACGCTGGTATATTCACGCAACCCCCACGCTTTTCAACGCCGGAACGCCAAAGCCGCAACTTTCTTCTTGTTTTCTGCTTCAAGTAAAGGACGACAGCATCGAAGGAATCTACGATACGCTCAAACAATGTGCGAAAATTTCACAGTCAGCCGGCGGTATTGGTCTCAGCATTCACAATATCCGCGCAACGGGTTCTTATATCAGAGGCTCAAACGGCACTTCGAATGGCATCGTGCCGATGCTGCGCGTTTTTAACGATACGGCCCGCTATGTCGATCAAGGTGGAGGCAAGAGAAAAGGCGCGTTCGCCATTTATCTTGAGCCTTGGCATGCCGATATTTTCGAGTTTCTCGATTTGAAGAAAAACCACGGCAAAGATGAGATGCGCGCGCGGGATCTTTTCTTCGCGCTTTGGGTGCCGGATCTTTTCATGAAACGCGTCGAGGAGAACGGTCCATGGTCTCTTTTTTGCCCCAATGAGGCCAAGGGTCTTTCAGAAACCTATGGAGAAGAGTTTGACGTGTTGTATACGCGTTATGAGAACGAGGGGAGGGCGCGAAAGACGATCCATGCGCAGGAGTTGTGGTTTGCGATTCTTGAAGCGCAGATTGAAACAGGCACGCCGTATATGCTTTATAAGGACGCGGCCAACCGGAAATCGAATCAAAAAAACCTCGGCATCCTCAAGAGCTCAAATCTTTGTACGGAAATCATAGAATATACTTCTCCCGAGGAAGTTGCCGTATGCAATCTCGCCTCTATCGCCCTTCCTCGCTTCGTGATTGATGGGCGTTTTGATTATGATCGATTGTTCGAGCTCACGAAAGTTGTCACGCGGAACTTAAACAAAGTCATCGACGTGAATTACTATCCTGTCGAAGAGGCAAAGCGTTCCAATTTCCGGCACCGTCCGATTGGTATCGGTGTCCAAGGTTTGGCAGATGTATTCATCCTGTTACGCCTACCCTTTGATTCCGTTGAAGCAAGAAAACTGAACCAGGAGATATTTGAAACTATTTATTTCGGAGCGATGACGGCGTCAAAGGACCTCGCAAAGCAATACGGACCTTACGAAACGTTTGTCGGTTCGCCCGCTTCTCAAGGGATGTTTCAATTTGATCTATGGGGGGTCATGCCATCTCCAAAGTGGGATTGGGTGCACCTGAAAGAGGAAGTGAAACAATACGGCTTAAGAAACTCGCTCCTTATTGCACCTATGCCAACCGCCTCCACTTCTCAGATACTCGGAAACAATGAATGCATCGAGCCTTATACATCAAATCTCTATAACCGTAGGGTTTTGTCCGGAGAGTTTATCGTTGTGAATAAATATCTTTTGAGAGATCTCGTAGAGCTCGGAATTTGGAATAGTCAGATCAGGGAAAAGATCATTACCCATAACGGTTCGATTCAAGACATCGAAGAAATCCCGAAAAATATTAAGGACATTTACCGCACGGTTTGGGAGATTAAACAGCGGTCACTCATCGATATGGCAGCAGATCGGGGGGCTTTCATTTGCCAGTCTCAATCGTTGAATTTGTTTCATCAGGAGCCGAATTTCTCAAAATTGACTTCTATGCATTTCTACGCCTGGAAAAAAGGTCTGAAAACCGGAATGTATTATCTTCGTACAAAATCGGCTGCAGATGCCATCAAATTTACGGTCGAGAGTAAGGATACGATGCAGGCGGATTTGGCTTGTGCCCTGGACAACAAAGACGAATGCGTTTCTTGCAGTAGCTAACCGTTTGCAGTCTTTTCCCACTGAAACGAGGAACCCACATGTTGAAAACAGCATTGCTTGTCTGCTCGCGAATCGGCGTTTGTTGCCTGTTGTTCATGGTTTGCTTGTTCGATACGTCATCCCTGTTTGCAGAAAAACCTGAGCAGGAGAAAAAGGGGACTGAATTCGAGGAGGGCATTTCGGAAATCCTCTCCGCCCCTTTCGGGATTGTCGTCTCCCTCGGCAATATTCTTGTAAGTCCCTCGCGGCTTCCGGGGAAAGCGGAAGCGCTCTACCGGTATCCTTCCCATGTGACCGTCATCACCCAAGAAGAAATCAGAGCATCGAAGGCGAAAAATATTCCGGAACTTTTACGCCACACCGAAGGGATTTATATGCATGATGCGGTCGGAAATAACCAAGACCTTACGGTAAGCCTTCGTGGATTTAACGACGGGGAGGATTTGATTGTTTTGGTAGATGGCATCAAGGTGAATGAACCGGATGCGAATAATATGATCTTTCCACTCATTCCGCTGGGGACGATCGAGCGGATTGAGATTCATCGGGGAACTTCCTCTGCAATTTATGGAGACGGGGTCTTTTCAGGGGTTGTGAATATCATCACAAAGCGCGCTCCCGTCGACAAGGAGGCCTTTGCCGAGTCGGCCTTTGAATATGGGAGTTATCAGAGCCAGCGCTACAGTGAATTTGTCGGAGGAAAGGCGGGCCCGACCGACTGGTCATTTTCTTATGTGAGGGATTTAACCGACGGATACCGTTCAAACGGCGGTTTGCGTGGGACCTTTATCGACGGCAAATGGGCGATCTCCTCGGAGGATAAATTCTTGTGGCAGATCCTCGTGAAAAATACCGATGAAAGTATGCAAAATCCAGGGGCCCTCACCGCCTCTGAGATGACAGAGGACAGGCGGCAAACAGAGAATCCCTCGGACGGACGCGAGATGTTCATGACGATCGTCTCCACCGATTTGGATTGGAACCTTGAGGAACTTCTTTCGCTCCGGACAAATCTTTTTTATCGGGAAACAAGCCTTGACTTTGTCACCACAAGCCGGACCTTTCCGACAACCTCTGGCACCGATGAACTGATTACCGACACCTTCCAGCGGGGAGTGGTGGTGGAACTCTCTCGGGACCAAGAGATTCTGGGGACCGCCCATCATCTTGTGGCGGGAACTGAGTTTACCTCAAATCTTCAGGATGATGAGAGATTTGATACCACAAACGGCGTTCGTACCGCCATCACCACAAGCCGTGTGACAGACAAAAAGACAACCGGTGTCTACGGCCAGTACGACTTTGATGTAACCGACTGGTGCCGGCTGAATGCGGGGTTGAGGTTTGACGACGTGAGTTTCCATTTTGTGAACGAACTCGATGCGACCGCAAACCGAAAGAATCATTTCTCGACGACGAGTCCAAAGGTCGGGGTGGTATTACAGCCGTGGGAGGAACGTCTGAGTCTATTTGGAAATTTTTCACGCTCCTTTAAATCGCCGAATATCTCGGACCTTTTTGCCTTTCCGGGGGTAGGGGGCTCAGACCCCAATCTTGGTCCTGAAAAAGGGGAAAGTTTCGAAGGGGGAGTCCGTTTCAATCTTTGGGAGAGGATTTTAGGAGCCTTAAGCTATTTTCGGGTTAATTTAAGCGATGAGATTCGATTTGATGGCACCGCCACCTCTGTCGAGTTTCCCTTCGGAAAATTCACCAATGTGGCAAAGACAAGGCGCCATGGTGTGGAACTCTCCTTAAAAGGAAACACCCTCGGTCTCGATGGGTATTTCACATACGCCTTTACCGACGCCACGCTCCGATCAGGCGATAATAGCGGGAGAAAACTCACCATGGTTCCGCCCAATCAGTTTACCTGGGGCGCTTCTCACACCTACCGCGAGGCACTTACCCTTGGATTCGACGGATTCTATATGGATGATCAGTATGTGACAGGGGATGATGCAAATACCGATTCTCCCTTGGAAGATTACCTGGTCACAAATGCGCAGCTCGTTTACAAACAGAAAGACGACCTTGAAATTTTCTTCCGTGTGAACAATCTTTTTGATACACTGTATAGCACAAGGGCCGTGATCATCGGCTTTTCCGAGGCCTTTGCGACTGGTACCCGATTTTTCAATCCGGCCCCGGAGCGGAATGCAACGGTCGGAATCCGACTTAGATTTTAAAGGAGTTCAAGATGGAGTATGTCTTAATCGTTTTGGCAGCGCTTGTAAGGGTTCTTCCTCATCCTCCGAACGTTACCCCTGTTGGAGCCATTGCGCTTTTTGGAGGGGCGTATCTTTCTCGCCGCTTTGCCCTTCTTTATCCCTTGGCCATCATGGCTCTCTCGGATTTTGTGTTGAATCCGATGTATGGACTTCCGCTTATGATCCCAGAGACCCCCTTTGTCTACGGAAGCTTCCTCATCACAGGCTGTTTGGGACTTTGGTGTCGACGTTACCGCAGCGCCGCTATTCTGTATCTCGCTTCTTTGATCAGTTCCATCCTGTTCTATCTCATTACCAATTTTGGAACGTGGTTGGTCAGCGGACTTTATCCGAAGAATGCGACGGGACTCCTTCAGTGTTATGTCATGGCCATCCCCTTTTTCCGGAATAGCCTGATAGGGAACTTCCTCTGGCTTTCGATCCTCCTGGGGGTGTATCGTCTCGCCCATCGTTTCCTTTCTGATCGAAGCCGCGCTTCGGCCTGACCCTTTTCTCTTATATCAGATGGTACCCCATACCGCACTGTTATGGACCGGGGGAAAGGATTCCACCCTCGCCCTTTATGAGGCGAAGGCACTGGGATGGGAGGTGGCGGCCCTCGTCACGTTTATTCCCCCGGCAGCAGAATTTCTGGCTCATCCTCTTTGCGTCATGAAATTCCAGGCGGAGGCACTCGGTTTCCCCCATTACACCTTCGAAGTACACGAACCTTTTCAGGCAGGTTACGAAGAGGCCCTCCATGCGTTGAAGACGAAGCATGGCATTACGCAATGCATCACGGGGGATATTGCGGAAGTCGATGGTCAGCCCAATTGGATTAGGGAGTGCAGTCGGTCTTCGGGTGTCCATGTGTGGACCCCTTTGTGGGGGAGGGAAAGACGTGAACTCCTCGAAAAACTCCTTGCCCACAAATTTCAGATTATTTTTTCCTGCGTCAAGAAACCTTGGTTCACGATGGAATGGCTGGGGAAGACATTGGATCTGAACGCTTTGGAGGCGTTAGAGGTCTTGAGAGAGAAAACCGGATTAGACATCTGCGGAGAAGAGGGGGAATACCACACCTTAGTATTGGATGGCCCTTTGTTCCGAAAAAGGATTCGTATAGATCAATATTCCAAGGAAACCAAAGATTCACTCATGTATCTCAAGATACAAAAGCTCTCCCTCGCGTCTTCTTGATCTTCCTTTTCAAGCCCTCTGGTACTTGCTACAATAGAGACGATGAAGATCGTCTCTTTTTTACCGAGTGCCACCGAAATCCTTTATGCCTTAAATCTGGGTCGAGCCGTCCACGGGGTCTCCCACGAGTGCGATTATCCGCCGCAAGTCACACGCAAGCCTGTGGTGATGCAGGCCAATTTTCCTTCACAGGATCTTTCTGACCGCCAGATCGACCGAAGGGTCCGGGAGGCCCTTCAGCGAGGGAGAGAACTTTACCGCATTGACCAAGTTCTTCTGGAAAGGATTGCACCGGATCTCATTGTGACCCAAAAGTTGTGCGATGTATGTGCCGTCTCGACCGACACCGTCCAGGCGGCGATCCGTGGCATCTCCCCCAGACCCAAAGTCCTTTCCCTCCATCCACACTCCCTCGAGGGAGTTTTCGAGGATATTGTCAGCGTCGGGAAATTGACCGGCAAGACCGAATGGGCGAAGCGGTATGCAGATAGCCTCCGGCGGCGCGTTGTGCGAGTGCGGGAGAAGACGAGGGGACTTCCAAGACGCCGCGTCTTTTCGATGGAATGGTGTGATCCGATCATGAATGCGGGCCACTGGATCCCTGAAATGGTTTGGATTGCAGGAGGGGTAGAGGGACTTTCTGAAAAGGGGAAGCCATCTGTGCGGATTCCGTGGGAGAAAGTGCGCCGCTACAACCCTGAGGTTCTCCTTATCATGCCATGCGGTTTCTCGATGAGGCAGAGTGTTGAAAGGGCTAAAACACTTTCAAGACTTCCCGGCTGGCGCGATCTTCTTGCTGTTCGGATGAAACAGGTCTATTGTCTGGATGGGTCCTCCTATTACAATCGCCCGGGGCCACGCCTCGTTGAGGGACTCGAAATCATGGCAAAATTGATTCATCCTGAAGTCTTTAAGACCTCCCGTTTCAAGAAGGGGTCGGTCCAATGTCTGTAATTCGATTCCCGAAAAATTTTCTCTGGGGGAGTGCCACTTCTGCCCATCAGGTTGAAGGCGGAAACACCATGAACGATTGGTGGGAATGGGAAGAGAAGGGGAAAGCCGCGGATAAATCCGGGGAGGCATGCCAGCATTACTCACGTTTTCAGGAAGATTTTGACATTGCAAAAGAGCTTCATCACAACGCCCACCGCTTCTCCATCGAATGGAGTCGGATTGAGCCGGAAGAGGGCCAGTGGAGTCATTCTACCCTTCTCCATTATCGAGAAGTTCTTCAGACGCTTCGGGCGAGGGGGCTGGAACCGGTCGTCACCCTCCATCATTTCACGAATCCCCGGTGGCTCTCCCGTCAAGGAGGTTGGGAGAGCCCGACGGTGATCGAGCGTTTTAGCCGTTATGTGCGGTATGTCGTCGATTTTATGGGAAATGACATCCGCTACTGGATCACCTTGAACGAACCCCTTGTGTACGTCTATCAAGGATATATCGCAGGGGTCTGGCCGCCCGGCGTGAAATCATTTGAGAAGGCGATTCGGGTTATCCGTAATCAACTCCTGGCCCATGCCCATGCCTATCGGATTATCCACGCCGTTGCCAAACAGAATCTCTGGCCCATCCCCGCCGTCGGTTTTGCAAAAAATATGATCCTTTTTTCTCCTTGCAGCACTCGTTCGTTAGCGGATCGGCTTTCCACATGGATCCGGCACACCTTTTTTAATCGGTTGTATCTCAGAACGCTTACATCAGGACGGCTTCTCTATCCCGGGATCTTTTTTGAGAAGCACCCGGTCACCGAGAAAACCCTTGATTTTGTAGGAATCAATTATTACACACGCGACTTTGTCCATTTCGGAGGGATGACCCTTCCTGAAATTTTTGGAAATATCTGCAGTCTCGAACACCATGTCTCTATCGGCCCACGCAATGATCTTGGCTGGGAGATCTACCCGGGGGGGCTTTATCAGGCGATCCGAGAAATCTACCGTTTTCGACTCCCGATCCTCGTTACTGAAAATGGACTCTGCACGAATCGCGATGAAGAGCGGTGGCCTTTTATTCGTGCGCACCTTTTGCAGGTCCATCGGGCGATGGAGGAGGGAATTCCCATTTGGGGTTACCTTTATTGGTCGCTTTTGGATAATTTCGAATGGGCGGAAGGATTTAAACCCCGTTTTGGGCTCGTCGAGGTCGATTATAAGACCCAACGCCGCACCATCCGTTCCAGCGCGAAACGGTTTGCCGAAGTCTGCAGAACGGGACAACTGTCTCTTGATGGTCCAGAACCGCCCCGGGCATGAAGCGGCTTTCAAATTGCGTTTTGATACTTCTTTTCATGGTGGGTATAGAGGGTTGTGTACAGAAGGAGAAAAGCGTGACAGAACATGTGACGGGAAAACCGAATCGATTGATTCATGAAAAGAGTCCCTATCTTTTGCAGCACGCCTATAATCCCGTCGACTGGTATCCGTGGGGAGAGGAGGCGTTTGAGAAAGCAAAGAAAGAGGATAAACCGATATTCCTTTCCGTCGGCTACTCTACATGCCACTGGTGCCATGTGATGGAAAAGGAATCGTTCGAGGATTCAGAAGTTGCGAAGATCATGAATGACCATTTTGTCTCCATCAAGGTGGACCGCGAAGAAAGGCCCGATGTGGACAATATCTACATGTCTTTTGTGATGGCCATGAGTGGTTCCGGGGGATGGCCCTTAAATGTTTTTTTGACGCCGGATCGAAAGCCCTTTTATGGCGGCACCTATTTCCCGCCGGTTGAGATGTGGGGACGCCCTAGCTTCAAGACCCTTCTCCTCCAGATCGCAGACGCATGGAAAAATCAGAAGGGATCCTTACTCGAATCCAGCAACTCCTTGGCGGAGGCGTTTAAAGAACAATCGGATCGCTCATCGGAAAAGAAGTTTACACTTTCTGAGAAAACGCTTGAGGGAGGTGCGAGTCAATTCGCCTCTCAATATGATGGGTCCTATGGAGGGTTTGGCCCTGCGCCAAAATTCCCGCGAAGTCATACCCTTTCGTTCCTTCTTCGGCATTGGAAAAGATCAGGCGATCCCAGAGCCCTTGAGATGGTCGAAAAAACTCTTCAAGAAATGGCCAAAGGAGGGATGTATGATCATCTGGGAGGAGGATTCCATCGCTATTCCACCGATGGCCAATGGCGCATTCCTCATTTTGAAAAGATGCTTTATGACCAAGCGATTCTTTCCAGAAGTTATCTCGAGGCCTATCAAGTGACAAAGAAACAAGAGTACGCTGCGACGGCGAGAGACATCTTTGACTACGTACTCCGAGATATGCAAAGCCCGGAAGGGGGATTCTATTCCGCAGAAGATGCCGACAGCGCCCCAGATCCGAAACATCCTGATGAAAAATCCGAAGGGGCTTTTTATCTTTGGAAGAAAGAAGAGATCTTAAAAATTCTTGGCGAAGAGAAAGGAAAGGCATTCTCTTATCGCTACGGCATCGAAGAAGAGGGGGGCGTCCTTTATGAAGCGCATCCGGTCGAAGATGCGCTTTCCGAGGAAAAGAAGAAACTTTTTTCAGAAAGAACAAAACGGTTGCGTCCCCACTTAGACGATAAAATCCTCGTGGATTGGAATGGACTTATGATCTCAAGCTTGGCCTTTGGCGCTCAGGTGCTCGAGAATCCGCGGTACGAAAAGGCTGCGAGAGAGGCAGCCGATTTTATCCTGGAAAAATTAATTCGGGAGGATGGCCGACTACTTCACCGGTATCGGGAGAAGGAGGCGGCGATTCTGGGAACCCTTGAGGATTACGCCTTTTTCATTCACGGGCTTTTGGATCTTTACGAAGCAAGTTTTGAAGTCCGTTATCTTGAATCGGCGAAACGGCTCTGTATTCAGATGCGCGATCTCTTTTGGGATGACAAAGAAGGAGGGTTTTTTCTCACGGGCGATGACGCGGAGAAGCTTCTCCTTCGCCCGAAAGAACTTTACGACGGTGCTATTCCGTCGGGGAATTCAGTGGCCGTACTTGACCTTTTGCGTCTCGGAAGGTTCACCATGGAAAGATCTTTTGAGGAAAAAGCGAAACAGCTTTTCGACACTTTCTCCGCCCAGATTGCGCAATCTCCGATGCATTTTCCGCAACTCCTCATCGCCCTTCATTTCGCGCTCGGCCCTTCCAAAGAAATTGTGATTGCTGGTGAAAAGGAAGACCCGCAGACACAAGCGATGCTTAAAACCATTTATGAGCGGTTTATCCCGAACAAAATCGTTGTGCTCCATCCTTCCGGAAAAGAGGGAAAAGCGATTGAATCTCTTGTTCCTTTTGTCGCTTCTCAAGATCCAATGGATGGAAAAACAACTGCCTATGTCTGTGAAAATTATGTTTGCAATCTTCCCACAAACGATGTGAAGGTGTTGGAATCTCTTTTAGAAAAATAGAAAAATTAAAATAATAGGATCTATTCATAACCCATTGTAAAAATTAGAGTTACAGTGGGTTTATTTTTTATTTAAAATTCCTCTTGACATTCCAGTATACTGGAAGGTGTATACTTAGGGTGAGGTAAGCAATGGGACGAAACGGCCTTTTTATCGGTGAGTTAAGTAAGCAAACAGGAGTTCCCACAAAAACGGTCCGCTATTATGAGCAGTTCGGTCTCCTTTCAAAGCCAAAACGGACGGATTCGAGATACCGGCTCTATACTCAAGAAGATGTGGAAAAACTTAAGTTTATCAAGAAAGCCCAAAGTTTTGGACTGAAACTTTTAGAGATTCACAGCATCATATCTTGTAGCAAAGAGGGTCTTGAGCCCTGTTGCGATCTGGTCAGGGACCTGTTCAACCGGAAGATCAAAGAATTTGAGAACAAGATTGAAGAATTGGCTACCATGCGGAATCGACTTAAGGAAAAACTCAAGATGTGGGTTAAACCAAAGCAAGCAAAGAAAACAAAATATGCTGTTTGCCCACAGATTGAGACAGAAAGGAGAAAAAGAAAATGACACCCAAAAGAAAAGTATCGCTTTGCCCGGCCTGCGGGGCCTGTCCAGAGGTTGCCCTCTACGACAACGAGGTCTGGATCGGGGAGAAAGGAAATCTCGCCAAGCTGAATAAGGAAGCTTGGAATCAACTGGTTGAAGAGATCCAGAAAGGAAACCTCAAGAAAATCTCATGAAGGCGCAACGGCTTGGAATCTTATCAGGCGTGGTGGCCTCGGTCTGCTGTCTGGGGCCACCGCTTCTCATCCTTCTTGGACTTGGGACATTAGGCCTTGGCTCTTTCTTCGGAAAATACCACTGGTATTTCATCCTGGCTGGGACTCTTCTCTTGGGCTTCGCCTGGAGAAGTTACCTGAAGGAAAAAAGACGATGCACAACAGCAGGTTGCAGGATGGTTCGGCAGGGACAGACCCGTTCGATTCTTCTTTTAGCAACGCTGATTGTCGCCGTTTTTGTCGGCCTCAACCTCTACACCTATGCAGGAGGCTATAGCGCCACGGCCCTACTTCAGAAGGCGGGAGAAAAACAGATCGTCATTCCAGTTGAAGGAATGAGCTGTTTTACCTGTGAATTAAGCGTTCAAAAAGCGTTAGGAGGCCTTAAAGGGGTTACATCTTCTAAGGCAAGTGCCAAAAAAGGAAGTGTCGCCGTCTCCTACGATCCAAGCCAGGTTTCGGTTGAGGATCTGGTAGAGGCGATCAACAAAACTGGCTATAGGGCCGAGGAGCCATAGGAGGTGGGACGATGGGTATCATCCTCGTTATTGCGGTCGTTTTCACCGTTTTGATCCTCACTTACACCATTGATCCTGAGGTCAAACGGTGCGAATACTGTGAGGGGCCGATCACCTTGCGAGAGCTTTGGACCCACTTTAAGAAATGTCCTCTCTGCCCAAAGCCAAAAAGGGGAGGAGCCGACTAATCGTATCGTGAGACAGCTCTTAGGAAGTGTAGCGATCTTGCTCTTAGTGGGCTTAATCATCTACTGTTGCCTTTTTCTCCATCGGTCGCCATAAGGAGGCTGGATATGTCCGGTTCATGCTGCCCCTCATCTCCAAAACCTGAGCCACCACAGAAAACTGAAACAGAGGACTGTTGTGAGTATCATCCTCCACAGAAATGCGGACCTGAGAAGTGTCCTAAATGCCAGGAGTTGGGGAAAACGGTTCAGAGGATGACCCTTGGTTCTCTGGTAAGACCAGAGAAACGCCCTCAGATACCGGTTGTGGATGAGTTCTGCTTCTGCCGAAACCCCCAGTGTGATGTGGTCTATTTTCAGTCAGAAAAGATTATCTTTCGAAAAGGTGATTTAAGCGTGAAGGTGGGAATCAAAGAACCTGATAACCCCACCGTCCCAGTCTGCTACTGTTTTGGTTGGACCCCAAAGACAATCCGCGCCGAGATCGAAGCGACAGGCAAGACCACAGTGGTAGATCAGATCAAGACCCAGGTGAAGGCCGGCAACTGCTATTGCGAAGTGACCAATCCCCAAGGAAGTTGCTGTCTGGGAAACGTCACAAATGTGGTGAAGCAGGTAGCGGCTTTATTCCGAGAAAAGATGCGATAAGATGCAAAAGACAATTGGATCCTTGATCCTGGTCATCCTCTTGAGCATATCGGTCAGTAGTCAAAGTTCTGCCGAAATTGAAGGGATCCAACTTCAGGTAGACGGGCTTTCTTGTCCTTTCTGTGCCATCGGGATTAACAAGCATCTAAAGCAGCAAGCCGGTCTCGAAGGGATTGAGGTTCATCTGAAGCAGGGGGTGACCGAGGGGAAGCTCCCGCCCGGCAAAGGGATCGATATCGGCAAGGTCCGGCAGGCGGTTCAGGAAGCCGGCTTTACGCTTCGGGGGATTAAGCTCACGATCATTGGGCGCATTATCCAAGACAACGGCCATTTGGCGATTGAATCCAGGGGCGATGGTACCCAGTTTTTACTCTTTGATCGCGGGCACCGGGAAGTGGAGTCGGGAATTTTTCTTGAAGAGAAACTGCGGCAAAGACTCGAACAGGCGAGAGGTGCAGGGAAAATCGTCCGTGTCAGCGGAGCGGTGCATGAACATAAAGGACTCCCTTCAGCCCTCATGATTGAATCAGTTGAAATGATTCCAGAATGAAATGGCTGCTTGCAATAGGCCTGTTATTTTTTCTTCCAACACCTGCATCGGGCGTTGCTATCAATGCCGATATAGGCCTCACCCCCGCCAAAGATCAAACCATCCTTCGCAGTCAGGTCCGCTATCAGCGAAAGTCTGACGATCCAACTAATCAAAATCGGGATGAACGGGTCTGGGAATTTCCACAAACCATCGTGTATGGTTTTACAGAAAGTGTTGCAGGAATCTTGACCGTCCCTTATTTGGACAAGGAGCTTAGGACCGTCAGTGGAACAGAGCGAATCATCCGAGAGGATAGCGGCGTCGGGGATATCTCTGTTTTGGCGAAATACCTCGCCTATCGTCAAGACTTTCCGGGTGCCACATCGCGACTTTCCCTCATCGGGGGGATGGAACTGCCGACAGGACAGAGCGGGGATTCCGATGCACAGGGAAAGTTGCCGCGGACCCTTCAACTCGGCTCCGGTTCGTGGGACCCGATCGTCGGAGCCGCTTATACCCGCCAGACACTCGACGATGAATGGGATCTCAATGCAACCTATCAGTTTAATACCGCCTCCAATCAGTTTGAGTTTGGGGATCTTTTAAAATATACCGTCGCCTACCAGAAACGCGTCTGGCCATGGCAACTCCCTGAACGCGGAGTCTACACCCAATTGAATCTGGTCTTGGAGGCCAACGGTGTCTGGGCTCAAAAGAATCGAAGTGGGGGGAGTCTTGTTGACAACTCGGGAGGGAATACCATCTTCTTATCTCCTGGCCTTCAGGCCGCCTCTCAGTTTGCCGTGGTGGAGATCTCCGCACAGCTCCCAACCCTCCAGACCCTTAACGGCAACCAAGTAGAGACAGACTTTGTGTGGGTCAGCAGTATCCGTGTGACGTTTTGACAGGTACTTTTGACGAATGGGATATTCTTGTGTTATAATAACTCAGTATGAGTACCGTTCACCGCTGGAAAAAAGCCTTTTCCTTCGTTGTCTTCGCATGTAGTTTTGCTTTCCTAATCGCACTGCATCACTGTGTCCTGCCGCAGCGGGGCAAGCAAACGATGGAAGGAAATCGTCTGACTAACGAAAGCGCCTCTTTCCGTTCGGCTGTGGCCCTCTCGGCCGAAACTCACTGCAAAGGAACAGGCCACTGCGCTTCCATCTATGCGGTCCTTCCCTCAGAAAGAATTTTGGCTAACCTTAGTGTCTTATCTTCCGAAAGCATGAAGATGACGGCATGGCAAACGTCCGCCACTCCTCCGAACATGGCCCCCATCTTTTCAAAAACAGGATGGAGTCCTCCGGCATCAAGGCTCATTTATTCAAGCCCCTTTTACCGCACGACCTTTTCCGTCCACGCGCCTCCCTCTTTTCCTGCCTAATCCGGCACTTTAATCACTTTCACTACAAGAGTCGTTTTTAAATTCTTTTCCTTCATTTTCAGGAACTCAACCAGAAGGAGGCAATATGAGACAAGACGAGGTTTCAAGAATCGTGATGGCAGTGGGTGTGAGTGGGTTACTGCTTTTGTCCCCATCGGTCTTTGCCGCCGAGCATGGAGGGAAAGAACATGGGGGAACACCTGCTCCGAAAGCGAAGGAACATGGCGGCACGACGCAAGAGCATGGCGGTCAGGCGCTGAAGGTCGAGCCGTCGGCTGATCAGATCCGTCAGGCGATCCGGGACCACATCGCCGCAACCGAGCAAAAGAAAGGAGCCTTCACGATCAAAGATGAGGCAACCGGAGCGACCCGCACGCTAAAGCTGGCACGCGTCCATGACCGCGTGGGCAAGACCGGGAATTTCTACTACTCCTGCTCGGACATGCGCGATGTGAAAAACGGGGAGCTGCTTGATTTGGATTTTGACGTGGATGCCAAGGGCGGTCAACTCAAGGTCGTAGATGAACGGATCCACAAAGTCGAAGGCAAAGCCCGTTACACGTACGACGAGAACGACAACCGGATTCCGCTTCGGTGAGACGGCGTCTCATTTTTGGAGCGCTTGCTCTACTCATTGCCGTAATCGCGGCGTGGGGCAGTCTCCGGTGGTCAAAGGCTCAACCGACGGTACATGCGCAGAAAGTCCTTCGTCAGGCCGAGCAGACGGAGAGGTTTGGAAATCTCAGGTTGGACGCTTTGTTATCCTCAACCGACCCCAACGTCAGAACATTCACGATCCAACCCGGCGATACCCTGGGGAGAATCGCAAGGCGTTTCGGTGTCACGGTCGGACTTCTCAAGCGGGCGAACCGGCTCACGGGCGACCTCATCCGCCCGGGACAGAAGTTGAGAGTGCCGGAGATGGCGTTTCGAATCACCATTGACAAATCGGACAATGTCCTCACCCTTTGGAATGGGGAGGAGTCGGTCAAAACGTACCGGGTTGCCACAGGGGACAACAATATTACACCCGTTGGCACCTTTACGATCGTGAATAAAGTCGTTGACCCTGTCTGGTATACGACGGGGGCGGTCTTTCCGCCGGACAGTCCCAAGAATATCCTGGGTAGCCGCTGGATGGGACTGTCGGAGCCCAGTTACGGTATCCACGGAACGACCGATCCCTTAACAATCGGTCAGCAGGTCACAGCGGGATGCGTCAGGATGCAGAACAAAGACGTAGAGGAGTTGTTTGATCTTATCCCTATCGGGACGGAAGTGGCTATTGTCGACTGACAGGAAGGATTCTTTACCGTGAAGCTGAGGCATCTTGTCATTCTTGGCGTGGTCTTGGTGAATCTTTTTCTGGCAGCACTTTTTCTGGATCTTTTCCGGTATAAAAGAATTCCGACGTCTTGGCTCCATCTGAATCATGCCAGCTCTTCTGATGTCATTGTAGAGTCCGATACAACGTCAAAGAGTAACGCTCACGGACAAAATCGTAAACCGAACCGGCTGATCAACGAGAAGAGCCCTTACCTGTTGCAGCATGCCTACAATCCCGTCAACTGGTATCCATGGGGGAGTGAGGCATTTGAGAAGGCGAAGAAGGAGGATAAACCGATCTTTCTTTCGATCGGTTACTCTACCTGTCACTGGTGCCATGTGATGGAAAGGGAGTCTTTCTCCGATCCAAAGGTCGCTGCCATTATGAACGAGCACTTTGTCTCCATCAAAGTAGACCGTGAAGAAAGGCCTGATGTTGACACTATCTATATGGCGGCTGTCATGACGATGACCGGATCCGGCGGCTGGCCCCTCACTGCGTTTGTCACACCGGATCTTAAACCCTTCTATGGCGGGACCTATTTCCCCCCGGAAGATAAATGGGGGCGTCCCGGACTCAAGACGCTTTTACGGGGAATTGCGGACGCATGGAAGAATCGGAGGGGTGAGGTTCTCCGCTCAAGTGAATCGCTCACCCAATTGATACAAGCCCAATCGCACACAGAAGCCGGCAAAGGAGTTTCTCTCTCCGAGGAAACGCTTAAAAAAGGATTTCAGCAGTACGCATCTCAATTCGATAGCGATGATGGGGGTTTCGGCAGTGCTCCCAAATTCCCGAGAAGCCACTCACTTTCATTTCTCCTTCGGTATTGGAAGAAATCCCAGGACCCCAAAGCGCTTGAGATGGTGGAGAAGACGTTGCAAGAGATGGCGAAGGGCGGCATGTATGACCATATCGGAGGGGGGTTCCACCGCTATTCCACAGACCCACAATGGCGCGTGCCCCATTTTGAGAAGATGCTCTATGATCAGACCATCCTCGCCAAGACCTACCTCGAGGCGTATCAGGTTACGAAAAAAGATGAGTATGCCAGGATTGCGCGGGAAATTTTCGACTATGTCCTAAGGGACATGACCGGCCCTGAGGGGGGATTTTACTCTGCTGAAGACGCCGATAGCGCCCCGGATCCCAAACATCCGGATGAAAAATCAGAAGGGGCCTTTTATCTATGGACAAAGAGTGAAGTTTCAAAAATCCTTGGGAAGGAGGAGGCCGAGACATTCAGTTATCGTTACGGCGTTCAGCCAAACGGAAATACCCCGTTTGATCCGCATGGCGAATTTACCGGAAAGAATATCCTCTATGAAGCCCACAGCCTGGAAGAGACGGCCGAGAAGTTCGGAAAATCGGTTGAGGAAGCGGGATTAACGCTTCTGGACGCCAAGATGAAACTTTTTGCAACACGCTCCAAGCGCCTTCGGCCCCATTTGGATGATAAGATTCTCGCCGACTGGAATGGTCTTATGATCTCAAGCCTTGCCTTTGGATCGCGCGTTCTAAATGAGCCAAAATATCGCCAGGCCGCGGAGAAGGCGGCCGACTTTATCCTCTCAACATTAGTGACGAAGGAAGGAAGACTTCTTCACCGATACCGGAAAGGGGAAGCGGCGCTTGCCGGGACCATTGAAGACTATGCCTTTTTCATTCACGGGCTTTTCGACCTTTATGAGGCGACATTTGACTCACGCTATCTGGAGTGGGCGAAGAGACTTGCCGCCACGATGGTTCAACTTTTTTGGGACGAGAAAAACGGCGGGTTTTTCTTTACCGCCGATGATGCCGAAAAGCTCCTTTTCCGGCCCAGGGAGTTATACGACGGTGCAATTCCCTCTGGAAACTCTGTGGCGGCGCTGGATCTTATCCGCGTGGGGCGTCTCACGATGGAAAAAGAGTTTGAAGGAAAGGCGGAGGTCTTAATGAAAACCTTCTCTGGAGAGATTTCCAACACCCCCATGGCGTATCCACAACTCCTTATCGCTTTAGATTTCGCCTTGGGGCCGTCAAAGGAAATCGTGATCGCCGGCACACCGGATGATCCGGCCACAGGGGCGATGGTCCGGGAAGTCTTCGGGCGGTTTCTTCCCAATAAAGTCGTAGCACTCCGTCTTCCCGGAGAAGAAGGCGAGAGGCTTTCAACCCTTGTTCCTTTTGCAAAGCTACAAGTCCCGTTGGGAGGAAAGGCGACCGCTTACGTCTGTGAGAACTATGTTTGCAATCTCCCAACGACAGACCTTGAAAAAATGATCACCCTGCTGGAGGAGAAATAACCGTGGATCCATCTGTGACGACATTTGCGGGACTTTTTCTGATGGGGCTTGCCCTGAATCTCACCCCTTGTGTCTACCCCATGATCTCTGTGACGGTCTCCTTATTCGGAGGGAGGGGCCAAACAAAGTTTTCGTCAGCTCTTTTGAGGGCTGTCGTATATGTCTTCGGGATTGCTGTGATGTACAGCTCTCTCGGTCTGGTTGCGGCTTTTACCGGAGGCCTCTTCGGGGCGCTTCTTCAGAACCGCTGGGTCTTGGGAGGGATTGCTTTATTACTTTTCCTGCTCGCCTTAAGCACGTTTGGGGTCTTTCGACTTCAACCACCCAGCTCTCTTTTAAACAAACTATCCAGAAAACAGATGCCGGGACTTTTCGGCCTTTTTTTCTCAGGTGTCGTCGTTGGCATCTTTGCAGCCCCCTGCATCGGCCCGCCGGTTGTGGCACTTCTTACGTACGTCGGGACACGGGGGGATCCCCTTTTCGGGTTCTGGGCGCTCTTTGTCCTCTCACTCGGCCTGGGGTCTCCCTACATTGTGCTCGGAACCTTTTCAGGGCTTCTGAAGAAACTTCCAAAATCGGGGATTTGGCTTGTGTGGATTGAGAAGATTTTTGGTGTTATCCTTTTGGTCGTCGCCTCATTTTATTTTTCGCTCGGGTTTGCCCCGCAGTTTATTCCTTGGATTTTGCCTGCCTCACTCACCCTCGGCGGTATCTATCTCGGTTTTCTGGAAGGCTCCGGGAAGGACCGCCCTGTCTTTCCTTGGATCAAGAAAGGAATTGGGACTTGCCTGATCGCCTCCAGTCTCTTTCTTACGGCGGCGCCGGTCACTCCCCCAAAAGAAACGGTGGAATGGGAGCCGTTTCGCATGGAAAGGCTCGCGGAGGCGAAAGAGGCGGGGGAGCCGGTCATCATCGATTTCTATGCGGAGTGGTGCATTCCCTGTCTTGAATTTGAGCGGTTCACCTATACCCATCCAAAAGTGATCCAAGAGCTTGAGCCGTTTGTAAGACTCAAGGCCGACCTGACCTATATGGAGGATCCCCGAACAAAAGTGATTGTGGACAAATTCGGAATTGTTGCCCTTCCGAACATCGTCTTTCTGGGTCCGGACGGGAGAGAGATAAAGGAATCGCGCATCCTCGGTTTTATGCCTGCCCCTGAATTTGTGAAGCGCATCAAGTCCTTAAAAAGGACGATGGGCTTTTCAGTATCGCCGGTTAAAGTCGCTTCCCCTCCCGCAACCGATTCCGCCGACGGAGAGGAATTGATTGGTACAAAAGCGCCCGAATGGACAGTCTCAAGTTGGTTTAACTCAGAACCAAAGGAACTTTCGGATTTTAGGGGAAAGGTCGTTCTCGTTCGATTCTGGACAGGACCAGACTGCCCTTACTGCGCCGCGTCAGCCCCTGTTTTAAATGAGCTCTACAGCCGCTACAGGGAAAAGGATTTTGTTGTGATTGGAATCTATCACCATAAGTCCCAGACGCCTTTGACAAAAGAGCATGTGGAGCAGCTCATCAGGAAATACGGGTTTGAATTTCCGGTCGCGATCGATCCAAACTGGACAACACTCAGAAAGTGGTGGTTAGATGGAAAGGAACGGGCCTGGACTTCCGTTAGCTTCTTGATTGACCAAGAGGGAACGATTCGCTACATCCACCCGGGCGGTTCCTACACGACGAAGGAGACACAGGAGTTGGAGGCTGCGATCGATCAACTGTTATCCGGCATTTCTTAATTAGAAACCGTCCGAAACAATCAAATCTTCCTGAATCCAAATCTCCAAAATCGCATCTCATCTAAATAGAAAGGAGATATCCATGCCTGAGCTTCGCCAGAATCTTGCCACGAAAGAATGGGTGATCATCGCTTCCGAGCGATCCAAGAAGCCGTATGATTTCAAGAAAGAGGCTCCTTCGGAACCGACCCCTTCATTCGTTCAAAATTGCCCCTTCTGTATTGGGAATGAGGATAAGACAGAAAAAGATCTTCTGGTCTACCCGGCGTTGGATTCCCGATGGCCGTGGGGGGTCCGCATCATTCCGAATAAATTTCCGGCGCTTCTCCCTTCGCCGGACTGTAAAATTGAACCTCGCCGAAGGGAAGGCCCGTATCTGTCCATGGATGGGATTGGACATCATGAAGTCATCATCGAACATCCCGATCATAGCCAGACCCCCGGTACGATGACGATGGAGGAAATTGAACTGGTTCTTAAAGCCTATTACGAGCGATATCATTCCCTGGAAAAGGATTGTAACAACCATTTAATCACCATCTTTCAAAATCACGGAGTCCGTGGGGGCGCCTCTCTCAGACACCCACACTCACAACTCATTACAACGGGGATTGTGCCCCTCCATATCCGGCATCTCCTTTTCGAGGCCGAGCGTTATTATGATGATCAAGGGAAGTGTATCTTCTGCGATATGTTACGGTATGAGAAGTCGGCAGGCGTTCGTATCGTCTACGAAAACCGCGACATGGTGGCTTTCGTCCCCTATGCGGCGAGTGTGGCGTATGAAGTTTGGATTTTACCGCGCGTGCATCAGGCGGCATTTGGGAAAATTGAACCACAGATTCTTCATTCTCTCGCCGATGTTCTCCGACAGATACTAGGTCGGATGTATATTTTACTTGGGGACCCCGATTATAATTACGTGATTCGTACAGCCCCCTATCCGTTTTCCGACGTTCCTTTTTATCATTGGTACTTTGAGGTGCAACCACGAATCTCCCAACGGGCCGGTTTTGAGATTGGATCTGGTATCAATATTAATATGGAACTTCCCGAAGAATCTGCGCGGCGCCTTCGGGAAATTTCTGTGAACCCGTTGTTGACGGGGTGAGTTGGCTGTGATAGCATGAAACTATGGCAATGTCTCCACTAGATGATCAAGAGCTTATCAGCCGGCTCAAGAAAAAAGATGAAGCTGCCTTAGAGGCACTGATAGCGCAATATGAAACCAAAGTCTTTGGTCTGGCAGTGCGCTTCACAGGAAATCATCAGGATGCGGAAGAAATCCTCCAGGATGTCTTCTGGACTATTTTTGAGAAGATCGACACGTTTCGCGGAGAGTCAAAATTCTCGAGCTGGATCTATCGGATCGCCACCAACGTTGCACTCATGAAGCTGCGCAAGCGGCCAAAGATTCGGGAGATTCCGTTGGAAGAAGAGCTTGGCCCAGCGATGACCGAGGATGGGATGATCGCAGAGCCTGTCGTGGACTGGTCGAGACTTGCCGATGAGGAATTGGATCGTAAAGAACTGGACCATCGCATTGAGGGGGCCATTGGCCTTCTACCACTGGACTATCGGAGTGTGTTTGTACTGAGAGACGTTGAAGGACTCTCAGCGGAGGAGACGAGTCGAATTCTTCGGATTTCTATTGCGGCGCTCAAGAGTCGACTCCATCGTGCACGGCTTTTTTTGCGTAAGCAATTGGCAGACTATACACAAGTCCCGCAATCCTCTTTAGAGGCGGATCAAGTCGGGATGAAAAAGGATGAACCCCATGCTTAAATGTCGCGATATTGGTCAACTTCTCTATGACTACGTGGAAGGTGTTTTAGATCCTCCCATTCGCCAACAACTGGAGCAGCATTTGGCAGATTGTCCCGGTTGCATCGCCTTTGTCAATACTTATAGACAGACAATCACTCTATCGAAAGAGCTGCGCGAAGAAGAAATCCCTCAGGAACTTCAGCAAAAACTACAGAGTTTCATCAAGGAAAAACTACACGAGCCTGGTTTCTGGTCTCGACTCCGTACCCGCCTGACGGGTTGAGGGTAAACTCTCTTTCTTCGCGGTCTTCTCCCACTTATAACCCACCCTCACTTCTTACCGATTTCCTTAAAACATCTGAATCCTTTTCCTCAGTCACGCATCATAATGAGTGAAGGCGTAAGGAGGTAAACGATGAACGTTCAATCCATCGTACAACAATTGCTCGACGGGGATCCTCATCAGATCGGCCAACTGACCCAAGACTGCGGTTCATGCCAGAGGTTTGTCCGTCAGATTCGCAGGAAACCAAAACGTGAGGTCGGCTGGGACGATGTTCCACAGGAACTCTTGGAGCGATTCTCGTCGCAGTGGCATCGACGATTATTCATGTATTAATCAGTAACCCTGGTCAGTTGAAAGGAGGGTAACAAAGTGATTCAAGCGAAGGCAATTACAAAAGAAAAACTTTGGCAGAAATTGAAACGAGGTGAAGAGGTACAGGTCGTTAACGTCTTGGACTCCAATGGGTACACACTGGGACTGATCAAAGGATCCAAGAAGATTCCTCTCGCAGAACTTGACCAACGCATCGATGAGTTAGATAAGTCGAAAGAGGTTGTGACCTACTGTGCAGGCTATGCCTGCAGCACCTCGAAGATAGCGGCAGAGAAACTGACCGCCAAAGGGTTTAAGGTCAAGGCATACGAAGGCGGAATCATAGAGTGGAAAGAAGCTGGCCTTCCCATTGAGGAGCCAACCACCAAGCCCTCACCCCATTCCTCATGTTGTGGATGAGAACCCATTATCCCAAGACGCTGGTTTTATCCACAGAGACCGGGTATAATCGGAACTAAAGGAGATTCCCATGCTGAAAATCATTTTCGGAGTTCTATTGTGCATCATGGCCTTAGTCATTGTCACACCTCCTACTTACGCGGCAGGCAAGTATGCCGTTATCCTCCAGGCGGGCAAAGAAAGTCACGAAGGAACGGCGCGGGCGGTGCATGCATTTCTTTATGCTCGAGAACTCAAAGAACATGGTCATGAAGTCGTACTGATTTTCGATGGCGCAGGGACCGAGTGGATTGAGGAACTCAGCAATCCGGAAAGTAGTTCAGGGATCAAACCAGCCTATGAAGCAGTAAGAAAACTCGGCATCACCGAGATCATTTGCGACTTTTGCTCGGTCGCATTCGGAGTGAAAGATCGTCTTTCGGAACGGAAACTACCGCTTGTTGCAGAATTTGAAGGTCATCCGAGTATTGCGAAATGGGCAGACGCCGGCTATCAGCTTATTGTGCTATAATCATTTGTCTTCTCCTTCTTCCAACGGTGAGGGGCGAAGCGTTTGATCAGACCCATGCCGAGTGGACGCAACTTTTATCGAAACATGTTCATGAAGGCAAAGTGAATTATCGAGGGTTTCTTGAGGCCAAACCCTTTTTGGAACACTATCTCTTTGAACTTGCTTCTCCAACGCCGCAGGAATTCCGAAGATGGACCAAAGAGGAACAACTCGCTTTTTGGATCAATGCCTACAACGCCTTCACGGTAAAAATCATTTTGGATCATTATCCGATCCAAAGCATCAAGAAAATTCCTGGGGTCTGGGACCGTTTTACCTTCGATGCGGCAGGACAGAGGGTCACATTGAATCAGGTTGAGCATTTCATCCTCCGCGCGGAGTTCAAGGAACCGAGAATCCACATGGCCATCGTATGTGCCTCCATAGGATGCCCGCCCCTACGGAGCGAAGCGTATATGGCCTCAGAGCTTAATGCGCAGCTGGACGACAACGCGACGCAATTTTTTAAGGATCCCCTGAAGGCGCGATGGGATCCTAAGAAAAAGATGCTCTTTCTTTCGCCGATTTTTTCCTGGTTTCGTGAAGATTTCGGATCTCCCCGAGAGTTCTTTTTGTTTGTGAAAAGATACCTCCCTCCGGAGATCGCGCATCAGATCGAGGAAGGGAAAACGCATGTGCGCTTTCTTTTTTATGATTGGTCGTTGAACGAATAGATGAAGGAGAAAAACACGATGAAGATCGACATTGAACTTGCCGTAAAAGAGCGGTATGCCAAGGGGGCTCACCAAAAAGAAGAGGCGCTTTGCTGTCCGGCATCCTCCTACAATCCAAAATTTTTAGAGGTCATTCCGCGGGAGATCATTGAAAAAGATTACGGTTGCGGAGATCCTTCGAAGTATGTAAAGGAAGGGGACGTGGTTCTGGATCTTGGAAGCGGCGCCGGAAAGTTCTGTTTCATCGCTTCCCAGATTGTTGGGTCGAAAGGAAAGGTTATCGGAATCGATTTTAACCCCGCGATGTTAGCCCTTGCCCGGAAATATCAAAAAGAGATTGGGGACAGGATCGGCTATCACAACGTGGGATTTCGAAGAGGGAGGGTTCAGGATTTAAAAGTGGCGGATGAATCGATCGATGTCATCGTCTCAAACTGCGTCTTAAATTTGGTGAGACCTGAAGACAAAGAAAAACTTTTCAAAGAAATGCATCGAGTCCTTAAACGGGGAGGGCGTGTGGCCATTTCGGATATTGTGAGCGACGAGGATGTGCCGATGAAACTCCAGGAGGATCCGGAACTCTGGTCAGGATGCATCTCAGGTGCATTTCGAGAGGATCTCTTTCTTGCCGCCTTTGAGGCCGCCGGCTTCTACGGCATTCAAATCGAATCCGTAGCCCATGAACCGTTTCGGGTCATTGAAGGCATTGAATTTCGCTCCATCACTGTCACCGCCTATAAAGGAAAGGAGGGACCCTGTCTTGAACGAAATCATGCAGTCATTTACAAAGGGCCTTGGAAACAGGTGGAAGATGACGACAAACATGTCTTAAAACGAGGGATTCGTACCGCAGTCTGCGACAAAACCTATCAAATCTTTTCAAAAAAACCTTATCGGGACGAAGTCATTCTTGTTCCTCCTCGAAAAGAGATTCCGTTGGACAAGGCGGGACTTTTCGATTGCTCCCGTTCCGCTGTTCGCGATCCTCGTGAAACAAAAGGAAAGGCCTATCGAAAAACCATGACGGCGAGAGCCGCTTGTAGTCCTGAAGGAGGATGTTGCTAATGTGGGTTTTTGGTATCTTTCTTGCGGCACTCTTTGTCGCCTATGCGAATGGTGCAAACGACAATTTCAAAGGGGTCGCCACTCTCCTTGGAAGTGGAACAACTTCTTACCGAAAGGCGCTCGTCTGGGCGACAGTCACGACACTGGCCGGTTCCCTGGTTTCCTTTCTCCTTGCCACCCAACTCGTCAAAACTTTTAGCGGGAGGGGATTGGTACCGGATAGCGTGGTTCATGCCCCTCCTTTCCTCGTCGCCGTCATCTTGGGTGCGGCGCTCACTGTTTTCCTTGCCACCAAAATGGGTATGCCGATTTCGACGACGCACGCCTTGACCGGTGCCCTATTGGGGGGTGGCCTTATCACGGTGGGGAGCGAGCTCGGTTTTGGCGTTTTGGGGAAAAATTTTTTCGTTCCACTTCTTTTAAGTCCCATTGTTTCAATGATACTTGCAATAGCCGTTTACCCTCTCTTGAGAAGAGTGAGGAGGGTCTGTGGCATCACCAAAGAAAGTTGTCTTTGCGTGGGAGGAAGACTCCTTCCGATCGGGACGAAGGTGGCCTTGGGGGACTCTTCTTTTGCAACAACACAAGTTCCGATCGTCGACGTGGTCATTGGCGAAGCATCAGACTGTGCCCAGCAATCGGTGGAGATTTATTCAGGAAAATTTCTTGGCATCACAGCCCAGCGGTTTCTTGATTTCTTTCATTTCTTGAGTGCGGGGGCTGTCAGTTTTGCCCGAGGGATGAATGATACGCCGAAGATCGTTGCGCTCCTTGTGGCCACAAGCGCCTTGGGGTTTCAAGGAGGAATCGTTGGCGTGGCCCTTGCGATGGCCGTTGGAGGGCTTGTGAGCGCAAGAAAAGTGGCGGAAACGATTTCTCTACGGATTACGCAGATGAATCATGGTCAGGGCTTTACCGCCAATGCCGTGACCGCCTTCTTGGTCATCCTCGCCTCCCGATGGGGAATGCCGGTTTCCACAACGCATGTTTCCTGTGGGTCACTCTTTGGCATCGGTCTCGTGAATGGGAAGGCGGATTGGAAAGTGATTCGCGGCATTCTTGCTGCATGGGTTTTGACACTTCCAGTGGCAGCCGCCTCTTCGGCAATCCTTTATGTCCTTTTTAGGAGGATCGCTGCATGAACCGATTCGACGAAAAAATTTCCGTCGTCACCAAGGATTTCAGAAAAAGAAAAATTGAAATCCTTCAGGTGAATGTCGGAAAATACTGCAACATGACCTGTTCCCACTGTCACGTGGAGGCGGGCCCCACCAAAACTGAAGAAAACATGGACCGGAAAACAGCGGAGGCGGTCATCCGTTTTCTCGATCGCTCCGGGATCAAGCAAGTGGATCTTACCGGTGGAGCGCCGGAACTGAATCCCCATTTCGATTACCTGGTCACCGAGTCAAGAATTCGGGGAGCCCATGTGATGGATCGTTGCAACTTGACCGTCTTTTTTGAAAAGGGAAAGGAATATCTTCCGAAGTTCCTCGCGGATCAGAGGGTCGAAGTGATTGCGTCTTTGCCTTGTTACTCCGAGGGGAATGTCGATAAACAGCGGGGGAGCGGGACCTTTGATGCTTCGATCAAAGCGCTTCTTTGGCTCAATAAATTGGGATACGGAAAAGAAGGAAGCGGTCTTATTCTTAATCTTGTGTATAATCCCGTTGGTTCGCATCTTCCCCCACCACAGGATACATTAGAGAAGGATTACAAACTGAGACTTCTGGAAGATTTTGGGGCCGTTTTTAATCGCCTCTATACGATTACCAATATGCCGATCACACGCTATGAGAAATATCTCAGGGCATTCGGCCAATATGAAAAATATGTAGCTCTCTTGGAAAGAAGTTTCAATCCTCAGACCGTTGAGGGACTCATGTGCCGGGGTACCTTAAGTGTCGGATGGGATGGGAAACTCTACGACTGCGATTTTAATCAGATGCTTACCATGCACCTCAACGGCCGCGCCGCAGGGCCTCAACCGACGATTTTTGATGTAACGCTTGAGGAACTTGAAAACCGGGAGATTCTTACAGGGAATCACTGTTTCGGCTGCACGGCCGGGTGTGGCTCCAGTTGCGGTGGTGCTATTGCAACATAAGGTTACTGATGCCGAGGGGTGACGTGGCGTAGGGCTCCCATTCGCCTGCAGCCGAAAGGCGAAGCCCCTGCCTGCCGGCAGGCAGGGAATGGGATAACACCACGGCAGGACCCCGAGGCGAAAAGGAATCGTGTATTATGGAACATTATGATCTTGTAGTAATTGGTGGAGGCGCAGGGGGTCTCGTCGCCGCACTCGGAGGAGCGCGGCTCGGCGCAAAGACGGCGCTCATTGAAAAAAGAAAATTAGGAGGGGACTGTCTCCATTATGGGTGCGTTCCGAGCAAAACCTTGATTTATTCCGCAAAGGTCCATTCCTTAATCCGCCGGGCCGATGAATTTGGCGTTGGGCCGGCCCAGGCCCAACTTGATTTTAAAAAGGTGATGCAGCGGATGCGCGAGGTCCAGGCAAGAATTGGAGAACATGACGCACCAGAAAATTTTGAGAAGCAAGGTATCAAAGTTCTCTTTGGAGAAGGGCATTTTGAAGATTCCCGTACCTTTTCCGTCGATGGAAAGACACTTCGTGCCAAACGTTTTGTGATCGCCACCGGTTCCCGTCCTGTCATTCTTCCCATCCCGGGGCTCAAAGAAAGTGGCGTCCTCACGAATGAAATGGCAATCGATACCCTCAAGGAACTTCCTTCCTCGATCGCTATTCTAGGTGCCGGACCGATCGGGATGGAATTTGCTCAAGTTTTTCTCCGTCTGGGATCCAAGGTGACGGTCATCGAGAAAATGGGCCAGATTCTTCCAAGGGAAGATAAAGAAATTGCCGATACCCTTGAAGGGATTCTTCGAAAAGAAGGGATGCAGATTGTGACCTGTACGGAGGTGAAGGAGGTTAAGCGGAAAGGGCAAAAGAAGACCCTGGAGGCGATCTGCCCTCTTGATAAAGACCATCCGGGCGCCGGAGAGACTTTTGAAGTGGATGAAGTGATGATCGCGATCGGTCGTGCCCCAAATGTAGAGGGACTCGGCCTTGAGGCGGCCGGGGTGGCTTACACGAAAAAGGGAATTACCGTCGATACAAAGATGCGGACCTCTCAAAAACATATTTTTTCCGTTGGAGATGTTGCAGGACCTTATCCTTTTACCCATATGGCGGAGCATCAGGGAGGCGTCGCCCTTTCGAATGCCTTTTTTCCTTTTTTGGGGAGAAAAGCCGATTATTTCGCTGTCCCCTGGGTGACTTATACAGACCCTGAACTAGGTCGGGTTGGGGATACGGAATCCGAAGCAAAAGAAAAACATGGTGTAATCAGCATCTATCGTTTTCCATTCCAAAGTGCAGACCGGGCCATCATCGAAGGAGAAGAAGGAGGACTCATCAAAGTCATTTGTGACAAAAAAGGATTTATCCTCGGTGCCCATGTCTTAGGGCCCAATGGAGGAGAGCTCCTTCATGAGTTTACCATTGCCAAGAAAAATCGTTTAAAGATCGGACAACTTTCTTCTACCATCCATGCCTATCCAACACTTGCGCAGGCGGTCCGAAAAACTGCGGATCAGTATTACACGGAGAAACTGTTTAAAGGTTTTCTTCCAAAATTGGCACGGATGCTGGTGAGACTCGCTCGATGAATCAGAAAAACCGGTCTGTTTGGATTAAGTTTGGTATCTTTTGCGCTTTTCTTTTTTTGATTTACGGTATTTTTCGATTATTCCGTATCGATTACCATCAGTTTACCCCACAACGTGTTCGCGGGTTTCTTTTAGGATTCGGGGCTTGGGCCCCGATCGTCTACATCGTTTTCTATGTGATTCGGCCACTGGTTCTATTTCCTGCTGGGATTTTGAGTATTACGGGCGGGCTTGCATTCGGCTCTCTCTTTGGAACTCTCTACACGGTCATTGGGGCGACGTTATGTGCCCTATGGGAATTTCTTTTTGCGCGTGCCTTTGGCCGGGAAGCAGTCGGCAAGTTTATTAAAGGAAAAATCACGAGACTCGACGAAGGGATTGAAAAGCATGGATTCATGACGGTCCTTTGGGTGCGGCTCATTCCGAGTGTGGCCTATGACATGCAAAACTATGGCCTGGGGCTTACGAAGGTAAGACTGAAAGACTATTTCTGGGCAACCCTCTTCGGGATTATCCCCGGCACCTTTGCTTTTGTCTATTTGGGGAGCTCCCTTACCGACCTCAAAAATTTCTGGAAGTTTTTGGCTGCCGTTCTCCTTGTCGCCGCTCTCTCCTTCCTTCCGAAAGTGTGGAAAAAGAGGCCGGATAAGGTATAATAGGTTCGTGAAACAGACTCAAACAAAATCCCTCCAAACCCTTTTTTGTCCCAAATCGATCGCCGTGATCGGCGCAAGCCGCCGCCCTGAAAGTGTCGGCGGTTCCCTTTTTTCGAACCTTCTTTTTAATGGATATAAGGGCATCCTCTATCCGGTAAACCCCAAAGCGGACAGCATCTTCGGAGTTCGCTGTTACCCCGGCCTCTCAGATGTCCCCGGGCCGGTGGATCTTGCGGTTCTCATTGTGCCGAATGTTGTGGTTCCGAAGACTCTTGATGAGTGTGGTCGGAAAGGGATTCGAAACGCCATCATTATCTCCGCAGGGTTTAAAGAAGTCGGCGGAGAAGGGACTCTTCTTGAACAGGCGGTAAAAAAGAAGGTCAGAAAATACAAGATACGTCTCATCGGCCCAAACTGTCTCGGCATCATTAATACCGATGGCGCTGTTTCCATGAATGCAACGTTCGGACGGACGATGCCGATCGAAGGGAACATCGCCTTTATCTCGCAAAGCGGCGCTCTCTGCACCGCAGTGCTTGATTATGCCAAGGGAGAGAAGATCGGTTTTTCAAAATTCATCAGTATGGGAAACAAGGCGGATATCAACGAGAATGACCTTCTTTTGTTTCTAAAGGACGATCCCAAGACAAAGGTCGTCCTTTTGTATCTGGAAGATCTTGCAGATGGCCGTCGGTTTATTGAGATTGCGCGGGAGATTACCGGAGAAGTCGAAAACCGAAAACCGATCCTTGCGATTAAATCGGGTCGGACTCCCCAAGGGGCGAGGGCCGCTTCTTCCCATACCGGATCTTTGATGGGCTCAGATGAAGTATATGATGCGGTCTTTGCACAATGTGGGGTCCTCCGCGTCGACACGATTGAGGAACTTTTCGATTACGCGCGGGCCTTCTCCAAACAGCCGATCCCCCGCGGCAGGAAAGTCGCCATCGTGACCAATGCAGGAGGCCCGGGGATTATGGCGACGGACGCGGCGATCCGTTATGGTCTTGACCTTGCCGTTCTTTCCAAATCAACAACGCATGCCCTCCGTCGCGCCCTTCCTTCGACGGCAAACCTTGCGAACCCTGTCGATGTGATTGGAGACGCACGGCATGACCGGTATGAAGCGGCCCTTCGGGCGGTCCTCAAGGATCCCTCTGTGGATGGAACGATTGTCATCCTCACTCCGCAGGCAATGACCGATATCGAGGAGATTGCCCGTGTGATCGGGAAGGCGGGGAAGAATGTTTTGAAGCCGATTCTCGGTTGTTTTATGGGAATTGTGGATGTGTCGAAGGGGGTTCGGATCTTGGAAGACCATGGTATTCCGAATTACAAATTTCCTGAGGCTGCTGTCCGATCCTTTTCTAAAATGGTTTCGTACGACTGGTGGGTAGGCCGTCCGCGTACCCAATTTAAACATTTCACCGTCCAGAAGAAAAAGGCGCGCTCTCTCATTCAACGGGCGATTCGCGCCAAAAAACATTATCTTTCCGATATCGAAACGTTTCAGATCTTGGATTGTTACGGCTTTCCACTCCTTCGACATGAACTGGCTCATAATGTGACGGAAGCGCTGCACGCGGCCCACAGGATCGGTTATCCCGTTGCCCTTAAAGTTGTTTCCCCTCATATTATTCATAAATTTGATGTCGGCGGTGTTCTTCTCAACATAAAAGATCCAAATGAACTGATTCGCTCCTATGATCGGATCATCGATTCCATTCGAACCAAAATCCCGAAAGCGCATATCACAGGAGTTCATGTTCAAGAGATGGCAAAGACCGGGAAGGAAGTCTTTTTAGGAATGAAGCAGGATCCCCATTTCGGCCCCATCCTCCTTTTCGGCCTCGGTGGAATCTATGTGGAAGCGCTTCGAGATGTTTCTTTTCGCGTCGCGCCCATTCGGGAGTTTGGGGCGGAACGGATGATGGAAGGGATTCGATCGTATCCGATCTTAAGGGGCCTTCGGGGCGAGAAACCTGTGGATTTCAAAATCCTTGCAGAATGCATCCTACGTCTTTCGCAATTTTCTGTGGAACTCGAAGGGATTGAAGAACTCGACATCAATCCCATGATGGTTTATGCCACAGGAGGTGGCGCCAAAATCTGCGACGCTCGTATCATTCTCAAGCCGGCGTAGCTCAGGGGCAGAGCAGCGGTTTCGTAAACCGCGGGTCGGAGGTTCAATTCCTCTCGCCGGCTCCATTTCTTATTGCCAAACGGGCACTTTTCCTCTATAATAAAGTCTCTCTTGAGGTTTCCGATGATGCTTCTGGGAGCCCACATGTCGATTGCAGGGGGTCTTGACAAGGCGATTGAGCGGGGTCAATCGATCGGCTGCACCGCGATCCAAATTTTTACAAAAAATTCAAACCAGTGGCGCACCCCCCCTTTAAGAGAAGGGGAAGTCAGCGTCTTTAAAACGCGCAGGAAATCGTGGGGAGCAGGTTCTGTATTTGCTCACGATTCTTACCTTATCAATCTCGGAAGCCCCGACGAAGTTCTTTATCGGCGGTCGCTCAGTGCCTTTCAGGATGAATACGATCGGTGCGAGACATTGGGACTTGATTTCTTGGTGATGCATCCCGGTGCCCATGTGGGGGCAGGGGAGGAAGGGAGCCTCGCGCAGATCGCACGTGCCGTCAAAACAGTTTTGCATCATTCGCCAAAAGGGAAAACACTTATCCTTTTTGAGACCACGGCAGGACAAGGCTCGAACGTCGGACATCGTTTCGAGCATCTGCACAGCCTTCTTGATGAAAGTGGCCCCCCGGAGCGGCTCGGGGTTTGTTTTGACACCTGCCATGTGTTTGCCGCGGGGTATGATCTTCGAACAAAGAAAGCCTACGAAGAGACCATGAAAACATTTGATGCGACCGTAGGGGTCAACCGCATCAAAGCGTTTCATCTGAATGATTCAAAGAAAGGGCTCAACTGCCATGTGGATCGGCATGAGCATATCGGGAAAGGCGCGATCGGGCTTGAGGCGTTTCGGGCTCTCATGAATGATAAGCGATTTGAAAACATTCCGAAGGTTCTTGAAACGCCCAAGGGAGAAGATCTTGAGGAAGATATCATGAATCTTGCGACTCTCCGCCGTCTCGTGAAAAAAGGAAGATAACCATGGCCTACGACATTGCGAAGGAAGAAACCTGGCGCGTTTTCCGGATCATGTCGGAGTTTGTCGACGGGTTCGAGGATCTTTCCCAGTTGGGACCCGCAATTTCCATTTTTGGGTCGAGCCGAGCAAAACCGAACGATGCAAATTACAAAAAAGCGGAACGCCTTGCACGACTTTTGGTGAAAGAAGGCTACGCCGTCATTACCGGGGCCGGCCCAGGCATTATGGAGGGGGCCAACAAGGGGGCGTTTGAAGCGGGGGGTGAATCGATCGGTCTCAATATCCAACTTCCCTTTATCCAGAAACCGAATTCTTATATCAAGACGAAATTGGAGTTCCGTTACTTTTTCTGTAGACGGGTCATGTTCGTCAAATATGCCAGTGCCTTTGTCATGCTCCCGGGCGGTTACGGAACCCTCGATGAATTTTTCGAGATCATTACCCTCATCCAGACGCAGAAGATCACTCCACTTCCCGTCATTCTTTTAGGAGAAAAATATTGGAATACGTTTTTGAAGTGGGCCAAAGAGACGCTTCTTGCAGGAGACTATATCGAACCTCAAGACCTTAAAATTTTTCAAATCGTGGACACCCCGGAAGAGGTGATTCAGATTATCCGCCACCTGCCGCATCCCAAGGGGCGCTCGAGGATAAAAAGATGAAGCAGCGTTTATTAGGAAAAACAGAAGTCGCCGTTTCTGAAATCGGTTTTGGCGTTTGGACCGTGAGCACCGGTTGGTGGGGAGAAAAAAGCGATGAGGAAGCGGTCTCTCTCTTAAAGAAAGCCTTCGAGCTGGGGGTCACCTTCTTTGATACTGCCGATACCTACGGATCGGGTCGAGGAGAAACGCTCTTGGCCAAGGCCTTCGGGGGAAATCAGAACGTCACGATCGCCACAAAATTCGGATACAATTTTTACGACGGAAAGCGGGAAAGCCAAAGAGAATTTCCTCAGGATTTTTCAGAGACATTTGTCCGTTTTGCCCTCGAACAGAGTTTGAGGCGGCTCGGGCGCGACACGATCGACCTCTACCAGATTCATAATCCACGGATGGACGCCATCGACAACGACGGCCTCTTTGAACTCTTGGAGCAATTCAGACAGGAAGGAAAGATCCGTGCCTATGGGGTCGCCCTCGGTCCCGCTATCGGATGGAAAGAAGAAGGGATGCAAGCGATGGAAAAACGCAAGGTCCATTCCCTTCAGACGGTCTACAATCTTTTGGAACAGGACCCTGGACGGGACTTTTTCCCCGTCGCGAAGATTACGGACGCAGCGATTTTGGTGCGCGTCCCCCATTCTTCCGGGCTCCTTGAGGGAAAATATACGGAGAAGACCGCCTTTCCGGAGACAGATCACCGGAGCCACCGCCCACGGGAATGGCTGACCGAGGGGCTTAAGAAATTGGGAAAACTCGAATTTCTAAAGGAGAAAATGACGCTTTCGCAGGCGGCATTGAAATATATCCTTGCGGAGCCGACCGTCGCTTCTTGCCTTCCCAATATCTACCATGAGGAACAGCTGGCGGAGTTTGCTGCCGCTTCCGACTGCCCTGACCTCTCACACGAAGAAATCGAGCGGGTCAACGACCTCTATGCGCATGCTTTTTATCAAATGAAGACACAAGTTACGGAGTGAAACGACGTAACTTGTTGTCTGAATTTGATCCGCCAAAGATCTTTGGCGGATTTAATTTACACAGAAACTTATGTCGTCCTGTGAGAACTCCATAAGTTTCGTGTTCATTGAAGAAAGGGAAATAGCAATGGGTGAACATGTGTTGGAAGTGGATGACCAGAGTTTTGAGAAGGAAGTGGAGCGGGCCGATAGGCCGGTCGTTGTCGATTTTTGGGCGGAGTGGTGCGGTCCCTGCAAGATGCTTTCCCCGATCGTCGAAGAGGTCGCCAAGGAATACAAAGAGGTAAAGTTCTGCAGGTTGAATGTCGATGACAATCCCAATCAGGCAGGGAAATTTCAGATCATGAGTATTCCCACCCTCATCTTCTTTAAACAGGGCAAAGCGATTGATAAGGTCGTTGGCCTCATCTCAAAAGGGGAGATGGTCAAGCGGGTCCAGGGGGTTTTAGGCAGCGAGTGAAAAGGATCGCTGTCTTCTGCTCAGGAGAGGGAACCAATCTTCAGGCCATCCTCGATGCGGTCCGAACGAAACGATTGAAGGCAAGCCTCGCCGTGGTCGTCTCCGATCGCCCCGCCGCATTTGCCTTAACACGGGCCAGAGGGGCCGGCGTCGAAACGCTTGTACTTCGTCCCCGCGAGTATCCCTCCCGGTTAGATTATGAGCAGACCCTTTTACGGAAGTTGAAATCCCGCCGGATTGACATCATCGTTCTGGCGGGATTTATGAGAATTTTAAGCCCTGCGTTTGTGCGTGCCTATCGGCACCGGATTCTCAATATCCACCCTGCCCTTCTCCCTTCCTTTCGCGGGAGGAGTGCTGTCCGGGATACGCTTCGGCATGGGGTCAAGGTCACCGGGGTCACCGTCCATCTTGTCGATGAAGGGGTCGATACAGGACCGATTGTTTTACAAGAAACTGTTCCGGTCAAACGGGGTGATACGGAGAAAACCCTTCATGAGCGGATTCATCGGGTGGAGCACCGTCTTTACCCGAAAGCGATCGGACTACTTCTTCAGGAGAAGCTCCGCATCGTAGGAAGGAAGGTTGAAATTGTTCGGTGAGAGGAGTTGGGCGAGGCCGATCTTTTTCCGTCGATAGAGTTCTAGGACATCCCTTCCGAGGATAAAGGAGTGATCGAGAAAAGGAAGCTTGATTTCGACGCTGTCGAACGCACTAAAGTGATACCCCTGCAACACGTCTAAAATCCCCTCAAGGCTTGCGCCCAAGAGTCTTTCTTCATCTTCACTTCCCAGCGTTTCCAAAAGACCCATAAGCCGTTCCCGCGCTTCTAGCGTAATGACAAACCTTCCGAATCGTTTTTCTTTACCTCCCCAGTCGGCAGCCTCCTGGTGGGGGAGGAACTTTCCATGCACCGTTTTGATTTCGAACCCCTCTTTTAATTGGGATTCCTCTTCAAAAGCGGTTTTAATCCGTCGGGCGATCTGGGTGGCAAGGAATTGCTCCATCCGCACTTCTTCGAGATGGAACGGTTCTTCTTTCCCGGAGAAGACACCCAGGCCAATCCCAAAATCGAGAAGCATCCGTTTGGTGTATTCTGTCCGTGAAAGATCCCCATAATTGAGGCGCCGGATGTCCTGGATATACCGGGTGAGACGTAGTTCAATCCCCGGGATCCGCTTGTCCTGTGCAACGACCACATAAAAATCAAGAGGGTGGTCTGTGCTCAAGACGACACGGGAAGTGGCAAGGATCACGCCATCCAGCTTGTCTCCGACATCCGGGGAAAGCTTTAAGGTGGAGTCGAGAAGTTTCTCAAGGGGGACCATGACCCCGAGGGTCTTTCCGGCAATCTGCACAGAGACGTCGACCCCGTACTCTTTTTTGCACAGTTCCGTGAGGGATGCGATGAGTTGATGTTTGGGATAGGTAGGGCTGCATCCTGCCAAAAAGAGCATGCACCCCATCAGAAGAACAAACCGTTTCACCCCGTTAGAAACACCTAACATAGTTGTACATAAGTTTCTAACGGGGTTCATCTTAGGAAGATTTTGAAGAAGAGGAAGACCGGCTTCTTCCGTATTCTACAAAGATCGCTTCGATCTCGTCGTATTCCAGCTCTTCTTTCTGGAGAAGTTCGCCCGCAAATCGGTCGAGGATCTTTTCCTCTTTTTTAAGGAGTCCCTCTACCTCTTTGAGACACTCTTGGAGGATCCGGTTGGTTTCCATGTTCAGTTCATATTTGAGCCGGTCCGAAAGGAGGTCATTCGTCGAGTCTCTGCCGGCCGTAAACCCGGTAAGGAGTGTGTAATCTCCCAGGAAACCGTTGGTTCCCATCCCGTACTGCCAGACCATCGCACTCGCTTTGGCCATCGCATTACGAAAGTCCGCCGCGACGCCATTGGAGGTGACCCCGAATTTGAATTTTTCAGCGACGTATCCGGCCAGAGAGACTTTGATGTCCGCCAGGAGTTTATCCCGGCTGTCCGTATGCCACTCCTCGCGGGGCTGATGATGGACGACGCCGAGAGCCTCGCCTCTTGCGATGATGGAGGCCTTGAAGACATCATCGGTCGGATGAAGGAAATAGAGGGTCACAAGATGCCCGCTTTCATGATAGGCGGTGATTTTTCGCTCTTCAGGGGTCATATGAACCCTGTGTTTTAACCCCATGTCAATCCGCTCCATCGCTTCACTCAAGTCCTTATATTCGACCGTGTCTTTTCCCTTTCGGGTAGCGATGAGGGCGGATTCTTTGATGATATTTTCAATATCGGCGGGACTTTTATAGACACTCTTTCGGGCAAGCCGCCCGACGTCGAGGGTGGAATCATATTTTACTTTTCCAAGATAATACGCAAAGAGTTTTTCTCGTTCTTCGAGGTTCGGGCGTCCCACGAAGATTTTCCGATCGAACCTTCCAGGACGGAGAAGTGCCGCA
Organism: Candidatus Omnitrophota bacterium; assembly: GCA_016206785.1. GTDB lineage: Bacteria > Omnitrophota > Gorgyraeia > JACQQV01 > JACQQV01 > JACQQV01. The sequence continues at coordinate 49,960 of JACQQV010000009.1, forward strand.
TCAAGAACGCCCTCTGCGGCATTGGTTGCACCAATGACAATCACATTCGCGTCCTTTTCATTTAACCCATCCATCTCCACAAGGAGTTGGTTCTGCGTGGTATTGGTTTCCTGGGCGCCACCAAACATGTTAAACGTTCTTGAGCGGCCAATGGCATCCAGTTCGTCAATAAACAGAACGCATGCCCCGTACCCGTAGGCAAGGGTTCTTGCCTTGTCAAAGAGTTTCCGCACCCGCGAAGAGCCGACCCCTACAAAAATTTCGTTAAATTCACTCGCCGCCATAGCAATAAAAGGGATACCCGCTTCGGTTGCGATCGCCTTGGCAAGGTAGGTTTTTCCGCAACCTGGAGGCCCAACCAGAAGAAGTCCGCGTACGATCTTCCCTCCAATCTTTTTAAGACGGGCTCGGTCCTTCATGAGCTGTACGACCTCCATTGCCTCTATCTTGGCCTCTTCCATCCCGATGACATCACTCCATTTGACGTCTACCTCAGACCCTTTGATCGTCCGTTTCCCGACATTGGCAAGGCCGCGGCCAAAACCGATGAGGTACATGAAGACGAAGACGGCGGCGCTAATCCCGGAGAGCATGACGCTGATTGGAAGTTGCGCCAGGGTCATGTTCCGATAGAATGACTCTAAGGACATAAGCCCCCAAATCGAAAAGACGATGAGGAGGAAAATGGAAAAGAGGATAATAATTTTTAGCCGGTGCATCATGAAGAACATCCGGAACCGGTGACTCTTGATGGGCATTGGTTTTGGCATAGATGTATTCCCTTGACGTAAAAGTATATCATACCTTTGGTTAAATGTCAATTTGTCCCCCCCTGCCTTCTCTGCGGATCCATTTGGGGAAGCGTAAGTTATAGCGATATTTTTAGTTCATTAAAAACTTTTTTGTGAAAAGGAACCCTTTTTGTTATAATTTCTGCCGCGGCCTCATCGTCTAGCCTGGTCTAGGACGTCAGGTTCTCAGCCTGAAGACTGGGGTTCAAATCCCCATGGGGCTACCATTTTTCTATCTGTCTATCTTGACTCTTAACGGGTAAAGTGGTATACTTTATTTCAAATTGAACAGTTGAGGTCACCTAACGGTTGATCGGTTAGCCGGTTAGCCGGTAAGCGGGTGTGCGGGTTAAGAAGGGTCGAGGACCGTATCATAACCATATCATTGAAACAGAAGGTTATGTGAATGCTTGAGATAAATTATAGTGGAATCCCGCAAGAAAATCTAAACAAAAATGTACGAATTTGTGAGATCTGTTCCAACGAGTTCGCACCGAGCAAATACCGCCCCAATCAGAAGATCTGCTCTAACCTAGCGTGTCAGACAGAACGCCAGAAGCGGAATATTCTTTCCTGGCGTGCGCGGAATCCCGCCTATTTTCGACATATTCATGCCAATCCCCATTGGCGGAACAAGCGGAGCCTCCGTTCCAGGCAATGGCGTCTCACCCATTCAGCCCATATTCGGCAATATCGTGAAGCGCATCGGGAGTATTACAGGCTTTATATGAGAGAATACATGCGGCAATACCGCAGACGCCGTAGGGGAGGCGAGGTGGCGGTTGAAGGGACTTCGTAGAGGGAGATTTCATGGAAGAAGGAGAGGGATACCGGTTTTTGAAACTGACGGAGCGGACCCGCATCTTTGAGATTTTAGGTTGGATCTCTTTGGCGGTCGGGGCGGGTGCGATGTTCGTGCTGTTATTCGGGGGAGGGACTCCTGAGAGCCCTCGACTTGCGGGGATTTTCTGGTTTGCCTTAGGCGGTGTCTATTTTCTCATTTTCAAAACCATTGGCGGGATCATTCAACTTCTTTTGGAGATCGAATCGCGCCTGAGGCCGTAGGGGGTTTTGATGAAAGAGATCGGATTTGATGATGATTTGATGTCAGGACGCGGGCGGAAAAGCCTCGCCATCCTGGAGGCGATCCGTCGGCAGGGGCCGCTGACCAAGACGGATATTTCAAAATTGGTGAAGCTCAATATTGTGACCGTCTCCAACTATGTGAACGATTTCATTCAGAAGCGTCTCATCCTTGAGAAAGATATCGATGTCTCGACGGGGGGACGGAGGCCGGTGCTTGTACAACTGAACAAGGAAGCGGGATATGTGATCGGCGTCGGGTTTAATCTCTTTAATTCCGTAGCACTCCTCGTTGACCTTGAGGGGAATGTGGTGAATGACCTCAAAATGAGCCGCCCCGACGAGCGGGCAACCAGCGTGATGGATCACCTCGTTGAGATCATTGAGGGTCTCCTTTCAAGGTCCAAGGTCGAAAAAGAGAAGGTCCAGAAGATCGGGATCGGCATCGCCGGCCTTCTCGATAAAGGAGGGGGAAGTCTCCGTTGGCCGGAGAAGATGGGAGAAGGGTTCGGCTATATTTATGTTCCGATCCGCAATGAGATCGAGCGGCGCTTTGGGATTCCGGTTCTTTTGGAAAATGATGCGACGGTCGCAGCCTTCGGGGAGTATTGGCTCTCTCTCGATCCTCAGATCAAACATCTCCTTTTTATGTTTGCGGGGGCAGGGCTTGGGATCGTGATTAACGGCGAAATCTATCGCGGCGCAAGCGGCAATGCGGGGGAATATGCGATTCAGAATCCTGTCCAAGATGACAAGTTCAATTGCTACGAAGGAAATCCCTGTTTTCTAAAGAAGTGGACCGCGGACATCAGCATGGTTGCCCTTGCCAAAAAGGCGCTCCGGGAAGGGATGCAATCTGAAATTCTAAAATATGCCGGCTCGATTGACAAGGTCGACCTTCAAGCGGTCTTCAAGGCAGCCAAATTTGGGGATCGCCTCGCCGTGGAACTCGTGGAGCATGCGGGGGTGCGGCTTGGCGTCAAGGCGGCCTGGCTCATCAATCTTTTCAATCCTGAGGTGTTGGTGATCGGAGGGGGGCTTGAAGAGGCGGGCGCACTCCTCATGGATGCTGTGAAAAAGACCATTTCAGGGTGGGCCTTTCCGGAAATGGCGAATGCCTGTAAGATCATTCCTTCAAGGCTCGGAGAGAACGCGGTCGCCCTCGGCGCGGCGAGCCTTTCAATTCGCGACATATTTGTACAGTCATGACCATATCAACCGTATCATGAAGAGGGACGTTTTCCGATTCGTCCCTAGGGACGCGTCGGAAAGCGTCCCTGATTGTTTCTATACAGAAACAAAGTGTTAACAAAGCCATAGTTTAGCCCCTCTAAATCCCTCATTTCTCGTCGGAAACACCAATTAGTTAGGGAAGACAATAGGTAGAAATTTTTCCTTGACACTGACGGAGTCTCATGGTATAGTTTGTATTGTTAGTGAAGCAAGAAAATTGCTCATTTATTTTTTTAGATTAGTTTCTTACGACTTTTAAAAAGATTTGTAAGTCGATAAGAGTTTTCCGATAAAGGCAAACCTCAAGCGATTGAGGGGCGCAAAACTCCGGTCCCGCAGCACGGAGTGCGGGAGGCCGAGTTGCCGAAGAAAAATGGCGACTCGGCCAATTTGTTTTAGGGAGGATGAAAAATGAAAAAACAAGCAATGAAAGTTGGGATGACAGTTGTGGTGATTCTTTTTGTCGCGAACACCGCTTTTGCAGCCACGGGAAGTAGACCTGACCCCCCCAGTCTGGACCCGCCAGTCTTCATTACTCCAGATCCGCCCGACGTCTCGATTCAACCGGTTGATGACCCAGGGGCGAAGGGCCAAGCGATTGCCATTGAGAAGAGCCACAAAAATGCGGGAAAGGTTGTAGGCAAGGCAGGAGTTCTTGAAGCCCGTGAAGGACCGGGAATGAAAGTTGTGAAACCCTCGGTCCCCGGCGATATTGTCAGAGAGAAAAAGGGCAAGGGCCATGCTTATGCGTACGGTCTTTATGACCTGACGGGCACCAAAGCAAAAGGTCCCAAGAACAAATAAGGACGGCATGATGACGGAAAAGACCAGTCTTATGTTGAGATGGATTGGGGGTGTAGGAGCGATGGGGGTTCTCTTCTTTATATTTATAGGGACGGCGTGGGCCTTGGAGGCCAAACCGATGGATCATCCGGCGCTCAGTCACACCAACACACAACCGTCACGAACCATGTATCAGGCCATGAATCGCTATGAAGCGCCGGCGGCAAGACCTTCTGAGGGGAAGACGGCGAAGGTCATGAGTGCCATGAACAAAAGACTTGAGTTTCGCGAGAAGATTCAGGACCTTAAGAATCCGGTGGCTTATAAGGCGCTTTTCCGGCAGGAACTGAAGGCCCAGAATCCGAATCAGAGGGAAAGATGAAAAAGGGTCTCGTTATTTTTTTAGTCGGGGTTTTCTTCTGGTTCTGGTGGA